>DATJNL010000245.1:0-3041 GCA_035508175.1 Myxococcales bacterium
ACCTTCTCGAGCTCGAACAGGCGCTGGTACTGCTTCACGAGCGCGTTCTTGGGCTGCGTGAGGATGGTGACGAGGTCTTCCTCGGACAGGTCGTACAGGGTCGCGATGACCGGCAAGCGCCCCACGAACTCCGGGATCATCCCGAACTTCACGAGGTCCTGCGGCTCGACCAGCGAGAGGATCTGCCCGATGCGCACGTCGTCGTTCTTCTCGACCTTGGCGCCGAAGCCGAGCGCCTTCACGCCCACGCGGCGCCGGATGGTGTGCTCGAGGCCGTGGAAGGCGCCGCCGCAGATGAAGAGGACGTGGCCGGTGTCGACCTGGATGTACTCCTGCTGGTTGTACTTCTTGCCGCCCCGCGGGGTGACGTTGGCGCGCGTGCCCTCGATGATCTTCAAGAGCGCCTGCTGCACGCCCTCCCCGCCCACGTCGCGGGTCACCGACGGCGTGTCGCCCTTGCGGGCGATCTTGTCGATCTCGTCGATGTAGACGATGCCGCGCGAGGCCTTCTCCACGTCGTAGTCGGCCGCGTGCAGCAGGTTCTGGATGATGTTCTCGACGTCCTCGCCCACGTAGCCGGCCTCGGTGAGCGAGGTCGCGTCGGCGATGGTGAAGGGCACGTTGAGGAAGCGCGCCAGCGACTGCGCGAGCAGCGTCTTCCCGGAGCCGGTCGGCCCGAGGAGCAGGATGTTGCTCTTCGAGAGCTCGACCTCCTCCTGCGGCGGGCGCATCGAGCCCGGGCGCGCCTTCGGCTCGCGCGGCCGGCGGGGGTAAATGCGCTTGTAGTGGTTGTAGACGGCGACGGAGAGGATCTTCTTGGCCTGCTCCTGCCCCACGACGTACTCGTCGAGGAAGCCCTTGATCTCGACGGGCGTGGGCAGGCGGACCTGCGGCCGGGACTCTTCCTTCTCGCTGTCCTCCGCGATGATGTCGTTGCAGAGGCGGATGCACTCGTCGCAGATGTAGACGGTGGGTCCGGCGATGAGCTTGCGGACCTCCCGCTGCCCCTTCCCGCAGAAGGAACAGGAGAGATTGGTGGGATGATCCTTCCGGCTCAACTCGCGCCTCCAGCGCCTGGGTACGGTTTCATTCTACACCAAGGTGCCGCCACGCCAGCACAACTCCTGCACCTTCTCGACGTTCCGCTCGGTCAAATATAGCTCCGACCCATGACCCCCGCACGCCCGGACGGGCGTCGTCCGGCCGAGGTGGCTGCCGGTGCGGGCGTGGGGCAGCCACGGCCGCTATCGGCCGACGTGGAACGAGTCCGACAGCGTGGCCCGCTCGCCCTCGTAGCTCGCAAAGTGCCAGTGGCTCATGGCGTTCCAGAAGCACGCCTGCAACGGCCCGTCCTTGAAGCGGGAATCGTCCATCCAGAGCTTGGCCACGTGCCCGTCGTTGCCCACCGCCAGGCTGAAGCGGATGTCCCCGCGGAAGTCGGAGGAGCGGTGCAGCTCCTCGCGGATGCACGGGATGAGCGACCCTTTCTGCCGGTTCTCGGAGCCGACGATGGAGCCCTTGTCGTACTGGGCGGTCGTCTTCTCCTCCTCCGCCGGGGCGGTGCCCGGCACGGGCGCCCGGTGGTTGCCCCGGTGCGCCGGCGCGGGCGCCGAAGCGCCGTGGAGCCGGAAGTCGACGTCCCGCGTCCCGTGGCGCTCGGCGGCCGCCAGCTCGGGGGGATTGGGCGTGATGGGGATCTCGTCCACCTCTTGCGCGAGGCGCCGGTGGCGCTGCACCACGGCCCAGTAGGCGCCGCCGCCGGCGAGCGCCAGGGCGGCCACGACCAGCGCCACCGCGGTCGCGGCGCGGCGGTGGCGGCCCTGCCGCTCGCCTGCGGCGATCCGGCTCTCCTCCTGCTCGACGCGCAGCTTGGCCTGGGCCTTGGCGAGGTGCACGGTGAAGAAGGCGACCTCGCGCAGCGTGCGGAAGTTCTCTTCCTCCTCCCGCGCCACCTCGGTGTCCGGGCCGATCTCCCCCTTGTAGAGCTTGTCGAGCAGCAGCCGCGCCGGGACGGGACCGAACACCATCCCGTTCTCCTTGAACATCCACTTGCCGCCGCTGGTTCCGAGGTCGACCGCCGTCTCAGCCATGTGCTCCGGCCTCCTTCACCGACCGAGCCGTCCTCCTGCGCATGACGTATAAGCTACCCGAAAGCCCTCGGGAGTCGAGAGGCCTCTCGCACCCGGCGCGCTTGACTCCGGAGCCACCCGACGTGGAACGCCTCGCCTACAAGCTCCTCCTCGCGTACGCCGGCCGGCCGTTCGCGGGCTGGCAGCGGCAGCCGGGACGAGCGTCCGTGCAGGAGACCCTGGGCGGCGCCCTGCTCCGCGCCGGCCTCGACGTGTCCCTGGCCGCCGCCGCCCGCACCGACGCCGGCGTCTCGGCGCGGCGCCAGGTCGTCACGTTCCGCGCCCGCTGCCGCCTCGACGGCTCGATCGTCCCGGCGCTCAACGCCGCGCTGCCCCGCGGCGTGCGCGTCCTCTCGCTCACGCCGGCCCCGCCCTCGTTTCACGCGAGGGCGAGCGCCCGCTGGAAGGAGTACCGGTACCGCGTCCGCGTCGGCCCCCCGGCGTGCTCGGGCGCCTGGAGCGTGCCCGATCCGCGGAGCCTGCCCCGGCTGCAGCTCCCGCTGGACCTCGGGGCGGCGCGCGAGCTCCTCGCAGCCCAGCTCGGCCGGCGGGATCGATCCGGCTTCACGACCCGCCCCACCGGGCCGAAGGAGACGGAGCTCATCGCCGCGGAGCTGCGGGCGCCGAACCCGGGCCGTCTCCTCTTCCGGTTCGTCGGCGGCAGCTTCACGCGGCACCTCGTCCGCAACTGGGTCTGGGCGGCGGTGGCCCGCGCCGCGGGCGTGGCCGCGGACTTCGAGAGTCCCCGGGGCTGGCGGGGCCCCCGCGCCCCCGGCCACGGCCTGGTGCTCTGGGACGTCGGCTACGACGGTGATCCCGACGGAAGCTAGAAGCGCAGCTGTCCGCCCAGCTCGCCGTCGAAGCTCGCCAGGATGGTCTCGCCGATCGTGACGCCGAACCCCAGCCGCACGT
>DATJNL010000246.1:0-10084 GCA_035508175.1 Myxococcales bacterium
GCGGCGGCCGGCGCGGCCAGATGGCTGACCCCGACCCTCGTGCACGCCCGCGGGATCGCGGAGAGGCAGCTCGAGCAGCTCGCGCCCGGGCTCGGCCCGCGGGTCCACGACGCGACGCCGCCCGCCCCGGAGGGCCCCACGCTCTAAACGAAACCTTCCGCGGCGGGCCGACCGATGGTAGGAAGTGCGACGGTGATCCCCGCCGCCCGCAAAGCCCGCATCGTCTGCACGCTCGGACCCGCCACCAGCACGCCCCAGGCCGTCGCGGCGCTCGTGGAGGCCGGGATGGACGTGGCGCGGCTCAACTTCTCGCACGGCACGCACCAGGATCACCTGCGCCGGCTGAACCTCGTGCGCAGCGCCGCCGAGCGCGCCGGCCGCGCCGTGGCGGTGCTCCAAGATCTGCAGGGACCCAAGATCCGCGTGGGCCACGTCCGCGGCGGCAAGATGCAGCTCAAGGATGGGCAGGCGATCACCATCACCACCCGCGACGTCACGGGACACGGCAACGTGGTCCCGACCACGTACGCGGGCCTGCCCGCCGACGTGCGCAAGGGCGAGGCCGTGCTCCTCGACGACGGCCGCCTGCGGCTCGAGGTCACGTCGGTGAGCCGGCACGACGTGAAGTGCCGGGTGATCGTGGGTGGCCCGCTGTCCGACAACAAGGGCATCAACCTGCCCGAGTCCGACGTCAGCGCCCCGGCGCTCACCGAGAAGGACGTGGAGGACGTGCTCTTCGGCCGCGAGATCGGCGTGGACTTCATCGCCCTCTCCTTCGTGCGCTCGGCCGACGACGTGCACGCGCTGCGCAAGGTGCTCGGCGGCGCGTCGATCCCGCTGATCGCCAAGATCGAGAAGCCGCAGGCCGTGGATCGCATCACCGAGATCGCCGCCGCCGCCGACGGCGTGATGGTGGCGCGCGGGGACCTGGGGGTCGAGCTGCCGCTGGAGCGCGTGCCGCTGCTGCAGAAGACCACGGTGGAGCGCACGACCCACGAGGGCAAGCTCTGCATCGTGGCCACCGAGATGCTCGAGTCGATGGTGCACGCGCTGCGTCCCACCCGCGCCGAGGTGTCCGACGTCGCCAACGCCATCCTCGACGGCGCCGACGCGGTGATGCTCTCCGAGGAGACCGCCACCGGCGCGCACCCGGTGGAGGCGGTCCGCACGATGAGCGCCATCATCGCCGAGGTGGAGCACAGCCCGCGCTTCCGCGCCCGCCCGCCCCCGCCCGCCCTCGACCGGAACGACAGCTTCCCCACCGCCGTGGCCCGCGCCTGCGTCGCCGCCGCCGAGCAGCTCGGCATCGCCACCATCGTGGCCTGCACCCAGACCGGCCGCACCGCCCGCCTCATCAGCGAGCACCGCCCCGGCGCGCGCGTGATCGCCTTCACGCCGCTGCAGGAGACCTTCCGCCGCATGGCACTCTACTGGGGCGTGACGCCCTTCGTGATCCCGCCCTACTCCACCACCGACGAGATGCTCCACTCGGTGGCGCAGGTGCTCATCGGCCGCAAGCTCTGTCGCCGCGGAGAAGCCGTCGTGATCGCCTCGGGCGTCCCGAACCAGCCCGAGAGCACGAACCTCCTGACCGTCCATCGGTTATGATGTCGGCAGCCTCGATGGCCGAGCCCGCCCAGACGCGCAAGCGCACCACCACCCCCGTGCGGATCCACCGCAGCGGGACCGAGCCCCTGGCGGCGACGCTGCTCGACATCTCGCCGAGCGGCGCCTTCGTCGAGCTCGAGGCGCCCCTCGAGGTCGGGACGCCGCTCGAGGTGGAGCTCCAGATCCCCGCCGACGGCGCCTTGCGGCTCGCGGGCACGGTGGTGCGCCAGGGCCGCATGGCGAAGCCCATGCCGCACCCGAAGATCGAGCACCTCGTGGTGCGCGTGCCCGGCGTGGGGCTGCGCTTCGAGGGCCTCGCTGCCAACCAGACCCTGCAACTGGGCCAGTTCCTGTCCACCCTGGAGGAAGGTTAGATGAACACCGTCGTCCACACCGCGAAGGAGTACGCCGAGCTGGTGGGCCAGCACCTCACCCACGAGACCTATCGCGCCGACGACATCCCGAAGCGGCTCCTGGGCATGGGGTGCAAGACCGACGGCACCGTGGTGCAGATCCCCATCGCCGAGTTCAAGGCCACGGGGGATCTCGAGACGTACCAGGCGACGATCGAGCCGTTCAAGAAGGCGGCGGAGCCGGCGGCCGAGAAGAAGTGAGTCAACCGGCGTCCTGCAGGCACCAGACGTCCGGCGCCTGGCAGCCGCCGTCGACTCGGGAGCAGAGCACGCCCGCGCAGTCGTACGCTTCGTAACCGCTCGCGCACTGGCAGTTCCCATCCACGCACTGGCTGTGCGAGGGACAGTAGTAGTTCCCGGGGCACTGGATCGTGTAGTTCAGCGCGCCGCAGCCTCCCGCGGGCGCGCACCAGAACTCGTCCTCGTCGCAGCTGCCGAGGCCACAGGGCTCGTCGGCGCAGTTCGCCAGCACGTCACCGCTCGGACAGCCACACGTCTGGCCGTCGCATGACCCGTTCGTCGGGCAGTAGCCGCTGACGCCGCCGTCGCCGTCGGTGCAGGCGACGGTGAAGTTCTGCGGGCCGCAGGGGCCGGCCTGCCGCGGCGCGCACCACCACTCGGGGTACGTGCAAGGTTGGGCCTCGCAGGCCTCCCCGCCGCAGCTCTCGTCGACGTAGCCATCCTGGCAGCCGCTGCAACCGGCGGTTCCGCAGGACGCGTGCGTGGGACAGTACGTGACGCCGCCGCCGCCGTCGGGACAGGGCACGGTGAAGTTGAGCGCCCCGCAGCCGCCCGGCTCGACCGGCGCACACCACCAGTCGGAGCCCTGGCACGGGTTCGAGTCGGTGCACGCGCCGCCGTCGCCGCAGCGAACGGCCACGTAACCCTCGTCACAGGGACAACCGTCGCCCGGGCCGCAGGAAGAATGGCGCGGGCACGTCGCGCCGATGCCCTTGATGCCGCAGCGGACCACGAAGTTTGCCGCGCCGCAGAAGGGACAATCGCCGCCGTCCCCGGGCGTGCAACCCGCGTCGAAGCCGGCATCGCCGCTCCCGGTCGACGCACCTCCGCTCGACCCGCCGGAGGTCCCGCCGCCAGCGGCGCCGCCGGCGCTCGAGGCAGGCCTGCCGCCCGACGTGCCGGCCGAGCTGCTCACAGTCGGCGCCGGGCCCGACGTGCCCGAGGCGCAGGCCGCGAGGGCGGCGACGAAGGGGAATGCCAGCCAGCGGTCAATCGAGAAAGGCACGAACACCCGACCTCCCTTTGAAACCGATTATCCGGCAACCGGGTCGGCGGGACAACCGTCGCACGCCTCCGTGACGGCCGTCGCCGATTGACCGCCCTCGCGGAGTCGGCCGCGCGCCCGCTGGCCGGGGACCATTGACGGAGGTGACGATCCCCCCTAGTGTGCGGGCCTTCGCGATGCTCGACGGCGCCACGCCAGAACCCACCCCTTCGGCCGCAGGAACCTCGTCGACAGAAGCAGAGATCCCCGTCGAGCGCCTGGACCCCGAGGCGCTCAAGGTGCTGCGCCACCTGCGGCGCAGCGGCCACCAGGCCTACCTGGTCGGCGGTTGCGTGCGCGATCTCCTCCTCGGCCGGACGCCCAAGGATTTCGACATCGCCACGTCGGCGCACCCCGAGGAAGTGCGCAACGCGTTTCGCAACTGCCGCCTCATCGGCCGACGCTTCCGGCTCGCGCACGTCTACTTCAAGGGGCGCAAGATCGTCGAGGTCGCGACCTTCCGCAAGAATCCGACGGAGCTGTCCGGCTTTGCCGTCCGACGGGCGGAGGCCGAAGCGGGCGGCATCGGATCCCAGGGGGCCGAAGGCCGCCGCATCGAAACCGATGAGGCAGAGGGCAGCAGCGTCGACCTGGACGACCTTGCCGCCGCCGAGCCCATCGACGGCGTACCAGACGGCGATCTCCTGATCAGCGAGGACAACGTCTTCGGCACCGCCGAGGAGGATGCGCGGCGGCGCGACTTCACCGTCAACGGCCTCTTCTACGACGTGGGCCTCGGCGAGGTCATCGACTACGTGGGTGGGCGGGCCGATCTCGAAGCCCACGTCATCCGGACGATCGGGAACCCCGAGGTGCGCATCCGGGAAGATCCCGTACGGGTGCTGCGGGCGATCCGCTTCGCCGCGAAGCTGGACTTCGGCATCGAGCCCGCGACGGCCGAGGCCCTGCGGGCCCACGCCGGCGATCTGGTGCGCTGCGCCCCCGCGCGCGTGCTCGAGGAGACCCTGCGCCTGCTGCGCTGCGGCGCCAGCCGGCGCGCCCTCGAGTTGCTGCGCGAGTTCGGGATCCTGCGACTCCTGCTTCCGCCCGTGGCCACGTTCCTCGATGCCTGCGGGCCTGAAGAGACGGCCCGCCTCTTCGCGCTGATGGACGGAGTCGACCAGCGCATCCGGCGGGGCGTCCCCACCGACGACTCGCTGCTGCTCGCGGCGCTGCTGCTGCGCCTGGCCAACCCCGCCGCGACCGCGCCCGCGTTCCCGGTGGAGAAGCTGCTCACGGATCTGGTGAAGGTCTCGCGGATGCCGCGCCGCATCGCGGAGGGCACGCGCCTGCTGCTCCTCGCGCAGCGGGCCCTGCTCGGCGAGCGCAGGCGCCGTGGGTCGCCCAACCGCATCATCCGCTCGCCGCACTTCGCCGACGCGATTGCCTTGATGGAGCTCAACGCGCAGGTCACGGGTGAAGGCGCCGATGCGCTCAAGCGCTGGAAGGAGCGGCTGGTGCAGACGGCGCCACCGCCGGCGCCCTCCCCGCTGCCCATCCTCCGCAGCGCGAGGCCAGACCAGCCCGTGCCGGCCGTTCAGTCGGCCTGGAGCCCGACCGAGCCCCTCTCGAGCCGCCGCGAGCGTGAGGCCGAGATCGCGCGGCTCACGGGGTTGCTGTAGGCGTTCCCGTGGGCGCGGGGGCTGGCGGCGCCTCCGCTGCGCCACCCGTGATCGTCTCCGCAAGCGTGGGCGAGGGCGGCTCGCGGGGCTCCGGGTTCTCGATTGGAGCCGGCGTCGGCAGTGCCTTCGGCGGCCAGCGCGCCGCGATCCACGCCCCGGCCGCTCCCAGGATGAAGAAGTCGAAGGGCTCGCGGTAGCGCGGATCGCCCGAGAACAGGATCGCGAGTCCCCAGATCGAGACCATGGGCAGGCCGAACCCGAGCCATGCGCCGAGGGACCGGCGGTGGCGCCAGAACCACAGGAAGGCGAGCGGCACGAGCACGTACGACAGGAGGACGTTGCTGGTGAGGTCCCAGCCGCCACCGCCGGTGGCCCAGTCCGGCCACGGGGCGATCGTCGATCCGGGCCAGCCGGCGAACACGTCGGCGAGCTGCTCCACGGTCCACAGGGCGGCGTAGCCGACCGACTGCGTGTAGCACTTGAGCCCCTCACGCACGTAGACGGCGGAGTCCATCGCCGACGCCTGGATGGTGACGTCCGGCCACGGCTCGTTGCGCTCGTAGACCTTGGGGCAGCCCGAGTCGAAGGCGCCGTCGGGGCCGCCCTCGCAGGTGAGGAGCTTCACGTGGCAGTGGCCGACGTAGACGTTCTGCCCGCCGTACGTGGCGATGAAGGCCTTCTTGTGCGAGATCCGGGAGATCGCGACGCTCTCGGGCAGGGTCACGGCGATCATGCCCGCCGAGAGGGCGAGGGCGGACAGGCGCGGGGCGCTCAGCCAACTTCCCGGCCGCTTCGGCCCGAGCGCCAGCCCCTCGGGCCCGGCCTCGATGTCGCGCCTGCCGACCCACCAGAACACGGGAGCCCAGAGCGGCAGCATGACCGCGGCCTGCGCCTTGAAGATGCATGCGACGCCGAGCGCGAGGCCCGACAGCAGGCAGAGCCAGGGGCGGCGCGGATCGAGCCACGCGAACGAGAGCGCCAGGAAGGCCATCAGGCACGTCTCGGCCATGAGGTAGCCGGTGAAGCTGATCGCGAGGTAGTCGATCGCGAGGAGCGCCGTGGCGACGAGGGCGGCGCGGCGGCCGAAGCAGCGGCGCACGCCGATGAAGACGAGCGGCAGGGTGAGCGCGCCCAGCACGGCCTGCGCCGTGCCCCAGGCCGTGAGGCCGTGCGAGCCGAACCAGCGCAGGAGATAGCCGCCGAAGAAGGCCATGCCGCGGGGCTTGAGCGTGTCCCAGCGGTTCATCACGTGGTGCGGATCCGCGAAGCCCTGCGCCTCGTGGTAGGCGCCCGCCATGTCCGAGTAGATGTACTGGCCGACGGGGTGGAGCTTCAGCGCGTACCAGAGCCGCAGCGCGAGGCCGACCAGGGTGACGATCCCGACGATCTTCCAGTCGACCCAGGCGCGCGCCGCGGCTCGCGGCTGCGCGGCAACCGCGGGCGGCACTGGCGCGGACAGTGGGAGGGAGGCCTCGGCGGAGCCCGCCGTCGGCTCGAAGGGGTTGGCGCTCACGATCAGGCGGACCGTAGGAGAGCGCTGCTGGCACTGTCAAGCAGAGGGAATCGCGCGTGTTCTGCCCTGGCGGGGGCCACCCCAACCCCGACTTGTCGGACCCGCGCCGGCCCCCTAGAGTGCGCCGCCGTGCCCGCTCCCTCTGCCGCCGTGCGCCTCGGGCGATGGCTGTTCCGCTGGCGCGGCCTGACGCCGATCCCGGTCGTCGCGGGGTTGCTCGCACTCGAGGGCGTCAGCTTGCGCCATCCGCATGCCGACGCGGCGCGGGGCGTTCGCCTCGCCTTGGGCCTGCTCTTCTGCCTGCTCGGCCAGGCGCTGCGGGCCTGGATCCGTGGGGTGGTCCCCGAAGGCACGAGCAGCGCCACGCGCGCGCTGTCGGCGGGGTCCCTCAACACCGAGGGCGCCTACCGCTTCACCCGCAACCCGCTCTACCTCGGCAACCTGCTGCTGTGCGCCGGGCTCCTCCTGCAGATCGACAGCCCGCTCGCCTGGCTGCTCGGGCTCGGCTTCTTCTTCGGCGAGTACCACTTCATCATCCGCAGCGAGGAGGACTTCCTGCTCGAGCGCTTCGGCGACCGCTACCGCCGCTTCCTCGCGGAGGTCCCGCGCTTCTGGCCCCGTCTGAGCCCGGCGCCGTCCGACGGCGGCGCCGCTCGCTTCGATGCGGCCCGGGCGCTGCGGAGCGAGCACAACGTCGCCGCCGCCTGGCTGGCCGGCCTGCTCGCGGTCTCCGCGCTGCACGCCTTCGCCCGCGTTCCCGGCCTCGCGTCGATCGTGCCGCAGCTCGCCGCGCTCGCCGCCCTCGGCGGGGCCTATCTGATCGTCAAGGGCTGGAAGCGCGGCTGGTGGTTGCGGCCGAAGACCCCCAGCCCTCAGCTCCCGTAGAAGACCGTGAGGCGCACGTCCACCTCACGCAAGGGGCCGTAGGCGCTACCCGCGAGGCTGCCGGTAGCGACGCGGTAGGCCACGACCTCGTCGAAGAGGTTCTTCGCGTCGATCGCCACCTCGAAGGGGATCGGGCGCTCGAAGCGGTGGCGGAGCGTCACGTCCGCGATCCAGTAGGCCGGCAGCGTGGACCCGTTGGTGGGCCCCGTGCGCAGCCCGCTCCCGAAGGTCACGAGGCCCGACAGGTGTGTCGCGCCCCGGTCCGGCGACCAGTCACCGCCCGCGTTGCCGCTCACGAGCTGCGCGTTGTCGACCGATTGCCAGCCGGTGGCGGCCAGCTGCTGGGGCGTGAACAGGTACGTCGCCGTGGCGATGCCTTGCCCCTGGGCCACCTCCACCGTGCCGTTCATGAAGGCATGCAGGTGCCGGCCCACGGCCAGGATCGCCGAGACGTCGACGCCGAGCGCCCGGCCGCGCTGGTAGTTGTAATCGGCGGTGAGCGCGGTGTCGCCGACCTCCTGATCGTCGAGGGTGTCCTGGGAGAGCCGCCCCCAGGGCGTGACGGTGAGCGTGAGCTGGGAGATGACCCGCGCCGAGACGCCGAGCTCGGCCACCCAGTCGGTCTCGCCCTGGAGGTCGAGCGGCACCGCGACTCCCGCCGGCACGAGGCCCAGGACGCGCGCCGCCGTCACCGCGTCGAAGCTGGGCGGCTGCCAGAGCTGCGCGACGTAGCCGTGGATCACGACATCGTCGCTCGCCGCATACGAAGCACCGAGGCGCGCGCTGGGGCCCCAGAGCACGGTGGATTGGGCCGTGCCTTCGAGCGACGCCTGCTGGGCGTCGAGGCGCAGCCCGGGCGTGAGCGTCCACCGGCCCAGGCGCAGCGTGTCCTGCGCGTAGACTCCGGCGAAGAGCATGTCCAGGACGTCCTCGCCCGAGAGGGTCTGGCTCGGGTCTGCGCCCCCTTCCGGCGAGGCGTCGTCGCGGAAGAACTCGCTGTAGGCGGCGCTGCTGTGGCGGTAGTCGGCCACTGCGCCGACCTTGAAGTCGCTCTTGCCGATCCCGATGCTCTCGTCGATCTGCGCGCCACCCTGCAGCACTCGGTGGGCGACGCTGCTGCAGGTCGATCCGGGATCGGCCGTCGGCCCGAGCTGCCCGGCGGTGTCGCAGGCGACGTCGGACTCCTCGTAGCGAAAGGACGGGACGACGTCGAGGCGAGCCCGCGGGCCGAAGTCGTGGCGCCAGGCGAGCGCCGCGAAGCCGTCGCGCTCCAGCTCCGTGGGGTTCGCGTCGTAGGGCACGAACTGCGGGGGCGTGTTGCCGTACTGGTCCGGCTGGCGGCCCTCCGGCAGCTGCGAGAGCGGCAGCTCGGTCGGGTCGATGGGAACCTCGTAGTGGCTCTCCGCGTAGAGGGCGAGCAGCTCGAGGTCGTCGTGAGAGCCCAGGCGGTCGTCGATCTTGAGAAGGCCCCGGCCGTCGAGCAGGCCGTCGTGCAGGATAGGGGTGGGCGCCGGCGCGTCGAGGCCGCGTTCGGTGGATTGGAAGCTCGCCGAGCCGAGGATCGAGAGCGGCCCGGTGCCGCCGCCGACGTTGGCCTGGACGACCGTATCGTCATAGCTGCCGTAGGAGAGCTCGGCCTCGCCGGTGGGAGCGCCCTCCGGACGGCGCAGGTCGGCGGCCAGCACGCCGGCCACCTGCTCTCCCACTTCCGCCGGAACCCCGCCCACCGTGAGGCGAACCTCGCGCACCAGCTGCGCGTCGAGCAGCTGTTGCAAGCGGTCCTGGATGCCCGGCGGCAGCGGGATGTCGTCGATTCGCAGCTGCAGCCCGCCGAAGTTGCCGCGCACGTGAACCGCGCCGTACTCGTCGGGGGTCACCCCGGGCTGCGTGGCCGCGATCTCGTTCACCGCTGCGGTGTCGCCGCCCGGCAGCGCCTCGATCTCCGCGCGGCTCACGGCGCTGGTGCTGGCCGTGCCTCGGCTCGGTCGAGGTGCCCCACCCGACCGGATGGTCGTGCGGTAGCGATCGCCGCCGGGCGCTTGCAGCACCAGCACCAGTCCTCCGACGGGTCCTGATAGATCGAGCGGGTGGCTGAGCGGCGCGTAGCCTGGGGCGCGCACCTCGAGCACGTAGCTGCCCGGTGGGACGGGAGGAATGCGAAAGCGTCCCGCCCGGTCGGTGTCCGTCGACTCGACGGCGACGCCGGCCGGGCTCTGCAGGACCAGCTCTGCCTCGGCGACGGGCTCCCCCGCGCTCCCGTCCACGACGCCCTCGATCTCGGCAGGCGGCGCGACGGCGAGGCAGAGCAGCGTGAGCAGAACCGGCAGGGTACCCTCCTTCCGCTCTCCATCCTACCGCGACCCGCCCGCGAGCCCCCGGTCACAGCCGCGCGCGCACGGCACTCGCGACCATCTCGATGGCCACGTCGTTGCCTCCGCCGTGCGGGATCACGATATCGGCGAACCGCTTGCTCGGCTCCACGAAGCCGAGGTGCATGGGGCGCACGGTGCGAAAGTACTGCTCGATCACGCTCTGCAGCGTCCGGCCGCGGTCGCGCACGTCGCGCTCGATGCGGCGCAGCACCCGCACGTCGTCGTCCGTGTCGACGAAGATCTTGATGTCGAGGAGTCGGCGCACCGGCTCGATCGCGAGCACCAGGATGCCCTCGATGACCACGACCGGCGCCGGCTCGACGCGCACCGTCTCGGCCGCGGGCGTGTGCTTCGCGAAGTCGTAGATGGGACGCTCGACGCCCTGG
>DATJNL010000247.1:0-8221 GCA_035508175.1 Myxococcales bacterium
CAAGGCCGCGCGCACGGCGGCGCAGAAGGCCGCCTCGGCCGCCAAGGCCGAGCAGACCCGCCTGGCCCGCGGGACGATGGGCAAGGCGCAGAAGGCCGCGGTCACCGTGACCGGTGCCCCCGGCGTGGTGGTGGTGGGACCCGACGGACAGCCCCTGGTCGGCGTGACCAAGGGCGGGCCCACCGCACCGGCGCCCATCCCCGTGAGCGGGAGCAGCACGAGCAGCACCCCGGCGGCAGCCTCACCGCCGGCCCTCAACACCCCGTCGGTCGCCACCGCGCCCGCGGGCAGCACCCCGGGCTCCACCGCGAGCGGCTCGAGCGCCGGGTAGCCGCAGCAAGAAGGGCAGCACGGGAAGGGCCGGCTCCGCGAGGGGCCGGCCCTTTTCGCCATCGGGCGCTCGCCTTCTGCCTCGACCGGTCGGATCGACCGGGGCATCCGCGCCATCGTAGCCTCCGATACCGCGAGGTTCGCGATTGGCGCGCGGAACCTCCAGGAGCTCGACGGCTAGCTTGCAACGGGCCTCTACCCTTGGGTCGCGAGGGGCGTCGCTCACACGTACTAGGGTAGCTTCGGGCTGCAGGCGATGTCGCTGGCCGGGCCCAAGCCGAACAGCCGCTCGGCGCAGATGTACGTGTGGCCCTTGCAGGTGGCCTCCCACGTGTACGTCGGGCCGACGTAGATGCCGAGGTTGACCGACTGGTCGGTTCTCTGCAGGTGGCTCACCGCGATGTCTGAGGCGAGGCAGCCGATGTGACCGACGGAGTTGGCCGCCGCGGCGGTCGGGTCGTCCGGCGTGGGCGCCGGGTTGGCGCATCCTGCGAGAACGAGCAAGACCACAAGCTGGTGGGCGCGCATCGCGGCGAACGCCATCAGATTGCCAGGGCTGGTGCGACGCGCGCGCACGGCCTGGGGGCGCAGGCGCGCCGCACAAGCGAGCGCCCATGACACGCAGGGCCGACGCTCCCTTGCTGCCGGGCTCGCGGAAATAGCACGGGCCGCGGGAGGCTCGATTGACAGCCACCGAGCGCCCCACCGACAATCTCTTCGAGGGGAAGGCCGGCCTGGCGAGCCCGCACGGAGGTAGATCTGGTGACGCGCGCCACGATTCTCGCGATGGTGGTCTCGCTGGCGGCCTGCTCGGGCGGCAAGGGCGGCGGCGACGGGGGCAGCGCCGGCAACGCCACCGGGGGCACGGGTGGCGGCGGCTCCACCGGCGGGGTTTACCCGGGCGCCCAGCGCGGCGGGGGCGGGCTGCGCAACGGCGTCACCCAGGATCCGGCGTTCACGGCGGCGGCCGTGGCCGACGGCGGGCTGCACCTCGACGCCACCTTCCAGTCCGCGAGCTGGCAGGGGCCGGTGTTCAGCCAGCCGCTCTACTTCGCGGACGGCGCCACCTCGAAGGCGATGCTCATCGTCACCACCGATTCCAACGAGGTCTTCGCGCTGGACGCGGCCACGGGCGCGACGATCTGGTCGGTGGCGCAGCTCGTGCCGCCCATCGACACGAGCACCATGACCTGCGCGGGCAGCGTGTCGCCCATCGGCATCACGGGCACGCCGGTGATCGACCCGGCGGCGCGCGTGCTGTACCTCGTGGCCGGCACGCCGGTCGCGAAGAAGCCGCACTACCAGCTCTTCGCGCTGGACCTCGACGACGGCAAGACCGTCTCGGGCTGGCCGGTGGACCTCGACGGGTTGCCCATGAGCCTCGCCAACGGCGGCACGGGAACGTTCCAGAGCAAGTGGGAGAACCAGCGCGGCGCGCTGGCGCTGGTGTCGGGGGTCCTGTACGTGCCGTTCGGCGGGCTCGACGGCGACTGCGGCGATTACAGCGGCGCGGTGGCGGCGGTGCCGGTGGCCGCGCCCAGCTCCGCGGCCATCTGGGCGACGTCGGCGAAGAGCGGCAGCGGCATCTGGGGCCCCTCGGGAGTCGCCACGGACGGCGCGTCGGTGTTCGTCTCCACGGGGAACACCAACAGCCCGTTCCCCATGGCGTGGAACGACGCCAACAGCGAGGCGGTGATTCGCCTCGCGGCGGGCACGCCGCCGGTGTTCAGCGGCGCGGCCAGCGACTACTTCGCGCCGTCGGACCCCTCCGGCTGCGACTGGTACTGCGACGACACGGAGGACGCGGACCTGGGCTCGTCGGGCGTGGTGCTCTTCGAGTACCCGGGCTCGGCCGCGCACCCCCATCTCGCCTTCGCCATCGGCAAGACCTCGAACGCGTACCTGCTCGACCGGACGAACCTGGGCGGTCTGTCCACGGGCCTCTCCGAGCTCTCGGGCGCCTCGTCGCAGGTCTTCGGCTCGATGGCGGCGTACACCACGGCGAAAGCCACGTACGTGGTCGCCACCGCCAGCGGCAACGGCACTTGCAATGGCAGCACCGCGGCCTTCGCCATCACCGGCGATCCGCCGCAGCTCGGCGGGGGCTGGTGCTCGAGCCACGGCGGCACCGGCTCGCCCATCGTGAGCACCAGCGACGGCAGCCACGACTGGCTGGTGTGGGTCACCGGCGGGAGCCTCAGCGCGGTGGACGGCGACACCGGCGACACCGTGGCGAGCCTGACCATCCCGAACGACTACACGCACTGGGTGACGCCGGTGATCGGCGGCGGCGCGCTGTACCTCGCGGGCAACGGGCAGGCGGTGAAGTTCGACCCGTAGCGCGGGGCCCCCTCACCCAGCCTCTCCCCCTTCGGGGGAGAGGGGCTCGCTTCAGCCGCCCTCCGTTCCCCTTCGGGAGGGGCTCGCTTCGGGGGCTCGCTTCAGCCGGGCTCGACGTTCAGGTCGCCGGTCTTCGGATCCACCTTGAGGACGTAGGCCACGCCCTCGGGCGACTTGAAGCGCGTGCAGAGGTCGGTGTTGCTCCGCGCCTCGCGGATCAGGAACCTCAAGTACTCGCCGTCCTTCTGCGACATCGCCTTGAGGGCCGCGATGCCCTGCTCGTCGCCGGTGAGCTTCACGGGCGTAGATTACCAGCTTCGTCGGACGCCCGACGCTCCATTTGACCCTTTCGCCTCCTCGCCCTTAAGCTCTCCCGGTGCATCGGGCGGGCGTCCTCACCGCGTCTCTCCTGGCCCTGGCGGCCTGCGTCCTGCCGGAGCCGATCACGCAGGAGCCGCCGCCGACCAACCCGGATCAGGGGCTGGAGATCCTCGCCACGAACCCGCTGCAGCGCGTGGCGCCGGCCTACGTGACCGGCGGCCAGTGCACCGTCAGCCTCGGCGTGACGGTGGCCAACCCGAGCGGAAACCCCCTGACGGCCCGCTTCTTCCTCAACGACGGCAACCCCGACGTGCTGACCGAGACCAACCAGCCCCTCGGCTTCGAAGGCGGGGGCGCGGGCACGGGCGTGACCACCGACTTCCAGCTGTCCGTCGCGAGCGAGAGCGGACAGCAGCCGGAGTTTCAGCTCGCCTCCCAGGCCATCAACCTCGGCGACTACCTCGCCTTCCTGGTCCCGCCCTCCGAATCCTCCAGTGCCGCCGTCAACTTCATCGAGATCGTCGTGAGCGACGGCTTCGCCGCGCCCACCCCCAACGACCTCAACTTCTGGCGCGAGGCGGCCCCGCAGAAGTCGGTCACGAGCGCCTTCTGGAACATCGACCTGTCCTCGTGCGCGGGCTTGCTGCCGTGAGGGTCCTGGCGCCCCTCGGCCTCCTGGCGCTCGCCTCCTGCCAGCTCTGCAAGCCCACGCCGCCGCCGCCGGGGCCCTGCACGGGGGACTCGAGCTGTCCCGCGGGACAGGCCTGCGTGGCCGGCTCCTGCCAGTCGCTGTCGCAGCTCCTGCAGAACCTGTCGGCGGTCGTTCAGCCCACCACGCCCGGCCTCGCCCCCGAGGAATACCAGGGACTGGACGGGACTCAGCTCAGCCTGACCCTGGACCTCGCGGCGCCGCAAACCTGGCAGGGCGTCTTCCCCCTCCCCGCCTCCTGCCAGCCGGCGGGCAATCCCCTGGAGGCGCTGCCGGTCACGTTCGAGTTCACCGGCCACCCCTTCATCCCGCTGCTCGACTGGACCTTCGAGTTCAAGACCGACCCCGCCGGCCGCTTCGACTTCGCGCTGCCGGCGAACGAGGCCTTCGACGACCTGATCAGCACGGCCGTGCCCTGCGCGGCCCCGTACGCGGGCACCGACGTCACGGTGTCGGGCGCGGCGCTGCTCCCGCCGCTGCCGGGATCGCCCCCCGGCTCGCCGGCGGACGTGCTCACCGTGACCGGCGCCATCACGTCTCCGGCGGGCATCCCGCTGGCGGCCACGGTGACGGTGCAGGGCGCCCAGGGCGTCTACCGCGGCAAGCCGCTCTCCGCGAGCTACGCCACGTCGCTCGCCTCGCTGCAGCCGGGCGGGTTCGCGCTGCCGGTGCCGCTCGCGTACGTGCTCGCGCCCCCGGGCGGCGACGGCGGCAGCTGCGCGCCCCCGCCGGTCGACGAGCGCTGCGACGGCGGCGCCTGTCCTCCCTCGAACGGCTGCGCCCTCTTCACCCTCGAGGTGGGACCCGCGGCCGACGATCCGTCGCTGCCCACCTTCGACATTCCGGTGCTCGCGCGCATCGACCCGCCGCCCGACGGCGGCCCGGTGCCCGGCGGCCCCACGGTCTCGCTCTGGGGCGTGGACGGAGAGGGGCTGCGCCTGCCGCTCGGCCCCGCGCAGCTCGTGCCCGTCAAGGGCGTGGTGCTGCAGCAGGGCGGGACGCCGCTCGCCTCGGCCGAGGTCGCGGTGGCCTGCCAGGGGGCGGACGGGGGCAACGCGTGCGCCGGGGGATATTCCTTCCGCGAGACCACCCTCGCGAGCGGCAGCGAGCAGGACACGGGCGCGTTCGCGCTCTCGGTGCCGCCCGGCGGGAGCTACGTCGTCACGGCCACGCCTCCGCCCGGCCTCGGCCTCGCGCCCGTGACGGCGCCCGTGTCCGTCGCCGACGCCGGCGTCTTCAGCCTGTCGCTGACGCTGCCGCGCGGCTTCCAGGTCGGCGGCACGGTGCTGGACCCGACCGGGGAGAACCCGATCGCGGGCGGCGAGGTGGAAGCCATCACGCTCGCGAGCGGCGCGCTCGCCGGCAGCGTGCAGGTGCAGAGCGACGGCACGTTCGCGCTGGTCTTGCCGCCCGGCCGCTACCTGCTCGAGATCGCGCCTCCCGACTCGACCGGCTTGCCCGGCCGGACCGAGCTCGTCGACCTGGAGGGCGACGTGAGCCTCGGAGACATCGCTCTCTTCCCCGCCGGCCGGCTCCAGGGCGGCGTCTTCGCCGAGCTCGACGGCGGCGCCTTCCCGGTCTCGGGCGCGAACCTGACCTTCTACTTCGTGACCCTCACGCAGGACTTCGGCACGGTGGCGCTGCCGGTGGCCTCGGGCGTCACGGACGCGCAGGGGCACTTCTCGGTGGCGGCGCCGGGGCTGTGAGCCCCAGCTCGCGGTCCACGGCTTCGGCCTTGTCGCCGATCTCGCGCGCGTACTGCACCACGTGGGTGGTGTAGAGCGCCTCGAGCTGGCGCAGATCGCGCTCGGCGAGGGCCAGCGTGCGGAACCCTTCGGGCACGGGCGTCTGATCGAGGCAGCACTCGCCGGCCACGCGCCCGAGCTCGCGCCGCCAGCCCGCCGACCATTCGTCCCAGAGCCGCTCGGCGCGGCTGCCGCCGGTCCGCTCGATCTCCGCGAGCTTCACGTCGAGCTCGCGGCGCAGATCGACGAGCTCCTCCTGGCAGCTCTGCGAGGTGCGCGCGCCGCAGCGGCTCGCTTGGCCGGCGCCGAGCCCCATCTCCTCGATGATCGAGAGCGTGATGCCGCGGCCGATGAGGCCGACGAACACGGCCGCCACCGCGAGGTAGAGGGAGAGGAGCGTGAGGTGAATGCCGCGAGCGGACGGTCCGGCCATGCGGGGGCGAGAGAGTATGCCCCGGCGCCGCCCCGATCAACGCTCCCTCACCCCGCCGAGGGTGCGGCCGGTCCGGCGCCCGCCTTGGCCGTGCCCGACGGCGGCCCCTGGTGCTCGAGCTTGTAGAGGCGGTGGCGCATCTGCGGCGCGAACTCGCTCTCGGCGTGCTCGGCGAGGCCGCTCTTGTAGACGTCCTCGGCCTGCGCCGGACGGCCCGCGCCCTCGAGCGATTCGCCGAGCAGCAGCGCCGCGTAGTCGCGGTTCTTGAGGCCCTTGCCCAGGGCGAGGAAGCGCGAGAGCTGCGCCGCCGCCGGCTCGAACTCGCGCTCCTGCCAGAGAGACACGCCGAGATCGAGGCTGGCCAGGACGTCCGCCGCGGCCGGATCGGCGCTCTGGAAGTAGCGGCCGAGCTCGGCCGCCGCCGTCTTGAAGTCGTTGCGGCGGAAGGCCGTTCGGCCGCGGTCGAGGGCCGAGGCGGCCGCCTGCTGCCTGGCCTCGGACGCCCGATCGTCGAGCGCACGCGCCTCGAGCGGGGTCAGGAGCTTGCGGTCCAGCTTGCCCAGCGCGGCGATGCCGTCGAGGCGCCCGGCGGAGTCGCCGGCGATCTGGGCATAGGCCCGAGCCGCTGCCTCGGAAGCCGCCTCCCGGGCTCGCACCTCCGTCTTCAGGCTGGCGGCCGAGGCCTCTGCCGCCGCCGCCTGCCGTTCGGACTGGGCGGCGTCGTCGCGCGCGGACGCGACCCAGCCGCGCGCCGCCGCCGTCGCGCCGAGCGCGCAGAGCAGCGCGAAGCACGCATAGGCCACGGCGCTCGAGAAGACGCTGCGCCGCTCCGCCTCCTCCTGGCGCTTGCCGAAGGCCTTCACCTCCGCGTGGAGCCCGCGCAGCAGGTTGTCGCTCTTGATGACCAGGTTGCGCGCCTCGAGCACCTCGCGCCGCAGCTCCGCGAGCTCCCTCTCGGCGCCGCCGGGCAGAGCGCCCACCGCCCGCACGGGGCCGGTCTCGGCCGCCTGCTCGCTCCTGCCTGCCTGCTCCTTCTCCATCTCGCGCCTCCGGCTCCGGGACATACGGGTCCTGGTCAGGCGCAACGCGGCGCGCGCGGATCAAATTCCAGGCGCGGTCATCGGCGTCAGCGACTCCGAAGACTTGCCCAGCGTGAAGTAGAAGCCGACCAGCAGCGCGGGGCCGCCGGTGTCGAAGGCGTGCGAGAACCCGGGCACCTGGATGGAGATGATGTTGTAGCGCAGCTCGGCGGTCACCCCGAAGTGGGCCGTGAGGTCCCAGCCGCTGCCCACGAAGACGCCGCCCCCGTAGCCGTCCGCCTCCTCGTTGTGAGGCAGCGCGGTGCCGCTGAGCTGGTTGAGCGAGTAGCCGAAGTCACCGCCGACGTACGGCCAGAAGTCCCAGTCCGTCCAGGGGACGTAGCGTAGGGCCGCCATCAAGTTCTCCTGGTTGGCCGTCCATGGATTGGCGGCGTTCACGGAGATGCGGTCCCAGGAGTAGCCGCCCTCCAGCGAGAGGTCGAAGTTCTCGGTGACCCAGTAGGAGAACGTGAGGTAGGCGAGCGGCGCGATGCCGAAGTCTCCGCCGGAGATCCCTTCGCCGTCGCTGCGCGCCTCGTCGAGGAAGCCGCCGTTGATCGGCGACCTGACGCCTCCGGCGAACGAGATGCTGCCTTCGCCGTCGCGTGGAGCGGCACGGGCGGCCGACGCGGCCGCGAGCACGGCGGCACAAGCCGCGAGCGAGATCCGCGTCATGGGAGGGGCGTCAGCGCCAACCTTCGACGTCGGGGCGGCGCGCGCGCGCCGCCTCCTCGAGACGGGTCTCCAGCAGCCGCACGTAGGACTGGAGCTCCGCGACCTCCTGCCGGCGCGCCATGAGGCTCTTGGTCAGCTCGAGCGTGTGATCCTTCTCGGCGACGAGCTCGCCGTGGAGCTGCATGAGGCCCCGGAAGACGTCGGCAAAGAGGGGGATGGGATCGGCGGCCACGACGCCCCAGCGATCCGGGGCCGTGAGGGAGGCGAGTGAGTCCGAGGTCATGACCGTGGGCCTCCTTGGGTGCTGCTAGCGGCAAGGTAGCGCCGCAGGCGCTGGGGGTCAAAAAAGCTGCCCGCGCCCGGCCGGAGCCGCGTGTTACAGTTTCCCCGATGCCGGACTTCCACCGCGCCCCCGTCCTCGACGCGTGGGACGAGACTCCGATGTTGCGGGGCCTTCGCCTGCGGCTGCCGGCCAACCTCGCCGAGCGGCACGTGGCGCCCGGACAGGTGCTGCAGCTGCGACCGCCGGGCGGAGAGCAGCCGGGCTGGTTCGCGCTGGCGAGTCCGCCGGCGGCAGGAGAGGACGTCG
>DATJNL010000248.1:0-12076 GCA_035508175.1 Myxococcales bacterium
ACGACCATCTCGACGGCTGCGCTTGCGGCGCCGCGGCGCATCGCCGTCCTCGACGTGCGGCCGCTCGTAGGGGTCTCCGATAAGCTGGGCCAGGCCGTCACGGACGTCGTGGTGCTGGAAGTGCGTCGGCAGGCTTCGGGCAACACGGTGATCGGTGCGGACGAGGTGCGGGCCATGGTGGGCCTCGAACGCGAGAAGGCCATCCTGGGGTGCCAGCAGACGAGCTGCCTCGCAGAGATCGGCGGCGCGCTGGGCGCCGAGCGGATCGTGATTGGCTCGCTCAGCAAGTTCGGCGCGAGCACCTACCTGCTCGATCTGAAGCTGCTCGACGCCCGGACCGCGCGCGTCGTCGCGGAGGGCTCGGCGCGGTTCGAGAAGGAAGACGCGCTGCCCGATGCCGTTGCGAAGGCCGTGGCGCTCCTCCTCCCGGGAGAGGCTCCGGCGGCGGCCGTCTCGGAGGCGCCGGCCCACCACAGACCCACGGCCGCGGCCTGGTCGCTGGGCATCGCCGGCGTGGTCGTGGGCGCAGCCGGGGGAGTGCTCTGGGGGCTCGCGGCCGCAGACCGCGCGGTGCCGGCGGGTCTCAGGTACGCGACCTACTCGGGTCTGCAGCAGGCGAACACGTTCGCGCTGGTGGGCGACATCCTGGTCCCGGTGGGCGCGGTGGCGCTCGCATTGGGGTGCGGGCTCGGCCTGTTCGGAGGAAACTGAGCCATGCGCGGCCTCACCGTCGCCGCGCTGTTCGGTCTCGCCGCCTGCCCGGTGCACACCCTGTCCGCGGACGGAGGCCCCTACGGGTGCAACCAGGACACGGACTGCCCCGGCGGCTACCAGTGCGAGCAAGAACTCTGCGTGCTACCGGGTGGAGGCATGAGCTCCGGAGCGAGCGCCAGCAGCGGCTCCTCGACCTCCACGTCGACTTCCGGCGGTGGGTCGAGCGCGGCTACCTCCTCGGGAGGAAGCTCGACGGCGGGCTCGAGCGGCACGGCGGCGAGCGGGAGCGGGACGGGGAGCTCGAGCGCAGGCAGCGGCACGGGAGCGAGCGCGACGACGACGGGCGCCAGCTCGACGGGAGGTGGGAGCACGGGCGGGGCCGGCTCGACCGGCGGGGCGACCTTGCAGGTGCTGGCAACGGCGGTGAGCGCGGGAGGCACTCCGCAGGTTTGGGACGTGACCGATCCGGACGCCGGAAGCGTGTTCATTGCGAGCGGCTGGTCGACCCAGGCGGAGGACGATCTACCCGAGGCCGTCGCCATCACGAGCGACGGCGAAATCCTGGTCCAGATGCTGGACACCGGCCTGTACGCCTTCGATGACGGCGGCGGCTTGATCAGGACGATTACCGCCCCGTGGCCGCAGGGATTCAGCAGCGTCGACATGGACGGGATTGCCTATGTGCCCCGAGCCGGGAGCGCGGCGCTCGTCGTCGACTGTGGCACGGTGAGCGGGCTGTCGGCCTTCCCTTACGATGGCACGACGGACACGCCGCCCCAGGACTGGGCCGACACGGGTGAGGGTGTCGCCTCCGGGCAATGCTTCGAGGGGCTCGCGGGCACGGTTCTCGTCCCCGGCGCGAGCACCCAGCTGGATTGCTACGAGACGACTGACGGGGGACCGTGCACGGGTGGCGCCTCGATTCCAACCGGGCTCTCCTACCTCGCCGGAGGCGCTTTCGACCCGATGAACGGAAGCATTCTGGTGGTCGGGACGGATCCGGATGGGACCGACGGCGCCGCTGAGCTCATCAGCAGCGCCAGCGGGACGTGCTTGGGTGCAGTCACGGGCGCCAGCTCGTGCACCGCGCTGGCTTGCAGCCCGGGCCCTTGCGCCGCTGGCGTCGCGGCACTGGGCAGTCTGCCGCTCAACCAGGCTGCGTGGCTCCAGGGGTCGATGTTCGTGGCTACCTACTCGAGCAGCAGTAGCGCCGGCAACGTGGTCGTGCAGCTCGACCTGGGCGCGCGAACGGCTCAGCCCTACTTCACGGGTCCATCGGGGCTGACGTTCTACGGCATCGCCGCGGCGCCCTGAGCGGCGGGCCTCGAGCAGAGCTTTAGAGCTGCTCGCTGTCGTACGAGCCCGGGATGTCCACGTGGAAGTGGAGCTCGAGGGTCTTGCGCTCGCCGGGCGCGAGCTGGAGCTTCCAGGTGAGCCGGCCGTCCTGGGCGTTCTGCTGGTAGCCCGCCGTGGTGGTCTCGTCGATCGTCACCTTCACGTCGTCGAGCTCGGAGACGGGGATCTGTTCGGTCAGCTCGACATCGCCTGATTGTTGCCCGTAGCGCTCGACCAGGAGCCTGTAGCCGTAGCGCAGCCGGTGGGACGTGCCGAAGAAGCCCTTCTCGCGCTGGACCTCCTCGAGCACCTCGCGCTTCACCTTCACGCGGTCGTCGACCCCGAAGGTCAAGTGGAACGGGGCGCCAACGGCGATCCGGTCGAGGGGCAGGGCACCGAGAAAGGCGCCCTTCCAGAAGCGCTCCACGGGGCCGGGCAGCAGCGGGTAAGGAGTCTCGTCGACGAGGTCGGCGACGCGGAAGGCGAAGGGCAGCGCGGCAGGGGCACAGCGAGTGGCGAAGTGGGCGGCGAGCGGCGTCTGACCCACCAGCAGGCGCACCGGCGTGCCGTCCCCCGGGACGTCCGAGCGGCCGGGAACCTCGAGCTGCACCGAGAGCCCCTGATCGCGCGCGGCCATGCCGCCGCCGCCGCTGCCCTTGCCTTCGCCGGCCTCGGCGTGGTTGGCGGCCTCGGTGCGCGTGGCGAGGACGTTCTTGGGCGGCTCGCGCTTCTGCGCCGAGAGCAGGAGCGGCTCGATCTCCGGCGGCGTCGCGCTCTCGAGCGGCGCGGCGGTGGAGAGCAGCACGGACGCGTCCTTCCAGGGCTCGCCGGTCGCCTGTTGCACCGTGGCGTAGGTCGAAAGGGCCACCCGGCCGCTCGCCGGGTCGGCGCGGGCTTCGTAGAGCGGCGACCACGAGGCGCCGCCCACGAGGTAGTTGAGGGAAACACGGGCGGTGCCGCCGGCCGGGCACGAGACGATCACCTGCGCCACGCGCTCTCTCCGCTGGCGGGCGATCACGAGCTTGGCCATGTCGGCACGGACCTCGCCGAGTCGCTCGTCGATGGCTCGCAGGGCCGCCCGTCCGGCGGCAGCGCCGTCCAGACTCTGAACCTCCGCCTGCAGCGAGCCCTCGAGACCTTTCTGCCAGGCTGCGAGCGAACGGGGCGGGGCGGCGAGCTCCCTGGCGATGCCGCTCGCGGCGCTCCGGAGGTAGGCCTGCGCGAGGGCCGCCGACTGCTGCTGGCCGTCGAGGGCGTCCTGGGCCAGCCGCTCCTGGTCCTCGAGGGCGAGGATCCTCTTCTCGAGGGCCGCCGCCTCGGGCGCGTAGGCCTGGTCACGCGTACGCTCCTCGGTGCGGAGGCCGCGCAGCTCACCGCCGGAGACCGACGCGCGCAGCGAGGCCGGGTCGGCGGCTTCGGGAAGGGCGTCGAACTCGGCGACCGCGGCCGGGCCGCAGGCGAGTTGCAGCGAGCGCGTGACGCGGGCGCGGTCGGGGTAGACGACGACCTGATCGATCGACGAGGGCGCCGCGAAGGCGAGCAGGGCGAGGGCGGCGATCATTGGGTGAGCAGCCACCCCTTCGGGCAGCGGACGGTGAAGGAGAAATGGAGCACCTGTTTCGAGGACGGCGGCACCGTGATCCGCCAGTCGAGCTGTCCCGTTCTCGGATCCTGCTCGGCCGCGGGGGCCGTCTCGTCGAGGGTCACGTGCACGTGCTCGTCGTGCGTGATCGGCCACTGGTCGACCACGTGGAGGTCGATGGGCTTCGGGTAGGGGTTCGCCAGCTCGAGGGTGACGCGGTAGGTGCGCACGTCGTCCTTCTCGAAGAAGCCGGCTTCGCCTTGCACCAGATCGACGCGGCGCACGGGCTGGACGGCCCGGTCGACGCCGAGGGGGAGGGTGAAGCGCTCACCAGGGGCCACGAACGGGAGCTGCGCGTTGCCCGCGGGATCGTCCCCCACGAAGAGCTCCGCGCGGCCGCCCGCGATGGGCTGGCTCGAAGCGTTGGCCAGGTCCGCCACGAGAAAAGCGGCCTGGGCGAGGGCCGGGAACAGCTCGCGGGTGAGCCGGACCGGGAAGTGCCGCGACGTGAGCGCCACCCGCCGCTGGCCGTCGCCGGAGCGGACGGTCTCGGGCCGCACGGACTGGTACTCGAGGTCGTAGCCGCTGGCGAGCGCGGCCGGGTAGTCGGGGGGCACGTAGGGTGGGCGGTAGCGCACGGGTGGGCCGAGGGGGAGGCTCTGGGCGGGCTCTGCCTCCCTCCGCACCACACCGCTTTCGACCGTCACCTCATCGAAGTCCATGGCGGCCTTGGGGGCTGCCTGTTCCGAGGGCGCCGGGCGATCTTCATCGGGCGCCATCGGTGGCGGTGGAGGCGCGGCCGCCGCCATCGGCGCGGGCTCAGGCATCGGCGCGCCTCCGACGCCATTCGCGCGCTCGCTCCTGGTTTCGATCGTCACGGGCGCGGCGGACGCGAGAGCGAGCAAGCGCTGCCGGATAATCGGGGCTCGATCGAACACCGCGGGCAAGGGCGGCGCTGGGGGCGGGGGCGAGAGGGGCAGCGGGTGCGGCCTGGGCGTGGGGACGAAGCGCTCGCGCTCCCCGATCTTCCAGACCGGCAGCTCGGGGTATCTGCTCGCCGTGGCCGGGATCGCGGTGCTGAGCGTGAGCCGAGCGTCGGTCCAGTCCTCGCCGGTCTGTTGCGTGACGAGACCGGCGAGCGCCAGGTGGACCTCGCTCTTCACCGGATCCAGCTGGACGTCGTACAGCGGCCGCCACGCGGCGTTGACGACGTCGTAGGTGAGGGTGGCGCGGCCGGGACCGCCGTGGACCCAGGCCGTCACTTGGAAGCCGCTGGGCCGCTTCACGGCGCCCAGCAGGAGCGCTTGGTCGGCGACGTGGGCGCGCTGGTCGCGGAGGTCGCGGGCGCGCAGCTCCAGCTTCACGAGTCGAGCGCGGAGGGACGCCGAGGTGGTGCGCGCGAAGGCCATGGCCCCGCCCCAGCCGCTGGGATCGAGGGGCGCCCGCCGGCCCGCGCTGTCCGGTGGCGGCAGGTCGGTGCTCGGCGAGGCCGTGCGCACGGAGTCGAGCGCTTCGCGGACGGCGCCGGCTTCGGCGTCCAGTGCGGCGAGCTGATCGTCGAGCGCCTGGAGTTGCGCGATGAGCTTCTGCCCGGCGCCCACGGGAAAGGCCTCGGGAGGCACGTCGCCGATCTGCACCCGCTCGAGCGTGGCGCCGTCGACCTGAAGCCGGACGGATTCGCGCACGGCCGAGTCGGGTAGGATGGGGAAAGCGAGCTCGACCGTGCCCGCCGGCAACGAGGCGGCGCGGACGACTCGCGCGCGATCGCCGAAGACGGTCACGGAGGAGATCGGCGCCGGAACGGGTGTGGCCGCGGACAAGACAGCGGCGAGGGCGAAGGAGGCGAGCACGCGGTTGAATACCTAGCACAGTCGGTCCGGAGACAGGCGAGGACCTTACGCGCGCGTCTTGGGGTATAGTCCCGCGCCCATGATCCCCGCCCTCATGCTGCTCGCGATTGGCGCCGCGCCCGCCGGGCACGACGCACTGTGGAAGATGTTCGACGACGAATGGAACTGGAGCATGGCCGCCTACCCGGAGCAGGCCACCGAGTACGGCGACGAGCGCTACGACGATCGGCTGACCGACTGGTCGCCGCAAGCGATCGCCGCACGCAAGGCGCACGAGCGCGCGATGCTCGCGGCGGCGAAGGGCTTCGACAGGGCCAGCCTCGCCGCGGACGACCAGCTCAACCTCGACCTGTTCGTCTACGAGCTGCAGCTCGAGGTCGACGGCTACCGCTTCCCGGCGGAGCTCCTCCAGCTCAACCAGCTCGACAGCCCGCCGAGCCAGATCGCCGAGCTGGCCCGCGATCTCAAACGCGTGCACGTGAAGGACTACGAGAACTTCCTGGCACGCATGCGCCTCGTCCCCGCGTACGTGGACCAGATGATCGCGCTCCTGCGCGAGGGGCTCGCGAAGGGCATCACGCCGCCGCGGGTGACGCTGAAGGAAGTGCCGACGCTCCTCGGGAACCACGCGGCGCCGGACCCTGAGAAGAACCCGCTGTACCAGATCGTCTTCGCGGACATGCCGGGCATCGCGCCCGCGGACCAGACGCGGCTGCGGGCCGAGGCGAAGCAGCTGCTGGCCGAGAAGGTGATCCCCGCCTACGCGAAGCTGCGTGACTTCGCCGAGAACGAATACGTGCCGGCCGCGCGCACCACGCTCGCGCTCACGGCGTTGCCGGACGGCAAGGCCTGGTACCGCTACCAGATCCGCGCGCAGACGACGACGGACATGAGCCCGGAGGCCGTTCACGCGCTCGGGCTCGCGGAGGTGGCGCGCATCGAGAAGCTGATGGACGCCGTGCGAAAGGAGTCGGGATTCGCCGGCGACCGCCAGGCGTTCTTCAAGTTCCTGAAGACGGATCCCCGCTTCTTCTACACGACCGCGGACGAGCTCGTGACCGGCTACCGCGACATCGCAAAACGCATCGACCCCACGCTGCCGCAGCACTTCGGCACGTTGCCGCGCCTGACCTACGGGGTGCTGCCCATGCCGGCCTACCAGGCGCCCACTTCGCCGGCCGCCTACTACGAGCCCGGCACGCCCGAGGCCGGGCGGCCGGGCTACTTCATGGCCAATACTTATGACCTGGCTGCACGCCCGAAGTGGGCGATGGAAGATCTGACGCTGCACGAGGCGGTTCCCGGCCATCACCTGCAGATCGCGCGAGCCGAGGAGCTGGGGCAGCTGCCGCGCTTCCGGCGCTACGCGGGCTACACCGCCTTCGTCGAGGGCTGGGCGCTCTATTGTGAGGGGCTCTGCCAGGAGCTGGGGCTCTGCAAGGACGTCTACAGCCGCTTCGGCGTCCTCTCGGCGGAGATGTGGCGGGCGGTGCGGTTGGTGGTCGACACCGGCATCCACGCGAAGGGCTGGAGCCGCGAGAAGGCGATCCGCTACTTCTCGGAGCACACCGGCCAGACGGATCTGAACGCACGGGTGGAGGTGGACCGCTACATCGTGTGGCCCGGCCAGGCGCTCGCGTACAAGCTCGGACAGCTCACCATCCGCAAGCTGCGGACGAGGGCAGAGAGCTCGCTGGGGGAGAAATTCGATGAACGCGCCTTCCATGACGAGGTGCTCGGGGCCGGGGCACTGCCGCTGCCGATCCTGGAGGCGCGCGTCGACGGCTGGATCGAGGCACAGAGATCGGCAGCGCGGGCGGCGGCGAACTAGCGCGCAATGGGGGCGCTCATCGCACTGCTGCTGGTCGCGGCGCCCGTGCCACCGCCGGCCCCGGCACTGGCCCCGCCGGAGCTGATGAAGCGGCTCGCCGAGCAGGCGGCGCGGCTTCAGAAGGGGCTGGAAGACCTGCGCATCGAGGTGGCGCTGGATTACCGGGAGCTGGGCCGCAAGGGACAGATCGTCCACCAGGGCTTGTCGACCGCGGTCATCGACTTCCACGGCAAGAAGCGGGTGACGCGCGTGCTCGCGGCGACGCGCGATGGCAAGGAAGCGCTGAAGGCGGCGCAGAAGGACGCGGACGAGAACGACAAGACCGAGCGCAAGCCCGTGGGGCCATTCGAATCGTGGAACCAGCCGAAGCACCGCTTCACCGTGCTCGGCAGCGCGCCAGGCGGCCTCTTGCGTCTGGGCATCGAGCCGTCCGATGGCAAGGCCCGCGACATCTTCGAGGGCGAAGCGTTGGTCGATCCCGTGGCGGGCGAGGCGGTGCGCGTGGCGGTGCACCCGACGAAGCTGCCGGCGTTCGTGGACCGGCTCGAATTCGTGGTCGACTACGGCACGAAGCTGCCCGGCATCGGCCGCAGCCTGTCTCACATCACCGTCGACGGTGAGGGCGGCTTCCTCTTCTTCCGCCGGCACGAGTGGATCGGCATCGACATCAAGTACCTGGAGGTGGGCGGCAAGCCGGTGACGGCGCTGCCGTAGCCATGCCCGACGCGCCCTCCCTGCGCACGGAGCGTCTGCTCCTGAGGCCGTGGCGCGAGTCCGACCGCGGGCCCTTCGCCGTGATGAACGCCGATCCACTGGTGATGGAGCACTTCCCGCGCCCGCTGACGCGCGAGGAGAGCGACGAGCTCGCGGACCGAATCCTGCGGGGCTTCGAGGTCGACGGATTCGGCGTGTGGGCGGCGGAGCTTCCCGGGGAGGCCGATTTCATCGGCTTCACGGGCCTCGCGCGCCCGCGGTTCGAGGCGCCGTTCACGCCCTGCGTGGAGATCGGCTGGCGCATCGCGGCGCCCTACTGGGGCCGGGGCTTCGCGACGGAGGCGGCGTGCGCGGCGCTGCGCTTTGGCTTCGAGACACTGCGGCTCCCGGAGATCGTGGCCATGGCGGTGCCCGGCAACGCCCGGTCGCTGCGCGTGATGGACAAGCTGGGCATGCACCGCGACCCCGCCGACGACTTCGACCACCCGCTGTTCGCGGAGGGGCACCCGCTGCGGCGGCACGTGCTGTACCGGATTCGGGCCGAGGAGCACTCACGTTGAGCCGCCGAGGCGCCGGCCGCCAGCTCCCCAGCGGGCGCGGCCCTGCGCCGGCCGAGGAGCGGTCCTAGCCTCGAAGCATGGACCACATTCAGCTCGGTATGCGCGTGGTCGGGCCGGACGGGCGAACGCTGGGTCGCGTGTCCGGGTTCGACGAGTGCAGCGTGATCGTGGAGCGCCGGCGGCGGCAAGTCGCGGTCAACCTCGAGGAGGTGGCGGACGTGCGCGGGGATCGGGTGCGGCTGACCAGCCGCACCGACACGCTGCTGCACCAGTACTCCCGCGGCCAGGCGGCCGTGGGGCTGGACACGCTGGTGCACTGAGCGGCGGCCTCACCATAGCTCGTTGGCGCTCTCGAACGGCGAAGTGCACGGCGAACCGCGCGTGAAGCGCACGTCCGGGGAGCCGCGGCGGCTCTTCGGGATCAAGACGATCATCGAGGATCTCGTGCCGTAGGCCCCGGCATGGACGCAGGCGGCGTAGGTTTCCAGGGGACGCAGCGGACCGCCGTTGCCCAAGGGCTCCGGCTGCACGCCCGGCGGAACGTCGTGGCTTCGCAAGACGCAGGCGAGCGCCTCGGGGAGGCCGGTCGCCTCCGCTGCCGCGATGTGCGGAAGGGCCCGCCGGACCCAGTCGACCTTCGGCGACGGAGCGTCGAGCGGGCGGTTCTCGAGGATGTGAAGGCCGGGCGGCAGCTCGCGCGCCACCAACGGGGTACCCGCGGCGACCTCCAGGTAGAAGAGCCGCTCGCGGTCGCCGACCAGAACCCACGCCGGGTTGTAATCCTCGGAGTGGCTCTCGCGCGCGAAGGCGGCCGCAGCCTCGCCGGCGGTGGCGTGCGCAGAGAGCCGCAGCGGGATCTCGCCCCGCGAGCGCCTGGCGCCGTCTCGGCCTCCAGGGCGATTCGTGAGGGCGGCGACCACGCCGCGGCGGTTGACGGCCATCCAGCTGCCGCCGGCCATGAGGTCGCGTCCGCCCAGCGTCCGCGGCGCGCGGGCCCGCAGGACCTCCATGGGCACCGCCGGCCGCTCCAGCCACTCGTCGCGGTTCGCCGCGACGACGAGGGGCAGGTCGGGACGCAGTCGCGACGCGACGATGAGCAGGCACATGCGGCGAGTCTACCGCCGCCGCCGGTCCGCGCTACTCGAGCTTCGCCAGCACGTCCTCGAGGCGGCCGCCCATTCCCTTCCAGCCCTTGCCCATCGCGTCGAAGGCGAAGGCGTTCTCGCGACCGAAGCCCGAGTGCTCGAGCCGGAGGAGCGTGCCGCCTGCGGCCGGGGTCAAGGTCCAGGCGACCACCGTGTCGAGCGGTGTGCCGTAGCCCTCGAGCCCCTTGGCGCCGCCGCGCCAGGCATAGCGGAGCCGGTTGGGCGGGTCGACCTCGAGGACCTCGCAGTGGACGGTGCCGTCCCAGCCAGGCACCGGCTGGGCCTTGAAGGTGAACCGGTGGCCGACAACCGGTGAAAAGTCGTTCGGCATGAGCCAGGCGCCCAGCAGCGCCGGCTCGGTGAGCGCGCGCCAGACCTTCCGAGGCGGGTGCAAGAGCTGGTACTCGGTCACGATCGACTGCGTTTTCTCGGCGTTCATTCGTCCATCTCCTCGAGCAGGGCCTCCAGGCGGGGCAGCTTCTCCCGCCAGAAGAAGCGGTAGCGCGCGATCCAGCTCACCAGGGGCCGAAGCCCCCGCGGATCGACGCGGTAGTAGGCGTGGCGTCCTTCGCGGCTGGATGCCACCAGGCCCGCTTCCTCCAGCGTGGCAAGATGCTGCGAGATCGCCGGCTGGGAAACGTCGAAGCGGGCGGTGAGCTCCTTCACCGACGCCTGGCCCCTGGCCATGAGACGCTCGAGGACCGCGCGCCGGGTCGGATCGGCGAGCGCGCGGAAGATGCGGTCCTCGTGCAGCACGCGCGATGAATAAGCAATTGCTTATGCATTGTCAAGTCACCGCGCGCGCAGCGCCACGCCCCAACAGGCAATCGTCGACGCGAGGGCGAGGGCGGCGGCGGCACCCTGGGCGCGCGCCACCCCCCGAAGGCGGTCGAGACCGCCGAGGCCGGCCAGCAACCCGAGCGCGCCGCCGGCGGCGAAGCCCGTGGCATGCGCGCCCAGGTCGGCGCCCTGGCCGGTGCCGAGCAGTCCGAGCAGGGCGAGGCCGGCTCCGAGGGCCAGGAAGCGCTGGCGAAAGCGCGCGCGGCGGGTGAGCGTGAGGGCGGTGAGGGCGCCCAGCGCGCCGAAGATGGCCGTCGAGGCACCGACGGAGGAGTGTCCAGGCCCGTAGAGCCAGGCGGCCGCGAGGTTGCCCGCGGCGCCCGCGAGGAGCGCGATCCACGCCGCGGTGCCGATGCCGAGCCACTGCGCCAGCGGCCCCACGAAGACCACGGCGGCGATCGCGTTGCCGGTCACGTGGCCAAGGTCGGCGTGGAGGGTCAGCGCGGTGACGGCGCGGAACCATTCACCGGCGCGGATGCGCGCCGCCTCGGCGACCCCGGCCGCGAACCAGGGCCCGCCGTGGCTCCAGGACCCCGTGACGAAATAGAAGCCGGCCAGCGCGGAGGCGACCAGCCACCCGAGCAGCGAGGGGGGAGGCGGCGCGTCGGCTGCGGCCTGCCGCTCGCGCGCCTTCGCCTCTGCGTCGAGCGCGTCGAGGACGGACTTCGCCTGGAAGGCGAGCGGGACGGGCACCAGCAGGTCGAAGCGGTCGAGCGCGTGAGCGACGCGGCTCGGGATGCCCAGGGCCACGAGCGCCACCGCGGCCTGGTCTCCCTCGGCGCGATCGGCGAAGGATCGGAGCGCCACTTCGGCGGGGGCGGCGCGGGCGGTGTCCGGAGGGGGAGGCAATGAGGCTTCATAACGCCGCGGCAGCGCACAAGCCAGCCGAGCCATGCCTGCCGGGGCGTGAGATGATGGCGCTTTCGCACGCCAAGGGGTCGCGACCGATGCCAGAGAGCTTCAGGACGGCGATGGAGCGGCGAACCTTCAACTTGTGGCCGTGCTACTGGGGCAGCGGTGGGCGCATCACGTACATCGCGTCCGACTGGCGCGAGGTGCGCGTGGAGATCCCGCTGAGCCTTCGGACACGCAACTACGTGGGGACGATCTATGGCGGCAGCATGTACGGAGCCATCGACCCGCTGTACATGATCATGCTGATCCGCAACCTGGGGCGGGACTACGACGTCTGGGACAAGGCCGCATCCATCCAGTTCAAACGACCAGGGCGCGGCACGCTGCACGCGCGGTTCCTGCTGACCGAGGAGGACCTCCGTACGATTCGCGCACGCCTCGACACGCAAAGGTCTCTCGACCGGGTCTACGAGGTCGAGCTGACCGACGCTGCCGGCAAGGTCCACGCGCTCGTCGAGAAGACGATCTACGTGAGTCGGCGTTAGGCGCTGGCGAGTTCCAGCAGCTTCAGCACCGTCCGCCAGTTGCGTACGGTGCTGACGATCCCGAGTCTGGAGTCGAACCACTGGTTGGTGAGCTTCGTCTGGCCG
>DATJNL010000249.1:0-11071 GCA_035508175.1 Myxococcales bacterium
GGCCGCGCGCGACTTCCTCGGCGCGATCGATCGGGCCAAGAACGGCGTCGCGGAGAGCCGCGGCCCCGGCGACCTGCCGGAGCTGGCGGAGCGCTACCGGCGAGCCCTGCGCGCCGCCAACGCCGTCGACTTCGGCGACCTGCTCGCCCTCCCCGTCCAGCTCTTCAAGACGCGGCCCGACATCCTCGAGACGTGGCGGCGGCGCATCGACCACGTGCTCGTCGACGAGTTCCAGGACACGAACCTCGTCCAGTTCCAGCTCCTCGAGCTGCTGGCGCCGCCCGGCAAGGACCTCTGCGTCGTCGGCGACGACGATCAGTCGATCTACCGCTGGCGCGGCGCCGACATCTCCCACATCCTCGGCTTCGAGCGCGACTACGAGGGCGCGGCGGTGGTCAAGCTCGAGCGCAACTACCGCAGCGACGGCAACATCCTGGCCGCCGCCCAGGGCGTCATCGAGAAGAACGAGCACCGGCACGGCAAGCGCCTGTGGACCGAGCGCGGCCCCGGCGAGAAGCTGCACCTGCTCTGGGCGCAGGACGAGCGCGACGAGGCCGACCGCATCGCCGCGGGGCTGGCCGAGCTCCACGAGGGTGGACTGCCCTACGGCGAGATGGCGGTCTTCTACCGCATCAACGCGCAGTCCCGCGTGCTCGAGGAGGCGATGCGCATCGCGCGCATCCCGTACGTGATCGTGCGCGGGCGAAGCTTCTACGAGCGCGCGGAGATCAAGGACGCGGTGGCCTACCTGCGGCTCATGGTGAACCCGCGCTCCGACGTCGACCTCCTCCGCATCGTGAACTCGCCGCCGCGCGGCCTCGGCGAGACGACGATCGAGCGGCTCTCGCGCCACGCCAGCTTCGCGAACCTCTGCCTCTACGACGCGCTCGCGCCGCAGGAGGTCCTGCGCATCGAGGGCCTCAACGCCGGCGCCCGCGCGCGGCTGGGCAAGCTGCGCGTGCTGCTCGACGAGCTCTGCGAGCTGGCGCACACGGCCTCCGCGGGCACGGCCGCGGAGGCGGCGATCGTGCGCACCGGCCTGCTCGGCCGCTGGGAGGCGGCGCAGGAGCCGGAGGCGGTGGAGCGGGCCGAGAACCTGCGCGAGCTCGTGGGCGCGGCGGGCGAGATGGACGCGCGGTTCGAGCGCGATCGAAGCGAGGGAGCTCGGCCCGAAGGGCTTCCGGCGTTCCTGGGGCCCTCGGAGGCAGTCCCTGCGGCCGACGGCGTGCCACCCGAGCCAGGCTCGGACCTCGACGAGACTCCCGAAGGCGGCGCCCTGCTCCGCTTCCTCGAGGAGATCGCGCTGTTGGGCGAGGCCGACGGCAACACGCCCGCCGACCGCGTCTCGCTCATGACGCTGCACGCCGCCAAGGGCCTCGAGTTCGACGCGGTGGCCATCGCCGGCATGGAAGACGGCATCCTCCCCCACTCGCGCGCGCTCGGCTTCGGCGCGTCGCCCGAGGAGATGGCCGAGGAGCGCCGCCTCTGCTACGTGGGCTTCACGCGCGCCCGCCACCACCTGATGGTCTCCTGTGCCCGCGCCCGCGCCCTCTTCGGCGACCTGCGCTTCAACGCCCCCAGCCGCTTCCTCGCCGACGTGCCCGCCGAGCTGTTCGACCGGCCCCTGCCGGAGCGCGAGGAGTCCCCCTGGAAGCGGGAGCGCGCCGCGAGCGGCGTTCACGTGGACTACAGCTACGACCAGAGCTACCGCGCTCCACGGTCGTTCGGCGGCGGCCGGCGCTACCCGCCGCGCGGGCGGCGCACCATGGAGCTGGAGGTGGCGCCCACGGTCGCGCCGGTCGGCGCGACGGGCATGACGGTGCGGCACGCGGTCTTCGGCGTGGGGCGCGTGGTGGCGGCAGACGGCGACGGGCCCGACGCGAAGTTGACCGTGCGCTTCCCGAGCGTGGGCGACAAGCGGATCGTGGCCAGGTTCGTGACGCCCGTCTGACCGGGACGACCGGAACGTTTGAAGGCCGCTTTCCCCTGGGGCGTTGAAGAGGTAGCGTAGGGTTCTCGGAGGCGGCCATGGGCAGCACCCTGGTCCGGGACAAGCGGCGGGGGGGTGGCGGCGCGGGCCGCATGCCCGACGTCGGCGATCGCCTCGGCGCCTACCAGCTCGTCGCGAAGCTCGGCTCGGGCGGCATGGGCACGGTGTTCGTCGGCGAGCAGGTCACCGTCGGCAAGCGCATGGCGCTCAAGGTCCTCCACGCCTCCTACGCCCAGGACGCCGAGGTGGTCGGGAGGCTCTTTCGCGAGGCGCGCGCGGTCAACCAGGTGCGGCACGAGAACATCGTCGAGATCTTCGATTTCGTGCAGGGCGCGGACGTGGCTTATCTGGTGATGGAGCTGCTCGAGGGCAAGGACCTCGGGACCGCGCTGCGCGAGGAAGGCCCCTTCCCGCTCGCGCGCACGCTCGCGATCGTGCGGCAGATCGCCGAGGGCGTGGCGGCGGCGCACGCGAAGCAGATCGTCCACCGGGATCTCAAGCCCGAGAACGTCATCCTGGTTCACCGGGGCGGCAAGGCCGACTTCGTCAAGCTCCTCGACTTCGGCCTCGCCAAGGTGCTCGACGAGGGCCAGAACCCCGAGGTCACGCGCGCCGGGACGATCCTCGGGACGCCCGAGTACATGTCGCCGGAGCAGTCGATCGGCGAGGCCGTGACCTTCGCGAGCGACATCTACTCCCTCGCCATCCTGCTTCACCACCTGGTGACCGGGAAGCTGCCCTTCGAGGGCGCCTCGCTCGGCGAGCTCCGCGTGGCCCGGCTGCAGCGGTCCGCGCCGCCCCTGCCGCTCGCCACGCCGGGGGGAGAGCTGGTCCCCGAGCGGCTGCGGGCGCTCGTCGCGCGCTGCCTCGCCCTCGAGCCGGACCGGCGCTGCGGATCGATGCGAGAGATGCTGGCCGAGCTGGAGGCGATCGCGGAGCGGCCCTTCGAGAAGAGCGGGCCGACCGAGGAGCCGCGGCCGGCGCGGCGCGCGAAGCCCGCGAAGTCCCGGCGCCTGCCGAGCTGAGAGCACCCGCGCGCTCACGCGGGAAACAGCCAGCGCCAGAGCGTTGCCGGGCTCGGCGCGAGGCGGAAGCGTACCCACGCGATTCGCCGGCGCAACGCCGGGCTGCCTTTCGCCGCGAGCTCGTCGAGCAGCTCGTCGGCGCGCTCGGGCTGGCCGTCCTTCGCGCACAGCCGGGCGAGGTCGAGCATCGCGTCGGGTTGGCCAGGCTCGATCTCGAGCGCCCGCGAGAGGCACAGGATCGCCTGCGGCCGCTGCGCGGCTCCGCGCAGGCGCCCCCGCGCGTCGAGGAAGGCCCGCACCGCGTCCGCCTTGCGGCCCACGGACAGGTGCAGCTCGGCGATGCGCTCCCAGAGGCCGTAGGTCGTGGGGAACCAGTGCGTCGCCTGCGCGTACACCGCGACGGCCCGGTCGACGAAGCCCGCCGCGAGGTGGCCGTCCGCCGCGGCGTGGAAGGCGGCGAGCGCGGCCTCGCCCTGGCCCCGACGGGCGAGCAACGGCGCGAGCTTCTGCTGCACGCCCGGATCCGCCCCCCCCTGCGCCAGCACGCGCCGGTACTCCTCGATGGCCCGATCGAGCCGACCTCGCCGGGTCGCCTTCGCGGCCGTCGCGAGCGCGCGCTCGCGATCGAATGGCTGCTTCCGCCCGAACAGGCCCGGCCTCTAGCCCTGCGTGGTCTTGTGGATCTGGAAGGCGAGGAGCTGCCCGTCGCCGGTCACCGCGTAGAGTCGATCGGCGTCGATCAGGAGATCGGCCTGCACCTTCGTGCCCGTCTCGTAGGTCCAGAAGGGCTTCCCGGTCTTGGCGTCGAAGGCGTAGAGCCGCCCGTCGCCCGCACCCGCGCCCACGAAGACGAGGTTCTGGTAGAGGGCGGCGCGCGCGTACACCGGCCCCCCGACGGCCTGCTGCCAGAGCTTCTTTCCGCTCGTCGCGTCGATGGCGTAGAAGACCTTGTCGCTGCCCCCGACGTAGACCACGCCGCCCGCGAGGAGCGGCGAGGCGTTCACCTGATCGCCCGTCGCGAAGCTCCACTTCACCGTGGGGGCGCCGCCCGAGAGGCCGGTGAGCGCGTAGACCTTGTGATCGTTTGAGCCGAAATAGAGCGTACCGCCCTCGAGGAGCGGGCTGGAGGTGATGCCGTCGCCGGTCTTGAAGCTCCAGCGGAGGGCGCCGGTCTTCTGGTCGAGCGCGTACAGGAGGCCGTCGAGGTTGCCCGCGAAGACGAGCCCCTCGCCGATCGCCGGGCGCGCGTAGGAGAAGGCCTTCGGGGGCGCGGGCAGGGCGGCGGGCACCACTCCGCCCGTGTCGGTGGCGACGGCCACCGCCGCGACGCCCGCGAGGGGCCCGGGAGCGGCGGCGGGGAACTGCCAGACGAGCTCGCGGTCCGCGGCGCGCAGGGCATACAGGTGGCCGTCGTAGCTCCCGAAGTAGACCACCCCGCCCGCGAGCGCCGCGCCGCCCTTGATGCGATCGTGCGTCGGAAACTCCCAGACCGCTCGGCCGGCGTGGAGCTCGAGGGCGTAGAAGCTGTAGTTCTCGCTGCCGAAGTAGGCCCGCGTGCCGTCGGCGACCGGCGCGGCCACGACCTCCTTGGTGGTGGGGAAGCGCCACCGCGAGGAGCCGTCGTTCCTGTCGACGGCATTGAGGTAGCCCGCCTCGTTTCCGAAGAGCACCATGTCCTTCACGAGCGCGGGCGACGAGCGGCTGCCTGCTCCGCTCTGGAAGGCCCAGAGAAGCTCGATGGGCTTTTGACATCCCAAGCAAAGCGCGGCGGCAGCGAGCGCGCCTGGCGTCCAACGCAGCATGGAGCCTCCTCTGGATGAGGCAGTATGGCCACGGAGGACCCCGAGTCAACGAGCGATGGCGGGCGCCAGGGGCTTTGCCTCGCGGGTGAAGCGGCACTATGCTCTCGGGCCGCATGAACGACCCGCGCCGAGTCCCCACCCTGGCCGACGCCACGCCCGAGGGCGAGGCAGACCGTCCCCTCGCGATCCCGTCCGCGGCGCGCCGTGGCCTGCCGCCGCCCCCCCCGGTCGAGGTCACCGAGGAGCTGTTGCGAGCGCTCCCCAAGACCGACCTGCACTGCCACCTCGACGGCTCGCTCCGGGTGGCGACGATCCTCGAGCTCGCGCAGAAGGACGGCGTCCGCCTGCCGGCCGAGACGCCGGAGGGACTCGCCAAGGCGATCCACCAGGGCGAGATCTGCGGCAGCCTCGAGGACTACCTCACCGCCTTCGACATCACCCTCTCGGTCCTGCAGACCGAAGCGAGCCTCTACCGGACGGCCTACGAGCTCGCGGTGGACGCCGCCGCCGAGAACGTGCGCTACCTCGAGGTGCGCTATTCGCCGGTGCTCCACGAGCAGCGCGGCCTCAAGCTCACCGCCATCATCGAGGCCGTGCTCGAGGGACTGCGCGTCGCCAAGCGCGAGACCGGCATCAAGGGCGGCGTCATCGTGTGCGGCATCCGCAACCAGGATCCGCAGACGAGCGTGCGCATCGCCGAGCTCGCGGTGGCCTACAAGAACAAGGGCGTGAAGGGCTTCGACCTCGCGGGCGCCGAGCACAACTTCCCCGCGAAGGACCACCGCGAGGCGTTCCAGCTCATCCTGAAGAACAACGTGAACTGCACCTGCCACGCGGGCGAAGCGTACGGCCCCGAATCGATCGCGCAGGCGCTGCACTACAACGGCGCGCACCGCATCGGGCACGGCACCCGGCTGCGCGAGGACGGCGACCTTCTCAACTACGTGAACGACCACCGCATCCCGCTCGAGGTCTGCCTGTCGTCGAACGTGCAGACGGGCGCGGTGCCGGACATCGCGAGCCACCCGCTCAAGTTCTACTTCGACTACGGCCTGCGCGTGACCGTGAACACCGACAACCGCCTCATCACCGACACCACGGTCACGAAGGAGCTCTGGCTCGCGCACCGCCACCTGGGTTTCACGCTCGAGGACCTCTGCACGGTGCTCGTGTCCGGCTTCAAGAGCGCCTTCCTCCCCTTCCGCGAGAAGCAGGACCTGCTCGCGCAGGTGAACCGCGAAATCTCCGAGGTGGTGGCCCGCTTCCACCGCGTCGAGTCGCTCGCCGCCCGCCGCGGCTAGGATCCCGTGCCCCACCTGCTCGCCATGGTGCTCGCCGGGGGCGAGGGGCGCCGGATGGAGCCCCTCACCCGCGAGCGCGCCAAGCCCGCGGTGCCGTTCGGCGGCCGCTACCGCATCGTCGACTTCGTCCTGTCGAACTTCGCGAACAGCGGCATCCTCAAGGTGAAGGTGCTCACCCAGTACAAGAGCGACTCCCTCAACACGCACATCTCGCGCGGCTGGCGGCTGTCGCCCTCGCTCGGCCACTACGTCGAGGCGGTGCCGGCGCAGATGCGCACCGGCCCCGAGTGGTTCAAGGGCTCCGCCGACGCCATCTACCAGAACCTGAACCTCATCACCGACGAGCAGCCCGACCGCGTCTTCGTCTTCGGCGCCGACCACGTCTACCGCATGGACGTCCGGCAGATGCTCGACTTCCACGAGGACCGCAAGGCCGACTGCACGGTGACGGCGATCCCGGTCCCCCTCGCCGAGGCGTGCGCCTTCGGCGTCATCGAGGTGGATCCGGAGGGACGCATGGTGGGCTTCGCCGAGAAGCCGGCGAACCCGAAGCCGATGCCGGGCGACCCCGAGCACGCGCTGGCCTCGATGGGCAACTACTTGTTCAACACCGACGCGCTGGTCCGCGAGGTGACGCGCGACGCGATGGCCGATCACTCCACCCACGACTTCGGCCGCGACATCATCGCGCAGATGTACGGCCACTCGCGCGTCTACGTGTACGACTTCGCGAAGAACGACGTGCCCGGGCAAGGGCCCAAGGAACGCGGCTACTGGCGCGACGTGGGGACGACGGACGCGTACTTCAAGGCCAACATGGACCTCGTCGACGTGGATCCCATCTTCAGCCTCTACAACGACGACTGGCCCATCTACACGGTGCAGTACAACTACCCGCCGGCGAAGTTCGTCTTCGCCGATCGCGCCGCCGGCCGCGTGGGCACCGCGCTCGATTCACTCGTCTCCGAGGGCTGCATCCTCTCGGGCGGCGAGGTCGTGCACAGCATCCTTTCGCCGAAGGTGCGCATCAACTCGTACACGCAGGTCGAGGACTCGATCCTCTTCGAGAACGTGAACGTGGGCCGCCACTGCCGCATCCGCCGCGCCATCATCGACAAGAACGTCGACATCCCGCCGAACATGGTGATCGGCCACGAGCCGGAGCGCGACCGCGAGCGCTTCCACGTCACCGAGGGCGGCGTGGTGGTGATCCCCAAGGGGATGAAGCTGGACGGCTGACCGCGCGAGCGGCCTCGGCGCTAGAAGCGGCTCATGAGCTACGCCCTCCGAGCAAAGCGCTTCACGACCGATACTCCGCGTCAAGTGACGGCGTCGACTTGCGAGGCGCGCGTCTGCTAAGCTCTGCGCCTTCTCATGCCCAACCTCGACCTCGTCAAGAAGAAGGACGTCAGCAGCTTCCGCAAGGCGGCGCTCGGCACCTGGCGCAGCGTGGGCGATCCCTCGGTGTACGGGACGCTCGAGATCCGGATGGACAAGGCCGTGGAGTACATCGCCGCCTACCGGCAAGCGACCGGCAAGCGGCTCACCGTCACGCACATCCTCGCCAAGGCGGCGGCGGCGGCGCTGTCACGCATGCCCGACGCCAACTCCATCATCCGCTTCAACCGCATCTACCTGCGCAAGGTCATCGCCATCTTCATGCAGGTCGTCATGACCGACGAGGGCGAGGGCAAGGCCGATCTCTCCGGCGCGACCATCTACGACGTGGACAAGAAGTCCCTGGGCGAGATCGTGGACGAGGTGGAGGAGCGCGTGGCGAAGGTGCGCGCCCGCAAGGACGAGTCGCTCGAGAAGGCGCGCTCGTCGCTCCGGCTGATTCCCTTCCTGCTGATGCGCGCCTTCCTCACGCTGATGGGCTTCCTGCTCTACACGCTGAACCTCGACCTGCACGCGCTCGGGATGCCCAAGGACGGCTTCGGGTCGCTCATGATCACGAACATCGGCTCGCTGGGCCTCGACCAGGCCTACGTGCCGCTCGTGCCCTACTCGCGCGTGCCGATCCTGCTCGCCATGGGCGCGGTGAAGGACGCGCCGGTGGTGGAGAACGGCGAGATCCGCGTGGGCAAGGTGATGAAGGTCAACGCGACGTTCGACCACCGCATCATCGACGGCTTCCACGCCGCGATCATGGCGAAGACCCTGCACGAGTATCTCGAGCACCCCTTCGAGAAGCTCGACGAGATTCCGAAGCAGCGCGAACCCGCCGCGGCGGGGTAGTTGCCGGCAATCAAGGTGCGCAGAAGACGCCGTAGAGCGTCGTCGTGCCACCAGCGAGGGTGCCTGCGTTGACGGCGTAGACCACCAGCACGCCGCCGGCACCGTCGGCCAGCGCCACCGGTACGGCCTCGCCGTCGACGGCGGTGACCGTCGCCCCCCCACCCAACGACACGACCCGGCCGCAGCCTTCCCGGTTGACCACCGCGTACCTGGGCGCCAGCGTCTGTATCCCATCGTCCACGGGGCCGGCGATTTCCAGCCATGCGGTGGCCAGGCAGTCGTCCCCACACGAGGTGGCCGAGACTCCCTGTGCTACCTGGTTCGAGACGGTGGCCCGCTGGGACAGGGCACCCGCATCGTAGGTGTACACGGCGACACCCAGGCTCGTGTCCGTGACCAGCAGGGAGAAGCCGGCATCGTTCGCAACCGCCACGACGTGCGGCGCACCCTGGGAGCCGATCGACGTCGCCGACAGCTGTGCGCCGGACGGGATCGCAAAAAGAGCCAGGACGTCCGGGCCGGAGGGGTTGGAATAGCTGGCGGCCACGGTGAACTGGCCCGCTGGTCCGGACGGGAAGATGGCGCTGTCGTTCGCCGCCGGGAGGCCGATGACGCTCGGGTCGAGGTCGGGGAGCTCGGTGAGCGACGACGGGCAGCCACCGTTCGGGGGCCCGATCGCCCACTCGACGGTGCCGTAAAACGGATCTTCGGGATCGACGTCGACGAAGACGGCGCCCAGCGTTCCGTCGGCCGCCCGCGCCGCCCTCACCAGGTTGATCTGCCCGCCGAACTGCAGCGGGGATCCGGCGTCGACGCCATCGTCGTAGGGCGCCAGGCAAACGGCCTCGTCGAAATCCTGATTGCGGGAGTCGTAGGTGGCCGCGATCAACGTGATCGGGTTGGATCCGTAGGCCGGAGCGAAGGAAAGAGAGGCCGCCGGTAGAAGGGACGTTCCGGCATCCATCAGCGCCCCTCCATCGGCCGCCAGCGTCCAAAAACTTCCGCCGTAGAGACCCTGACCGCCCCAGGGGACGATGCCGATCAGATAGCCGGCGTCCACCGCCAGAAGGGAAACCCCGCCAACCGCGCCCGGTCCCTCGCTCAAGACCACTGGCGCTCCGCACGTGAGCGGCCAACCCGCGTCGGGTGGCGCGCAGAGGCCTCCTCCGCCCGAAGTGCCAGCCGCGCTGCCGCCCGAGCTACCGTTGCCCGAGCTCGACCCGGTGGAGCTTCCACCGGTGGTACCCGCCGCCGTCCCGCCGGTCGAGCCTCCTCCCGTGGGTCCTCCTCCGGTCGTCAGGCCGGTTCCTCCCGTGGACGAGCCGCCCGCGGATCCGCTGGAGCTCGCGCCGGTGGCAGTGCCCGGCGCGCCACCCGACGTCGAGGCCTCACACTGGTAGCCGCCACCGACGGGGACGCACGCAAGGCCGCCGGGGCAGAGCGGCCCGTCCTGGGAGCAACTCTTGCCCACGAAGTCGCTCGCCGGCAGCGGAGTCACCGGGCAGGCGGCCAGCGCCACGGCGAGGACGATGATGAAGGCGGGTCTCAGAAGTGTCCCGACAGTGACAGTCCGCCCGGCGCGACCCCGACAGACGCGTCCTTTCGCGAGCGAGCGGAGGGACGTTCCACGAAGTAGAGAACGATGGCCGCGACGATTGCCGCCCCGCCGGTGGCATACAAGACGTCGGCGACGATGCCATCCTGGGCGTAGGGTTGCCCGTCGTGGAGAGCGGAGGTGAGATCTCCGTCGGACTTCTCCGCGTTCGCCGCCGAGAGCTGCAGGTAGCCGAAGAGCCCTCCCACCGCGAGCGCCCCGAGGCCGGCTCCGCCCGTGGCCCACGCGGCCGCATGGGAAGGACCCGCCTCGGGCCGCGACGAGACCGCAGGCGGTGCGACGGCGAGCACCGCAGGCGCCGCCGCGGGCGGCGCGGCGCTCTGCGGGGGCATGGGTGGGGCTCCCGGGGCAGCGATGGGCGCCGCCGCGAGATCGCGCCGCGCCTGGGCGAACAGGACCTGTGCCTTCGGCGATTGCGCCGGAGGAAGGTCGACGAGCACGTCGGTCGCGATGGCCTTCTGGAACTCGGTCTTCGCCCTCTCGGCGTCGGTGGCGTTCAACGCGATGAGTCCCAGATAGACATGGGCCTTTGCGGCAACCGGGGACCCGGGCGCCCGGTACAGGACGTCTCTCAGCAACGCGGTGGCCTGGGCGTCCTGGAAGCTCTCGAAGAGACCCACGGCGCGGGCGAATTCCTGCCGGGGCGTCTCGATCGCCCGCGCCGGGGCTGCGAGAACCAGCACGACCGCGGCCGAGAGCGCGCCGGGGCTCACGGCGTGCAGTAGCTCGCCAGGATCTGGCTGCTGCTCGCGAAGGGCGCGATGTAAGCGATCACGGCGCTGTTCCCGTTCGAGGCGACGGCGGCGATGAAGGTCGGGAAGAACGGCTGCGCCACGGCGTGGAATCCGTCCCCGGCGGCCACCGGCCCGGCGACGCCGCAACCCGACGCATTGACGAATGCCACCTGCGGTTCGACGGCGACGTAAGTGCCGGCATCCGCGGTGTCCGCCCACGAGGCCACGATGCAGTCGGGGCCACACGAGGCCGCCGCGAGGCCCAGCGCTCCCGGTGCGGTCGAGATTGCAGCCACGGAGTTCAAGGTGCTGCCGCCGAGCGCCGCCGAGAAGAGCTGCACTCCCGTCTGTGCATCACTCGCGACG
>DATJNL010000250.1:0-5593 GCA_035508175.1 Myxococcales bacterium
TCCACCGGCGGCCACCACGGCACGTCCACCGGCGCGAGCGCCGGAGCCACCTCCACCTCCGCCGGCAACGGCGCGAGCACCGGCGGCGCCTCGACCTCGGCGGCGAGCTCCACCTCCACCGGCGCGGCAGCCTCGACCTCGGGGGGCGGCGGCAGCTCCACGGGCGGGAACGTGGGCACGAGCACGGGCGGCGGCAGCAGCACGGGGGCCGGGGTCGGCACGAGCACCGGCGGCGGCGGCAGCACCACCGGCACGAGCACCGGGAGCGGCAGCACCACGAGCGCGTCCGCCGGCGGCTACCTCGGTGTCCTCGAGCGCGGCGGCGGCCCGCTGCGCAACGCAGTCTTCCAGGACGCGGCGTTCACCCAGGCCGCGGTCTCGGACGCCAACACCGGCCTCCACGTCGACGGAGCCTTCACGTCGGCCACGTGGAGCGGCCCCGTGTTCAGCCAGCCGCTCTACTTCGTCGACACGGCCACGTCCCAGAGCATGGTCATCGTGACCACCGATTCGAACGAGATCTACGCCGTGGATCCCGGCTCCGGCGCGACGATCTGGGCCGACACCTCGGCGGCCGGCGGCGCCACGGTGCTCCCGAAGGCGCTGGCCACCAGCCACATGCAGTGCGGGGGCAGCGTCTCGCCCATCGGCATCACCGGCACGCCCGTGATCGATCCCGTCGCGCGAGTCCTGTACGCCAACGTCGGCTCGCTCGTGAGCAGCAAGGCGCACTACCAGATCTACGCCATCGACCTCGACGACGGCTCCACCGTCTCCGGGTGGCCGATCGACCTCGAGGGCCTGCCGATGAGCCTGGGCAACGGCAACACCGGCACCTTCACGAGCAAGCTCCAGAACCAGCGCGGCTCCCTCGCGCTCGTGAACGGCGTCCTCTACGTGCCCTACGGCGGCCTCGACGGCGACTGCGGCAACTACAGCGGCGTGGTCGCTGCCGTGCCGGTCGCGAACCCCGGCTCCGCCGCCATCTGGGCGACGTCGGCGCCGAGCGGCAGCGGCATCTGGGGCCCGTCGGGGGTCGCCTCCGACGGCACCTCGGTGTTCGTCTCCACCGGCAACACCAACAGCCCCTTCCCCACCGCGTGGAACAATGCCAACAGCGAGGCGGTGATCCGGCTGGCGGCCGGCACGCCGCCCGTCTTCAGCGGCGCCGCCGGCGACTACTTCGCGCCCTCGGACCCCACCGGCTGCGACTGGTACTGCGACGACACCGAGGACGCCGACCTCGGCTCGTCGGGCGTCGTGCTCTTCGATTATCCCGGCTCGCAGTCGACCTCGCAGCTCGCCTTCGCCATCGGCAAGACCAGCAACGCGTACCTGCTCGATCGGACCAACCTCGGCGGCATCTCCACCGGCCTCTCGGAGATCTCCGGCGCGTCCTCGCAGGTCTTCGGCTCGATGGCGGCCTACAGCACCGCTAGCGGCACGTACGTCGTGGCGACGGCGAGCGGGAACGGCTCGTGCAGCGGCAACACGGCGGCCTTCGCCGTCACCGGCGATCCGCCGCAGCTCGGGGGGGGCTGGTGCTCGGGCAACGGCGGCACGGGCTCTCCGATCGTGAGCACGAGCGACGGCACCCACGACTACCTGGTGTGGGTCACGGGCGGGAACCTCAGCGCGCTCGACGGCGACACCGGCAACGTGGTCGCCTCGCTCGGGATCCCCGACGGCAACTACACCCACTGGGTCACGCCTATCGTCGCGCAGGGCGCGCTGTACCTCGCCGGCAACGGCGAGCTGATGAAGTTCGACCCCTGACCGGGCGGAGGATCCATGACGCCGCGAAGCCGCCTCACCCGCTGGGCCGCGCTCGGCGGCGCGCTCGCGCTCGCCGCCTGCACCAGCTCCGGCGTGGCCTCGACGAACGGCGGCGGCACCGCGACCGCCGGGCAAGGCTCGACCGGCAGCGCCGCGGGCGGCGCCTCGTCCTCCGCCGGCACGACCGGCCGGGCCAGCTCCAGCGGAGGCCGCGGCGGCAGCTCCGCCGGCGGCGGCTCCACCTCGGCCGGCCGCGGCTCCAGCACGGGCAACGGCGCGAGCTCCACCGGCGCGGCGGCCACGAGCTCCGCAGGCGCGGGCAGCTCCACCGGAGCCGGCGCGGGCTCCACGTCCGGGAGCGGCGGCGGCACGGGCGGGTACCTCGGCGTCCTCGAGCGCGGCGGCGGCCCGATGCGCAACGCCGTCTTCCAGGACGCGGCGTTCACGCAGGCCGCCGTCTCGGACGCCAATACCGGCCTGCACGTCGACCCCAACTTCACCTCGGCCACCTGGAACGGCCCGGTCTACAGCCAGCCCCTCTACTTCGTGGACACCGCCACCTCGAAGACGATGGTGATCGTCACGACCGACTCGAACGAGATCTTCGCCGTGGACGCCGCCACCGGCGCCCAGATCTGGTCCATCGCGCAGTTCGCGCCGGACGTCGACCCCAGCACGATGTACTGCGGCGGCATCGTCTCCCCCATCGGCGACATCGGCACCGCCACCATCGACCCCGTGGCCCGCGTGCTCTACGTGGCGGCGGCCGCGGTGGTGGCCGGCGCGCCGAACCACGAGGTCTTCGCCTTCGACCTGGACGACGGCTCCGCGGTTTCGGGCTGGCCGGTCGACCTCGAAGGGCTGCCGATGACCCTCGGCAACGGCACCACCGGCAAGTTCCAGAGCAACTGGGAGAACGAGCGCGGCTCCCTCCTGCTGCTGAACGGCGTCCTGTACGTGCCCTACGGAGGGCTGTGGGGCGACTGCGGCAAGTACAGCGGCGCCGTGGCCGCCATCCCCACCGGCAACCCGAGCGCCACGGCCATCTGGGCCACCTCCGCGCCCAGCGGCAGCGGCATCTGGGGCCCCTCCGGCGTGGCCTCCGACGGCACCTCGGTCTTCATCTCCACCGGCAACACCAACGACAATCCCTCGTATCCGACGGCCTGGAACAACGCCAACAGCGAGGCCGTGATCCGCCTCGCCGCCGGCACGCCCCCCCTCTTCAGCGGCGCGGCCACCGACTACTTCGCCCCGTCCGATCCCAGCCAGGACTGGTACACCGACGACACCGAGGACGCCGACCTCGGCTCCTCCGGCGTGGTGCTCTTCGACTACCCCGGCTCCGCGGCCCACCCCCACCTGGCCTTCGCCATCGGCAAGACCGGCAACGCCTACCTGCTGGACCGCGACGACCTCGGCGGCCTCTCCACCGGTCTCTCCGAGATCTCCGGCCAGTCGTCCGAGGTGTTCGGCTCCATGGCTGCCTACACCACGGCCACCGCCACCTACGTCGTGACCCTCAACGGCGGCACCACCAATTACAACGTGAGCGGCGATCCCCCCGCCCTCGGCGCCGGCTGGCAGAGCGGCAACGGCGGCAACGGCTCCCCCATCGTGAGCACCAGCGACGGCACGAACGACTACATGGTGTGGGTCACCGACGGAAACCTCACCGCCCTCGACGGCGACAGCGGCAACCAGGTCGCGCAGGTGAGCATCCCCGACGGCTACACCAAGTGGGTGACCCCCATCATCGCCCAGGGCGCGCTCTACCTGGCGGGCAACAACCAACTGATGAAGTTCGACCCGTGAGCGGGACGAGGCCCGTTTCCATCCGCGCCCGGAACGAGAGCGCGTCCGGCGGGGACGAGCCCATCCATCTTCGCGACCTCCGGACATGGGCCTATACTAAGAGCATCATGAACCGCGAGGAGATCATCGGAGTCCTGCGGCAGCACGCCGCCGATCTCGCGCGCGAGGGGGTGAGATCGCTCGCGTTGTTTGGCTCGGTCGCTCGCGGAACGGCCTCGGCGGGCAGCGACATCGACCTGCTCGTCGAGTTCGAGAGGCCGGTGGGGCTCTTCGCCTTCGTGGGGCTGCAGCAGCGCCTGACCGAGCTCCTCGGGCGCCCGGTCGACCTCGTCCCGCGCGACGGCCTGAAGCCCAGGTTGCGCGCCGCCATTCTCAGCGAGGCGATCCCTGTCGCCTAGGGCCGCCCGAAGCCGGCTCGAGGACATGCTCGGAGCGCTTCAGCGCATCGAGACCTACATCTCCGGCATGAGCGCCGAACAGCTGGCGAACGACTCGAAGACCTTGGCCGCGGTCAACTACGAACTACTCGTCCTCGGCGAGGCCGCCGTCCAGATGCCGGCGGAAGTGGTCTCCGCGCACCCCGAGATCCCCTGGAAACAGATCCGAGGGACGCGCAACGTGCTCGTGCACGGATACTTCCAGCTGAGCCTGCCCACCCTGTGGGAGACCGTGCAGCGCGATCTGCCTGCGCTTCGGCCGCAGCTCGAGGCCCTTCTCACGACGATCTCGTGAATCCCAAATGTCGGGAGCGGGCGGGGAGCGCGTGACGGACGATTCGTTCCGGCCTGTGACCCCCCCTCCACGCCCAGGGCTCGCTCTACCTGGCGGGCAACGACCAGCTGATGAAGTTCGACCCGTGAGCGGGACGCCTCGCGTCGCGGCGTCGCGGATCACCGCGTCTTCGAGCGCACCGGCGATTTCGGGCGCTTGTTCCGCCAGCCCCGCGAGCCCCAGCGCAGCCTGGTGAGCCGCAGCCTCGCCTGGATGCGATCGTACCCTTCCTGGTCCGAGGCGAACGAGACCACGCCGAACGGCCAACCAGCTCGCGGAACGGCCCCCGCGGGCAGCGACGGCGACCTGCTCGTCGCGTTCGAGAGACCGGTGGGGCTCTTCGCCTTCGTGGGGCTGCAGCACGGTCTGACCGATCTCCTCGGGCGCCCGGTCGACCTCGTCCCGCGCGACGGCCTGAAGCCTAGGTTGCGCGCCGCCGCGCGCAGCCGGCTCGAGGACGTGCTCGAAGCGCTCGTCGGAGGGGCCGCGGGCCACGGGGGCCGGGACATCGCGGGCAAGATCGTCCACGAGCTGCAAGATGGGGCGGAGCATCGTCCGAACGGAAGACGGGAGAACCGGACGTCAAACGGCCTGGTCGGGTGGGTCGGGGTCGGGGTGAGCGTCGGGCCAGCCCGTCGGCCGACTGGAGCCGATCGCGGGCGATCGCAAGGCCTGGTTCGAGGCGTCGAGGCCGTGCGATCGGGGGCTCACGCGCTCCACCGGGCAAATGACGGCTTCCTTCGACGCGCGGACGGCCTGCGATCGAGCGCGTTGGCCGTCGTTCCGTGCCCACTGGGCGTCATCCCCAGCTCGCGACGTCACGGCCATTGAACGCTGGCCATGCGTTCGTGCGTGGTCGGCTCCGGTTCGGGGTCGCTGGCCGACGATTCGCGGTCGCTGGTCGAGCGCTCGAGGTGGCACGGCGAGCGAGGTCCCTTGGTGGCGGTCCGTGGGCCCTCGCTGGGCGTGCGATCGCGGGCTCTGCCCGTGAGTCCCAGCATGGTGGCCATGCGATCGGCGTCGCACGCGCCGAGTCCTCGCTCGCAGCCAGTGAAGCCGCGTCCACACGATTCCGATCCGCGAGCGGTGGCCGTGCGACGGCGCTCGCACGACGAGCGTTCATGCACACTGGACGAGCGTTCGAAGGCCCTTGACGAGGGCCTTCGAACGCTGGTCGAGGGCCCACGGACTCACGACGTGCGTGCTCGCGCGGCAGGCGAGCGGCCGCGGG
>DATJNL010000251.1:0-10183 GCA_035508175.1 Myxococcales bacterium
AAGGCGAGACTCGGCGGGTGACGCACCGCCCCTTTCGCCGTCGGGGTCGTCTGCTATAGAAGCTCTCCCTTCGCGCCCCGGGGAGCCTGCATGCCCGACTTCGCCCACCTGCACCTGCACACCCTCTACTCCTTGCTGGACGGCGCCATCCGCCTCAAGGACCTGACCACCACGGTCAAGGCCAAGGGCATGGACTGCGTGGCCGTGACCGACCACGGGAACATGTTCGGCGCCGCAGACTTCTACCTGCAGGCGAAGGCCGCGGGGGTCAAGCCCATCTTCGGCTCCGAGGTCTACGTGGCGGGCCCCAAGGGGCGCAAGGATCGCACCGAGCGCTCGAGCAACCACCTCGTGCTCGTCGCGGAGAACCAGGAGGGTTTCTCGAACCTGCGCTACCTGGCGTCGATGGCCTACCTCGAGGGGCACTACTACAACCCCCGCATCGACAAGGAGTTGCTGAAGGGCCGCACCCAGGGGCTGTTCGCCTCGACGGCCTGCCTCGGCGGCGAAGTCCCCAACGCGTGCCTGCGCGGCGACATGGACCGGGCACGCGCGGCGGCACAGGAGTACAAGGAGCTCTTCGAGCCCGGCCACTTCTTCCTCGAGGTGCAGAGCAACGGGCTCACCGAGCAGAAGAGGGTGAACGCGTGCCTCGCCGAGTTGGGCGAAGGGCTCGGAATCCCGCTCGTTGCCACCGCCGACGCGCACTACGTGAAGCCCGAGGACGCGAAGGCCCACGAGTACCTAATGTGCATCGCCTCGGGAAAGACCTTCGAGGACCAGAAGCGGCTCAAGCACGAAACCGAGGAGCTCTACATCAAGAGCGGGCAGGAGATGCTCGACGCGCTGCCCGAGTACGCGCAGGCCATCGCCAACGCCGCGGACATCGCGCGCCGCTGCCACGTCGAGCTGCCCATGGGCAAGCCGATGCTGCCGCGCTTCCAGGTGCCGGACGGCTTCGACGACAAGAGCTACCTCGAAAAGCTCGCCCGCGAGGGGCTCGACCGGCGCTTCCGGGAGATCGCGTACCCCCTCGAGCGCGACGTGTACGTGCGCAGGCTCGAGGAGGAGATCTCGGTCATCAAGAGCTGCGGCTTCGCCGGCTATTTCCTCATCGTGCAGGACTTCATCAACTGGGCCAAGGCGCAGGGCATCCCCGTGGGGCCGGGGCGCGGGTCGGGCGCGGGCTCGCTCGTGGCCTACTCTCTGCGCATCACCGACCTCGACCCGATTCCCTACAAGCTGCTCTTCGAGCGTTTCCTGAACCCCGAGCGCGTGTCGATGCCGGACTTCGACGTCGACTTCTGCCAGAACCGCCGCGACGAGGTCATCGGCTACGTCACGCAGAAATACGGGAAGTCGCACGTCGGCCAGATCATCACCTTCGGATCGCTCAAGGCCCGTTCGGTGATCCGCGACGTGGTGCGCGTGAGGGGGCTGCCCTTCTCGGAGGGCGACAAGCTCGCGAAGCTCGTGCCCGAGGGCGACCCCAAGATGACGCTCGGCAAGGCGCTAGAGCTCGAGCCGCGGCTCAAGGCGCTCTACGACGAGGGCGGTGTGTACCGCGAGATCCTCGACATCGCGCTCGCGCTCGAGGGGCTGCACCGCCAGGCCGGGATGCACGCGGCGGGCGTGGTCATCTCCGACCAGCCGCTCTGGGAGGTGGTGCCGCTATACCAGCCCTCGGGCGAGAACTTCCTGGTGACTCAGTTTGCGAAGGACGAGGTGGAAAAGGTCGGCCTCGTCAAGTTCGACTTCCTCGGCCTCAAGACGCTCGACGTCATCGACGACGCGGTCAAGATGGTGAATCAAAACCGCGCGGAGGGCACGCCGGAGGTGGCCGCCGACCGTATCCCGCTGGACGACCCGGAGGCCTACGCGCTCATCTCGCGCGGCGACACGGCCGGCGTCTTCCAGTTCGAGAGCTCGGGCTTCACGGAGTTCCTGAAGCGGCTGAAGCCGACGCGTTTCGAGGACATCATCGCCGCGGGTGCGATCTACCGGCCCGGGCCGCTCGAGAGCGGCGTCGTGGACGACTACATCGCGCGCAAGCACGGCAAGGCGCGCGTCGTCTACCCGCACCCGAAGCTGGAGCCGATCCTGCAGGAGACGTACGGCTGCATCGTCTACCAGGAACAGGTGATGCAGATCTCGCAGGCGCTCGCGGGGTTTACGCTCGGGCGCGCCGACATCCTCCGCCGCGCCATGGGGAAGAAGAAGGCGGAGGAGATGGCGAAGCTGCGGGGGGACTTCTGCGCGGGAGCCCAGGCGAACGGCGTCGACCCGAAGGTCGCCGGCGAGATCTTCGACCTGATGGAGAAATTCGCCGGCTACGGCTTCAACAAGAGCCATGCAGCGGCGTACGCGCTCGTGACTGTGCAGACGGCCTGGCTGAAGGCGCACCGGCCGGCGGAGTTCATGGCCGCGCTCTTCTCCAGCGAGGCCGACAACACCGACAAGATCGTCGCGCACATCGCCGACGCGCGCGAGGCCGGCATGTCGGTACTGCCGCCTTCGGTGAACGAGTCGTCCTTGCGCTTCTCGGTGCCGCGGGGGAGCGAGAAGACGATCCGCTTTGGCCTCGGCGGCGTGAAGGGCGTCGGCGAGGCGGCCATCGAGGCCATCCTTGAGGCGCGGGAGACAGGGCCATTCCACGGCCTCTTCGACTTCTGCGAGCGGGTCGACCTGCGGCGCGTCAACCGCAAGGTCGTCGAAGCGCTGGTGAAGGCCGGGGCCTTCGACGGCGTCGGCCAGAAGTCGACCCGGCGAGCGCTCTTCGAGGCGGTCGAGAAGGCGGTCGAGCGCGGTCAGTCCGTGCAGCGCGATCGCGCGGCCGGCCAGGCTTCGCTGTTCGCCGCCCTCGGCGGGGGCGGTACCGTCGAGCAGACCCGCGACGCCCTGCCCGTCGTGGAGGAGTGGGACGAGAAGCAGCGGCTCGCGTCGGAGAAGGAGACGCTCGGCTTCTACATCAGCGGCCACCCGCTGGCACAGTATCAGAAGGAGATCCGCCGCTACGCGAGCCGTTCGCTCGCCCAGATCCAGCAGTGCCAGGCGGAGGAGCGGGTCACCGTGGTCGGCGTTGCCGCGGCGGTGCTGGACCGGATGACGAAGACCGGCAAACGCATGGGCATCGTCACGCTCGAGGACATGACCGGCAGCCTGAAGGTCGTCTGCTTCTCGGCGCAGCGCCAGAGCGCGCAGGGCTACGAGCAGTGGGAGCCGCTGCTCAAGAGCGATGACCCCCTGGTCATCACGGGAGCCGTGAGCGTGAACAGCCGCGGCGACGAGGAGAACCCCGCGCGCGAGCTGAAGGCCGAGGAGATCGTTCGCCTGACCGACCTGCGCGAGAAGAAAGCGAAACGCATCAAGGTGCGCGTCGCGGCCGACGCGGTGACCGCCGACCGGCTGAACCAGCTCCGCGGCATCCTGTCGGCGCACGCGGGCGCGACCCAGGTGGTCATCGAGGTGCTCGCACCGGGCGAGAGCGAGACCGTCATCAAGCTCGCCGATCTCCGCGTCCGGCCCACCGACGCGCTCCTTTACGAGCTCGATCGCATCTTCGAAGGTCCGGTGGCAGAACTGGTCGCCTAAATGGTCGGCCTCGCCGACATCGAGCACGCCCGGGAGCGCATCCGGGGCGCGGTGGTCGAGACGCCTTGCCGCAGGACCATCTGGCTGTCGAAGCTGTCGGGGTGCGAGGTGTACCTCAAGCTCGAGAGCTTGCAGGCCACCGGGTCGTTCAAGGAGCGCGGCGCGCTGAACCGGCTCCTGCTGCTGACCGACGCCGAACGGGCACGGGGCGTCATCAGCGCTTCGGCGGGAAACCACGCCCAGGGCGTGGCCTTTCATGCCGGGCGGCTCGGCATCCCGGCGACCATCTGCATGCCCGAGGGCACGCCGCTCGTGAAGGCGACCTCCACGCGGGCGTACGGCGCCCATGTCGTGCTGCACGGCGCCAACTACGACGAGGCCTACGAGGAGGCGCGGCGACTCCAGGCACACGAGGGACGCGTCTTCGTCCATCCCTTCGACGACGACGCGGTGATCGCCGGGCAAGGCACCATCGGCCTCGAGCTGCTCGAGCAGGTCCCGGAGCTCGACGTCGCCGTGCTCGCCGTTGGGGGCGGCGGCCTCATCGGCGGGGTGGCGCTGGCGCTCAAGGAGAAACGGCCGGGCGTCCGCGTCATCGGCGTCGAGCCGAGTGTCATCCCCTCGATGCAGGCAAGCCTGGCGGCTGGAAAACGTGTCACCGTGAATGCCGCCTCCACCATCGCCGACGGCATCGCGTGCCGCACGGTGGGTGAGCGGACGCTTCCGCTGGCCCAGCGTTACGTCGACGAGGTGGTGACGGTCGACGAAGAGGAGATCGCGTCGGCGATCCTATTGCTCCTCGAGCGCGAGAAAACGGTCGCAGAGGGCGCCGGCGCGGCCCCGTTCGCAGGCCTGCTGCATCGCCGCGAGGCGCTGGCGGGCAAGCGTGTGGTGCTGGTGCTCTCGGGCGGAAACATCGACGTGAACCTAATCGCGCGCATCATCGAGCGGGGGCTCGTCAAGGCGGGCCGCCTGGTGAGGCTCGTCATCAAGATTTCGGATCGACCGGGGTCGCTGGCGCGCCTGGCGGCCGCCATCGCCGAGCAGCGGGCCAACGTCATCGAGATCTTCCACAACCGGACCTCGAGCCGTTCCGCCCTCGGTGAAGCACTGGTAGAAGTGACGCTCGAGACGCGGGGGCCCGATCACGTCGCGGATCTACGGCGCTTCTTGTCCGAGCGGGGATACGAGGTCGAGCAGGAGGGGTGACCTTCGTCCTTCTCGCTCTTGCGCTCGCGGCTGGCGCTCCCCGGTACGACGCGACTTGGGCGGCGGCGCTCCCGGCCGGCGACACCCCCTTGCCGGCGGGCGTCTATGCCGGGCCTTGGACCCTCCCGCGCGGCGTCCATCTGCTTGCCACGCCGGGAGCGGTGCTCGCTGGCGGAGACCCGGTCCTCACCATCGGGGGGGATGGCGTTCGGGTCGAAGGCCTCACGGTTCGCGCGACCGGCGTGGGCATTTCTGCGCGCGGGGTGCACGCGCTCACGCTGGAGGCCGACGCCGTGACCGGCGGCACGCAAGCCATCTACGCCGGCGAAGCCGAGCTTCGCGTGATCGGCTCGAGCCTGTCGGGGTCCGACTATGGCTTGCTGGCCTTCAGGACTGTGCTGCTGCTGCAGGAGGTGCGCGTCTTCCACGTCGCACGCACCGGCTTCGGCATCGTGCGCTCCACCGGTACGATCGAGGGCTGCTCGTTCGAGGGGCCGTTCTTCGAGGCTGCGATCTCTGTCGTGGGCTCGAACCGCCTGACGCTGCGCCACAATCGCGTGCGGCACGCAGGAGCGATCGGGCTCAAGCTCGTCAGCTCGACCGGCGAGCTCTTCGACAACGTCGTGGCAGGGGCCCGTTCCGATCCGAGGGGGCTCGAGGGGGACGACGTCTACGCGTTTGCGAGCACGTTGCGATCGCAGCGAGATTCGATGACCGACGCGACCGGAACCGGCCTGACCGTCCTGGGAGGCACCGCCACGGTCACTGGGTGCACCATCGCCGATGCGGGCCAGGCCGCGGTCTACGTCGGGGAGACGGGCCACCTCGAGCTCGTCGGCTGTACCGTCGATGGAGCGCCGGCTGGTCTGGTCGTGGAGCCCGGCGCGACAGCCTTGGCGAGAGAAACGAAATTCCTGCACGTCGGGGGGGACGGCGGCGTCTGAATGCTTCCGGCTACTTGAGGGTTTGACGAACGGGAGCGGAGGCTTGGACTTCCGGTCCAAAACTGGTTAGGGTAAGGGCACCCATGCGACTGCGCAAAGCCTTGTTCGTCTTGCCGAACCTCTTCACGGTCTCCTCGATCTTCTGCGGTTTCTATGCCCTCTCGCTCTGCGCGGGGGAGCAGCCCGGCCGGTACTACCAGGCGGCGCTGGCCATCCTGTTCGCCATCTTCTTCGACGCCTTCGACGGGCGTGTCGCGCGCCTGACCAAGACACAGAGCGAGTTCGGGATGCAACTGGACAGCCTCGCCGACGTGGTGAGCTTCGGCGCTGCCCCAGCCCTGCTGCTCTACAAGTGGGCGCTGGCCCCGCTGGGGTTCTGGGGGCTGCTCGTCGCCGCCGTCTTCGTCGCGTGCGGCGCTCTGCGGCTGGCACGCTTCAACCTCCTCGCCAATCGCCACGCGAGCGACCAGTTTTTCGTCGGCTTGCCCATCCCGGTGGCAGCGGGCGGGGTGATCGCGCTGGTCATGGCTCGGGGAATCTCCGAGGCGGCCGCACCTGCTGCGCCCGTCGCCGTGCTCTCCTTGGGTCTGTCGTACCTCATGGTGTCGAACATCCGCTTCCGTACCTTCAAGCGGACCAAGCTGAACCGCAGGCGGACGGCGCTCCTTTTCCTAGTGGCAGGGCTCGCAGTCGTGCTGGCGGTTCAATTCCAGCCCGCGGTCGTCCTCGTCGCGTTCATCTCCGCCTACGTGCTACTCGGTCTCGCCGAGGGCATGCTGCTCATGGGCAGAACGAGGCTCGAGCGGCGACGGTCGCGCCTGGCGGTGACATCGTCGGGGGCCACCGAACCAGCTGACGATGCGGACGACGACGATGACGACGACGATGCGGACTTCGTCTGACGCCGAACGCTCGCCGGCCCACTCGTCATGCGCATCGAGCTGATCGCCACCGGCGATGAGCTCCTGAACGGGACGATCGTCGACACCAACAGCCCGTGGCTGCTGGAGCGGCTCGCGGCGCAGGGGCTGCCAGTGTGGAGCAAGACGATGGTCCGCGATGTCCGAGCGGAGATCGTCGACCTCTTTCGCGCCAGCGGCGGCCGCAGCGACATCGTCATCTGCAGTGGAGGCCTCGGCCCCACGGCGGACGACATCACCGCGGAATGCGCCGCGGAGGCGGCGGGGGTCGGGCTCACGCTCCACGCTCCGACCCTCGCCTCGATCGAGACGCGCCTGGCCAAGCGCGGCATCGCCATGACGCCCAACAACCGGCGCCAGGCCATGATCCCCGACGGCTCCATTGTTCACACCAACCGCTTCGGCACCGCGCCGATGCTCGAGCTCCGCATCGAGCGCGCCCGGACCTTTCTGCTCCCGGGCGTCCCCCGCGAATACCACGGCCTTTGTGACGAGGTGCTCCTGCCCGCCCTGCGCGAGGTCTCGTCGGCCGAGCCCTTGCGGCGCGTGCGCGTGTTGCGCTGTTACGGCATCGCCGAGTCGCACCTCGACGAAAAGTTGGCAGACCTGAGCGCCCACTTCCCTGGCCTGTCGATCGGCTACCGCACGACGCTGCCCGAGAACCACGTCCGACTGGTCGCGACGGGCCGAGACCCTTCGCAGGTGGAAGGCCTGCTCGACCGCGCCGCAGCGGAGGCCCAAGCGCGCATTGGCGCCGCTTGCTTCAGCTCCGACGGGCGGACCTTCTCCGAAACGCTCGGGCGAATGCTGCGCGCGCAGGGCGCGACGGTGGCCGTCGCCGAATCGGTCACCGGCGGGCTCACCGCGGCCCTCTTGACGGAGGCCGCTGGCGCCAGCGACTACACACGCATGGGGGTTGTTGCCTACACGGAGGAAAGCAAGCGCGGCATCTTGGGCGTGCCCGCCGAGCTGCTGACCAGCCATGGAGCCGTCAGCGAGGCAGTCGCGGCATCGATGGCACAGCGCGCCCGCGAGCTCGCGCGTGCGCCCTACGGCGTCTCGTGCACCGGCCTCGCCGGTCCGGGCACGGCAAGCTCCAGCGAACCGGTGGGCACGGTCTTTACTGCCCTGGCCACCGGCAGCGGCGTCCGCGCTGTTCGACACGCCTTCGGGGGCGACCGCGAGCGGATCCGCCGCTTCGCGGCCTACGCGACGCTGGACGCACTACGGCTCGAGCTGCTGCATCCGAGGCCGGCCTGATGGCCTTGAAGGCAACCACCGTCGTGCAGGAAGCCAGCAACAGCAAGGCCTGGCGCCTTCCGGCGGCGCTGTTCGCTTGCTCGTTCAGCCTGTTCGCCATCTTCTCCGGCAGCCGCTTCTTTCACCAGTCGCAGGCGCCCCAGTTCGTCTACCAGGCCGAGGCATTCCTGCACGGGCAGACTGCGCTGACCGTCCGACCACCAAACCTCAACGACTGGGCGCGCATGGGGTCGAACTGGTACGTGAGCTTCCCGCCCTTTCCGGCCGTCGTGATGGCGCCGCTGGTTGCGCTGTTCGGCTTTCAGTTCAACGACGTGTCCTTCACGGTGTTCTTCGCGGCGCTGAACGTGGTGCTGTTCTTCCTGGCCCTGCAACGACTGTCGGCGGCAGGCGAAAGCGCACGAACGGAGCGTGAGAACGCCCTGCTCGCCCTGGTTTTCGCCTTCGGCACCCTCAACTTCTGTTGCTCCGTCCGGGGCGAGGTATGGTTCACCGCTGAAGTGATGGGCGTCACCCTCACCTGTTTGTACCTTCTCGCCGCCCATCGGGCGGAACACCCGGCACTGGCGGGCCTGGCCCTGGGCTGCGGTTCGATCACCCGAACGCCGTTGGCCTTCGCCGTGGTCTTCTTCGCGATCGAACTGGTGGCGCCAGGAGGGAGATTCGACCTCGCCGACTTTCGCCGGAGGCGCCGCGAGATTCTCGAGAAGGCACTACAGTTCGCCGGCCCTGTCATCGCCGTGGCCATCCCGATGATGTGGATGAATTACATACGCTTCGGCCACCCCACGGACTTCGGGCATGACCACCTCTTCAACAACCGCGTCAATTCGGACATCGCGAGGTGGGGCCTCTTCAACGTGCATTACCTGTGGCGAAACCTGCGGGCCGCTTTCTTCCTCCTTCCGGATCCGTCGCTGCCGGGTGGTTTCGACCCGCACGGCATGAGCCTCTTCTTCACGACGCCCCTCTACCTCCTTTTGCTCTGGCCCCAGACCAGGCCGCGCCCCTACCATGCTCTGTGGCTCACCGTGGCCGCCGTCAGTCTCCCCGGCTTCCTCTACCAGAACGACGGCTGGCGTCAGTTCGGCTTCCGCTTCAGCCTCGACTACACGCCGTACCTGCTCATGCTGCTCGCCATCGGGCGGCAACGCCTGGGATGGTTCTTCTGGCTGCTGGCCGCGGCTGGCGTTGCCGTCAATGTCTGGGGGGCGGCCGTCTTCTAGACTAGCCGGCCTCGGCCGGAGAAGACGCCTCTACCGGCCCGGCCGTCGGAGCGGCCGCCAGCTTGGCGACCAGAGCTTCCGCCATGGCTGGGTGCTCGCGGAGAAACTCGGCGGCACGGTCACGTCCCTGGCCGATCCGTTCACCATCGAGCGAGAAGAACGAGCCGCTCTTCTCGATTAGGTTCTGCGCCACTGCAAGGTCGAGGATCTCGGCATCGCGGCCGATCCCCACCCCGTACAGAATGTCGAACTCCGCCTCCCGGAACGGCGGCGCAACCTTGTTCTTGACGACTCTCACGCGGGTGTGGCTCCCGATGACCCGCTCCCCGTCCTTGACCTGCCCGGTCCGGCGGACGTCGAGGCGAACGGACGCGTAGAATTTCAGTGCATTGCCCCCCGTCGTCGTCTCTGGATTGCCGAAGACGACGCCGATCTTCATGCGAATCTGGTTGATGAAGATCACGGTGCTCCCAGTACGCGAGACGACTCCGGTCAGCTTCCGCAGGGCCTGGCTCATCAATCGCGCCTGCAGACCCATGTGTTGATCGCCCATTTCGCCCTCTATCTCCGCTCGCGGAACGAGCGCTGCCACCGAATCGATGACGATGACATCGATTCCCCCTGAGCGAACGAGCCCTTCCGTGATCTCGAGTGCCTGTTCCCCGGTGTCGGGCTGCGAGACGAGGAGATCCTCGATTCTCGCTCCCAGGCGCTTGGCATAGCCAATGTCGAGAGCATGCTCCGCGTCGATGAACGCTGCGGTTCCACCCTGCTTCTGTGCCTCCGCGATGGCGTGTAGCGCGAGGGTGGTCTTGCCGGACGATTCCTGCCCGAAGATCTCGACGACACGGCCTCGCGGATAGCCTCCGATGCCCAGGGCCCGATCGAGGCCGACTGACCCGCTCGGGAGACTCGGGGCAGCGGCCGGGGCCTCTTCGTCTCCGAGGCGCATGATGGCACCCTTCCCGAATTGCTTTTCGATCGCGGTCACGGCCGCCCCCAGCGCCTTCAGCTTCTCAGCGAGCTTGCTCAT
>DATJNL010000252.1:0-6727 GCA_035508175.1 Myxococcales bacterium
CGGCACCTGCGCTTGGGCACCACCGTCACCTCTGCGGTCTTCGACGAGGCGGCTTCCCGATGGACGATCACGACGCAGGACGGCGCGAGGGCGCACTACCGACACCTGATCTTCTGCACCGGCGGCCTCAGCCGGCCTGCCTTCCCGGACATCCCCGGGCTCGCGTCGTTCCGGGGCAAGGTCATGCACTCGGCCCAATGGGACGACGACTACCCGCTCGACGGAAAGACGGTGGGAGTGATCGGCACGGGCGCGAGCGCCATCCAGATCGTCCCGGCCATCGCTCCGCGCGTGGGACGCCTGCACGTCTTCCAGCGCACCCCGCCGTGGATCGTGCCGAAGCCCGATGGACCGATCTCCCCGCGGCGGCGCGCGCTCTACGCGGCCTTCCCCTTCCTGCAACGGCTCGCGCGGCTCGCGCTTTACTGGCAGAGGGAAGCCCTTGCTCCCGGCTTCTTCCGCTTTCCCGGCCTGCTGCGCGTGGGGGAGTGGGTGTCCCGCCGACATCTCGCCAAGAGCGTGAAGGACCCCGAGCTGCGCCGCAAGCTCACGCCCCATTACCGGATGGGCTGCAAGCGCGTGCTTCCGACGAACGACTGGTACCCGGCCCTTCAGCGGGCGAACGTGGAGCTCGTCACCGACGGCATTGCCGAGGTCCGCGAACGCAGCGTGGTGACGCGCGATGGACGCGAGCGCCCCGTCGAGGCCCTCGTGCTCGCCACCGGCTTTCAGGCGGCGGAGCTGGTGGCTCCCTTCGTGGTTCGCGGCCGCGGCGGGCGCGAGCTGAACGAGGTCTGGCGCGACGGGCCCGAGGCCTACCTCGGCACCACCGTCTCGGGCTTCCCGAACCTCTTCCTGATCGTCGGGCCCAACACCGGCCTGGGGCACAGCTCGATGATCCTGATGATCGAGTCCCAGGTGCAGTACATCCTGGACTCGCTGCAGGCCGCCCGCGCCCGCGGCCTGCGCACGATCGACGTCCTCCCCGAAGCCCAGGCGCGCTACAACCAGCGCCTCCAGGCGCGCCTCTCTCGGACCGTCTGGAACACCGGCGGCTGCGTCAGCTGGTACCTCACCCGCAACGGGCGCAACACCACCCTCTGGCCGGGCTTCACCTTCGAGTTCCGCCTGCGGACGCGGCACTTCGATCCCGTGGACTACGCGACCGAGGCGGCCCGGACGGCGCCGGAGGCCGCGGAGAGGCGAGCGTCTTGAAGACCCTGCAGGACAAGGTCGTCGTGATCACGGGCGCCGGCTCTGGCATCGGACGCTGCCTCGCCCTCGAGGCCGCGGGCCGTGGCGCGCGCCTCGCGCTGGCGGACTGGGATCAAGCCGGCGCCGAAGAGACGGCCCGCCTCGCGGGCGCCAAGCAATCCTTGGTCCGAAAGGTCGACGTCCGCAGCGACGCCGAAGTCGCGGCCTTCGCAGCGGACGTGGCGCGTGAGCTGGGCGGCGCGCACGTCGCGGTGAACAACGCCGGCGTCTCGGTCTCCGACACGTTCGCGCAGATGAAGCGCGAGGACTTCGAGTGGCTCTTCCAGATCAACTTCTGGGGCGTCGTGCGGGGAACGGAGGCCTTCCTGCCCCAGCTCCTCGCGCAGGACGACGCGCACTTGATCAACATCTCGAGCATCTTCGGCATCGTCGCCTTTCCCGGTCAGTCCGCGTACAACGCCAGCAAGTTCGCGGTGCGCGGCTTCACCGAGTCGTTGCGCCAGGAGCTCCACGGCGGTCCCGTGCACGTCACCTGCGTCCACCCGGGGGGCATCCGGACCAACATCGTGCGCCATGGCCGCATGGTTCACACGTCGCGCGGCGAGACCTCCGACGCGGCCAAGGCCGCCGTCGACTTCGACAAGATCGCGCGCACGACCCCGGAGGAAGCCGCCCGCATCATCTGGCGGGGCGCGCTTCGCAACGCGCCGCGGGTCCTCGTTGGGCGCGACGCCTGGCTCATGGACCTCTTGCAGCGGTTGCTTCCCGTGAGCTACCCGGCGTTGGTGCGGGCGAGCAGGGCCTTCATGGAACGCCGCGGCGTGCGCCTGTGAAGCCGCTCACGCCAGGGGGGCGCCGGTCTCCACCCGGATCAGCTGGGCCGGCGACCGGGTGAAGGGCAGACCGTCGATCTCCGCGACGGCCGCCTGGATCCCTCCCTCGAGCGCCGGGTGCGAAAGGATGACGACGGCGACCGGTTCCGTGCCCTCGGCGCGGCGCTCGCGCTGCTCCAGTGCGGCGATGCTGATACCCCGCTTGCCGAGCGCGGCGGTGATCGCCGCCAAAACGCCGGGCGCGTCGTCGACGGTGAGGCGCAAGTAGTAGCTCGACTGGAGCTCGGACCGCGGGACGAGCGGCACCGTCTCGCCGGGCGTGAACCGCAGCGGCCCACCCGCGCCCGGGCGGCCGATGTCCACGAGGTCCGCGAGCACGGCTTCGGCGGTGCAGCTGCCCCCCGCCCCCTGGCCCGAGAGGAGCGTCGGGCCGAGCGCCTCCGATTGGACGAGCACCGCGTTGAAGGCGCCTGCAACCGAGGACAGCGGCCCGCGCGTCGGGATCATCGCGGGATGCACGCGGAGGTCGAGCGCCTCGCCCTTGCGGCGCGCGATGGCCAGGAGCTTGATCACGCAGCCCAGATCCTGCGCCGCCGCGAGATCGGCCTGCGTGAGCGAACGGATGCCCTCGGTGAGGACGTCCCGCGGCGCGACGCGCGCCCCGAAGGCCAGGCGGGCGAGCAGGCAGAGCTTCTGTGCCGCGTCGGCGCCCGAGAGGTCGAGCGTGGGGTCGGCCTCGGCAAACCCGGCCCGCTGGGCCTCGGCCAGCGCGTCGTCGAAGGACGCGCCGGATTCGGCCATGCGGCTCAGGATGTAGTTCGTGGTCCCGTTCAGGATGCCGTGAAGCGAGAGCACGCGGTCCGGTGCCAGTGCCTCGCGCAGGAGCCGGACGATCGGCAGGCCGCCGCACACCGCGCCCTCGAAGCGCAGCGGCACGCCTCGCTCGGCGGCCAAGGCGAAGAGGGCCTCGCCCCGCTCGGCGAGCAGCAGCTTGTTCGCGGTGACGACGGGCTTGCGCGCCTCGAGCGCCGCCGCTACCACCGCGCCCGCAGGTTCCACGCCCCCCATCAGCTCCACGACCACCTCGACGCGCGGGTCGCGCGCGAGGGCCAGGGCATCAGTACCGACCGTTCCTGCGGCGAGCCGCAGCCCCCGCTCCCTCCCCGCATCGCGCGCCACGGCCTTCGCGATCTCGAGGCGAACCCCCTGCGTCCGCTCGATCTCGGCGGCACGGTCCTCGATCAAGCGCACCAGCGCCGCCCCGACGTTCCCCAGGCCGACGACGCCGAGCGAGAGCCTCTTCATCGCGCGTCAGCCTCCGAGGCGATACGCGACCAGCTCCTCGCGCCACTGGGGTGGGCTGCGGCGCCCGCCGATCTCCTCGTAGGTCGTCACGCGCACGAGGCCGACATCCGGGCAGTAGACCTGCTCGGCGAGCTGCACGGCATTGCCCGGCCCGGGGTTGCGGCCCTCCACGCGAACGCAGCCCGAGAAATGGCCGGCGGGCACCTCGATGCTCTCGCCGATGCCCGCCACCTGGTACGCCTCCGTCTCGGTGAGGCTCACCACGCTGTTCCAGCTCTTCCCTGGGCTGAGCGGGTCGCGCAGCAGGTAGCGGCGGTCGTCACGTACGCCCGCGTGATCGACGTAGTAGCGCTGCCCGCGGTTGTCCACGAAGGCCCCGGGCTGGCCCGAGACGATGGCGACGGACAGCAACTGGTTCGCGCCCAGGAACTGCACGCGGTAGGTCCAGCGGTTCCCCACGGCCAGTGGAAAGAGCTTGGCCGCCGGCGGTCCCAGCGTCGGCGCCGGCGCCGGCGGCGCGTGCGCACAGGCGAGCAAGGCCCCCAGCAGGACGATCTTCGCTGCACCACGCATGCGTTACCTCCTCGCGGCTCGCTGCAGCTCCCCGCCGTCCGGGGCGCCCCGCTTGCGGCGCAGCTCCGCGGCTGCCTCTGCGGCCGCGGCGCGGACCTGGGGATCCTGCGAACCGTTCTCGAGCGTGAAGAGGAACGCCTCCGCATCCGTCCCGCCGATGGCGCCGATGACGTAGACCACCTGGCTCACGAAGGCCGGATCCTGCCGCTCGGTGAGATCGATGAGCGGCTTCACGGCCCGCGGATCGCGGAGCGACTCGAGCGCGCCCATCGCCCGCAGGACGACCTGCTTGTCCGGGTCCTTGAGGCGCTCGATGAGCGCGGGTACGGCCGCCGGGTTGCGCCGGTCGGCCAGCTGCCGGACCGCGCAGTCGCGCACGCCTCCGTCGGCCGACGAGAGGTCGGCGATGAGCTGCATGTCGTTCTTGCGCCCGGCGTCGAGCTCCAGCACCAGCTGCGCCACGGCGCGTGAGAGAGCCGTGTCGAGAGCGCCCCGGAAGGCGTGCGTGCGCGGCGCGGCGTCACCTGGATGAGCCACGCTCCCGTCGAAGAGGCGCACGCCGGAAGCGTCGGCGCGTACGTGCTCGCCGTCCTCACCTCCCGAGTAGAGCTCGAGGGTGACTCCCACCTCGGCCCGGCGTAGGGACGTGCCGCCGTCGGCCGGCTCGTCGCTCTCGCGGGTGAAGCTCACGTCGGCGTGGCAGCGGTAGGCCGGCCCCTTCCCGCTGGCCGCCGCGCCATGCGGACCGCTGGCGCCCGGCAGCGGCTCGAAACGCCCGCTGCCGTCGAGCGCCACCGCGAGGCGGTCCATGAGGTCCGCGGCACTCATGCCCAGATCCGGGTTGCCGGCCAGGGTCTCCTCCGAGACGGCCAGCTTGCCCACGTAGTAGGGGGCGGGCCCGCGCTTGCGATGACAGCCCGCGGCCACGGCGGTCGCGAGGAGGAGCGGCAGGGCAGCCCGGGCGGGAGCGAGCTTCGGCACCCTCTCACTGTAGCATCGCTGCGATGCGGTTGATGCGCCCGTTGGCGCTCCCGTATTGGCCATCGGCAGCCAGCGAGGTCGCCTCTTGCAGGAGGGTGTCGATCTCGGTCGATGCCTGGGCGTCGACCTGGTGCTTGTGCCGCAGCGCGGCGACCCGGCGCAGCTTCTCGTCGAGGAAGCGCCGATCCACCTCGACCGCGGCGATGGCGCGGCCGAGCGCTTCCGAGAGGTCGAAGGCTCGGTCGTAGTCGCCGGCTCGCAACGAGGCGTAGACCTGGCGGTCCAGTCCGGCGGCTTCGGGCGGCAGGTCGGAATCGAGCAAGCCCTTCGCCTGCATCTCGTCCAGCGCGCGGCGGTGGCGCAGCTCGGCCTCGTCGCGCCCGCGGATGGGCCCCGCGGGGCGCGGCGGTCTGGGCCGGAGGACCGCCTCCCGCGGGACCGCAGCCGGCGCCTCGACGACCGGCCGGGCGGCCGCGGCCAGTGCTTGCTCGCGGGCGGCGACGGCCTGCTCCCTGCGTGCCACATCGACCTCGCGCTGCTGCAGGAGCGCTTCGCGGCGCGCCAGCTCGGCCCGCTGCGCGGCCAAGCCATCGATCGAGGGGTGGCAGGCCCCGCATGCGGCCGCCGCGAGGACCACGAACGCCAGAGGCTCCGCGAGCGCGCGCACGCGCGGACGATAGCACGGCCGAAAAGCCGTTGAAAATTTGCAGCGCCCGCCCTTATGCTCGCCACTGCACATGCCGATCTACGAGTATGCCTGTCAGAAGTGCGGCCACGTGGTCGAGGTGATGCAGAAGTTCACCGATCCGCCGCCCCGCAAGTGCGAGCGCTGCGGCGGCCGCCTCGCCCGCGTGATGTCGCAGAGCAGCTTCCAGCTCAAGGGCGGCGGCTGGTACAAGGATCTCTATTCCTCGACCGGCGGCAAGAAGTCGGGCGAGAAGGCCGAGACGAAGAGCGCGGAGCCCAAGGCCGAGAAGGCCAAGCCCGCGGCGGATTCAAAGAAGTAGCGCTACTTCGCCGAGCCCCGCGCCTGCTCGTAGGCGACGATGGGCGGGTGGCAGATGAGCTGCACGGCGTTGCCGTCGGGGTCCGCCACCGTGGCCGAGAAGGCGCCGTCGCGGTGGGCGCGCGGGGCTTCGAGGACGCGCACGCCGTCGGCCTCGAGCTTCTTCACCCAGGCCTCCACGTCGCCGGCCGTCGCGAAGGCCAGCCCCAGGTGGTCGAGGGCGCCGTGGCGCGCCGGCTCGCCCCGGTGCAGGGCCAGGCTGTCCCCGCGCAGCGTGAGGTACAGGTCGTCGGCGTCCGGGCGCCACTCCACGGTGAAGCCGAGCTGCCCCACGTAGAACGCCTCCATGGCCCGCAGGTCGCGGACCCGCAGCGCGACGTGGCCGAGGCCGGGCATGCCGGAAGGCTAGCCGCACGCCCGAACGGCCGGCAAGGGCGAAGCCGCGGCGGCCTTGACTTGCGCCCCTCCGGTCTGGGATTGACTCGCGCGTGAAGACCTCCAAAGCGCTCGCCCTCTCGCTCACCGGCCTCGCCGCTGTCATGACGACGGCGCTCGCCTGCAAGCCCTCGACCGGCAATCCGACCAACACTTGCGTGAACGCCGTGGCGGGCGTTCCCGACGGCTCGATCAACCCGGCGGGCACCTGGACCGGCAGCTGCTCCACCGGCGCGCTCGAGGCGGCGGTGAACCAGCTCATCGCCGACGCCGGCGTCTGCACCGAGGACAGCGACTGCGTCTTCCTCACCGACGGCGGGCCGTTCGTCTACCACGATTACACCGAGGCGTACGTGAACCCCATCGCGCTCTCCAACGA
>DATJNL010000253.1:0-3206 GCA_035508175.1 Myxococcales bacterium
GGCCACGTTTGAGGACGGCACCCTGGCCGTGACCTTCCAGGGAGTCCGCGATGCCGAGCGCGCCTGACGAGCCGGGCCGTGCTCCTGGGCCGGGGTCGAGCCGCGACCCGGATCCGGGTTCGCCCGAGGAGGCACTGCGCCGGCTCGAGCAGCGCCTCGACCAGGCGTCCGAGGCGGCCGAGCGTCTGATGGCGCAAGTTGCCGCCGAGGCGGCCCGCGCCGGCGCGACCGCCAAGGCCGGAGAGCCGGTGGGGGCCGGCAACCCGGCCGCTGATGAGGCCACCCCCGACAGCGACGCGGACGGATCGTCTCAGACGCCACCCGCCGGCTGGCAGACCCCCGAGGACGAGCCCCCGCGCGTGGCGCCGGAGCTCGATCCGCTCCTCGCGCTCCTCCACACCATGCGCGACCTGATCCCGCCCGAGCTCCAGCAGCGCCTGATCTCAGCGTTGCGCGAGGTGCTGCTGGCGCTGCGAGCGCTGATCGACTGGTACCTCGAGCGGATGGACCGCCGTCCCGAGCAGGGCGTCGAGGTCCAGGACATTCCGATCCTGTAGTTGGGCGCTGCCGCCGGCCTTACAATCGGGGCGTGGCAGGCTTGCGGGCATGAGCGAAGGGCCCACCGCCGCCGGTGCTGCGCGCCGCGTGGGATCAGGAACGGGCCGGCTCGTTCGCGCCTGGAAGGCGCTCCCGAACGAGTCCCGCCTCGCCGCCTACGCATCGGGCGCCCTGTTCTTCACGCTGTTCCTGCCCTGGTACCAGGTCACGCTGATCGCGCCGGCAAAGGCCGAGAAGCTCCAGTCGGCCAGCGCCTCGATCACGGGCTGGGGCGCGTTCTCGTTCGTCGAGGCCGCGGTCCTGCTCGTCGCCGCCGGCGTGCTCACGCTGCTGTTCCAGCGCGCCGAGGGGCGTGCGTTCCACCTACCCGGTGGCGACGGCGGCGTGATCCTGGCGGCCGGGCTGTGGACATGCATCCTGATCGTCTGGCGGATCTTCGACAAGCAGGGCGCGACGACCAGCGGGCCCTCCGCGACGACGTCCGGGATCGAGTGGGGGATTTTCGTCGCGCTGGCGGCGGCCGCCTTTCTCGCCTACGCCGGCTCGCGCATCCGCGCCGCCCACCGGCCCGAGCCACCCTTGCCCGGCGAGGACTTGGCGCCACCCGGCTCGAACGCGGCTGCCACCTCTCCGGTCCGGGCCGTGCATGAGCCCCCGCCGGCGGCCCGGCGCCGGCAGGCCTCGGCCCAGGAGAGCCGAAGGCCGGTGCCTCCGCGCCGGCGGCCCCGCCCGGTCCCGGCGGACCGACCCGTCCACGAGGAGCGGAGCGGGCGCCCAGCAGCCATCCGCGAGGAGCGGAGCGCGCGCCCGGCCCCTATCCACGAAGTGGCGCCCGAGCCCTCCCCCGCCCGCCCGCGCCGGCGCCCCTCCGCAGCCGAGCTGTTCGAACGCGTCGTCCCCGACGACCCGCCGGCGATGCCGTTCGGGCGGGCCAAACCGGCGGACGTCGACGCCACGCTCCGGATGGCGACCAAGGATCCGCCGCCGGAAGAGCCCGCGGTCGAGCCGACCCCCGACGACGAGCAGCCGACGATGCGGCTTGGCAACGACGACGACACGCTCCCGCTCGATCGCGATTAGCCGCCGTTCAGCCGCGCAAGCGCCTGCGCGACGCTGACGAGCACCATCGCCGGCTGGTGTAGGACGTGATCGCCGGTGAACCGCAACATCTCGAGCCCCGCCTTCTTGACGAGAAGGTCCTTCTCCCGGTCGCGATGGAAGACGGCCGGGCCGGAGTGGAAGTTGTAGCCGTCGATCTCGACCACGAGCCGTTCCTTGCGCCAGATGAAGTCCAGTTCGTAGCGGCCGAACTTGACGTTGGTCTCGGGGAGGGGCAGGCCCGATTCACGCACAAGTTTCAGGAACTACATCTAGCCGTCGGCGCGCGATTCCCTCCTCGATCACGTCCGGCAGCTCTGCCGGCGCCACCGCGGCGATCTCGAGCACCGCGCGGGCGGGAGAGCTCACCCACAGGCCTTCGTGGCGGCGGACCTCTCGATGCTCGATCGAACGCATCCGGTGGACCCGGATACCGTCGCGCGACCCGCAGTACCGCCCGACGACCGTGAGCTCGACCCGCGGGCGGCTCCGTCTTCCGAAGGCCCCATACGAACGCAGACGAAGGACCGCTCAGGAACGCGCCCTCGCCACACGCCAGCAGAGCGGCCTGCTCGCGGGCAAGCGCCGGCAGTGCCCCGCTCACGACCGAATAGACGCCGCGGAACACAATGTGCAGCCGCCCGGTGGCGACCCAGTGCGCGATCACCCGGCGTGTTAGCCCGACCCTCAGCAGCTGCTCGTGGGGTCACGATCGTGCGCTGCCGCGCCGCGAGCGCTGCGACTGACCCGTCACGACCCACCGTTATAACCGCACAATCGGCGACTCTCGCCACCCGAGATCCGCCCTGTATCCCGTATACGTGTCCGAATGCACATTCGGCCCGTGCGGGGTGGCGAGTGTGGCGATATGACCGTGGCGAGGGGGCCCATGCGAGCGAGTGTGCGCCCCGCGAGAGCCCCCGAACCGCCGGCCCTGGCCTTTGTTGCGAAGGCGTATCTGTATTTTGAGCTTTCCGAGACTTATGCCCGCCAACGACCCCGCCACCGCTCACGACCTCGCCACGGGCCTCCGCTCCGTCGGCTACCTCCCCGGCGAGTCGACCGCGCTCGTCTCGTTCCTCGCCACCAAGCTCGGCAAGCCCGTGCTGGTGGAGGGACCGGCCGGCGTCGGCAAGACCGAGCTCGCCAAGGCGCTCGCCGCCTATCTCGACCGGACGCTGGTCAGGCTCCAGTGCTACGAGGGCCTCGACGAGGCCAAGGCCCTGTACGAGTGGAACTACCGCAAGCAGCTGCTCCGGATCCAGACCGAATCCGAAACAGCCGGATGGCAGGACGTCCAGGAGGACATCTTCGGCGAAGAGTTCCTTCTCCCCCGGCCGCTGATGACCGCGATTGCGTCCGAACAGCCGGTCGTCCTCCTGATCGACGAGATCGACAAGACCGACCAAGAGTTCGAGGCGATGCTGCTCGAGCTGCTCTCCGACTTCCAGATCTCCATCCCCGAGCTCGGCCGGATCGAGGCGAAGACGAGACCCGTCGTCCTCCTCACCTCGAACAACACCCGAGAGCTGACCGAGGCGCTCAAGCGC
>DATJNL010000254.1:0-6010 GCA_035508175.1 Myxococcales bacterium
CCGGGAGCGGGCTTCCGCTCTCGCTCGGAATGAAAGACTCGAGATCCGTGGGACAGCTCGCAGGGAAGCCCGCCGAGAGCAGGTATTCCCCACCGGGGTTCACGTCGCCGAAGAAGCCCGAGGGAAACTCGGTCCATGCGAACGCCAGGTGGCCATCGCCGGCAGCGGCCCCCCTGAGAAGATCGACCTCCGCGGAGTTCCCGGTCGTGTCCGCGTACTGTGGCAGGGTGTTCGGGCTCGACGTGTCATAGGGAATGGAGCAGAACAGATCGGTGCCGCAAGCGTTGGGGCTGACCTGCGTGCCCACGACGCAGCCGGACTCCTGCTGGCCCGCAACCATCACTGGTCCGCCGTCGGCCGCCACCAGTGCGAACGTGTAACTCCCCTGGTCAATCGCCGCGCCCGGCGTCGAGGTTCCGCCGGCGTGGACCGTGGCAAACTCCACGGGGCCAGCGCCCAGCGCGCCTCCCACCAGGTAGTCCCCTCCGGTCAGCGGCACGACCTGCACGTCGGTGAAGTAGTCGTAGAAGCTCTGCGCGGACTCGGACAGCACCGCCTGCGGAGTCGTGCAGTGGAGCGGCCACCCTGCGTCGGGAGTCGAGCACGGGAGCCCTCCCCCGGTGCTGCTTCCGCCGCTCGAGCTCCCGGTCGAGGAGCCCGTGTTCCCGCCCGTGCTGCCGGCCCCGCCGGAGCTCGAGGACGCTCCGCCGGAGCTGCTGCCAGCGCTGGACGCCCCGCCGCTGGAGGCCGACCCGCCCGACGTTCCGCCGTCCGGCCCGTAGTAGCTGTTGTAGGTGTAGAAGCAGCCCGACTCGAGCAGCGCGGCAATGATCAGAGACGTCAGTTGCTTCATCCGCCACCTCCGAAGACCAGCAGGCCCACGGACACGAGGAGGGCGGCGCCGGCCACGCCGTAGAGAATTCCCTGCGTGAGCTGGTAGGTGTTTCCCTGGCTCTGCAGGCTCGGCGTCGGGTTTGCTTGATACTGCTGATAAGTCTGCTGGTTCTCGTACCCGCAGACGGCACCCGCGCCTCCGGCGAGGGCCGCGAATCCCAGGGTTACCCAGGGCCAGGCCGTGTGGCGGAGGCCACCGCCCGGCGAGCTCGTCGCTTCGGCGGTTGCCCCCAGTGGAACCGGTAGATCTCCCAGCAGTATCTGAGCCGACCGGGACGCCGCCGCGATCAGGCCGTCGGCGGAGCTCACCGTCTCCGTGTCCCGAGCGATGACCTTGGCCTTGCTGATCTCGAGGAGCTTCGTGTTGAGGACGTACAGACTCCCGGCGCGGCCCAGCGAGCCGAAGACGAGGCGGTCGACTCCGAGCGCGCCGCCAATCTCTGCCAGGCAGGCCGTGTCCCCGGTGCACCCCAGCTTGAGCCGTTCGCTCTGGAAGCCCGCCATGGCCTCGATCTCGGAGCGACCGATGACTTCGTACTTGCCGGCGCGGCCGAGGTCGGCGGTGAGCGTCTCGTCCACGGTGTCCGCCAGGGTCGACTCGACCCCTTCCGCCTTCAGCGCGAGCACGGCGAGGCGCAGCCTCTTCTCGGCTGCCCTAGCGGACGGATTCAAGACGAGGAACAGGGCTGTGAAGAGCAGCGCTCGTCGCATCAGGCGCGACCTCCCGCCCAGAACGTACCACAATCCCATCGGCCTCCGGTGCCGGCGCTCATTGGCAGTAGACGAGACCGACGTAGGACACGATCTGCCCACTGCCCTGGATCACGTTGGCCATGGGGAAAACGATGGCCGCCGTGGTCGGCGTCGCCGCCACCGCCACGCCATCGTAGCCGAACGGACCGATGGCGTTGGGAATCGTGCCGCCGACACCGCACCCCTGGGCGTTCAGGAAGGCGTAGTAGACGTCGGCGGTATCCGCCCACGCCGCGAGCGTGCACCCCGGCGCGCACGCCGTCGCGGCCATCACGTCGGGCAGATCGGACGAGAGAACTCTCACCCGTTGAATCGCTCCGCCGTCGAGTGCGAGAGGCGCCCTGAGCAACTGGACGCCGTTCTCCTCCTCCGCCGCCAGGATCGACAAACCCGTCCCGTCCGACGCCACCGTCGCCGGACCGATGTTGGCGCCTCCGTCGTAGACGAACGAAAGGATTCCGGAGTTGCCATACAGGACGTCCACACCGTCGTTGTCGACGGTGGCGTTCGCATAGATCGGCTCGACGATGGCGAGGCCTGGACCCGATCCGAACGGATCCAGCGGCGCGATCCCCCCGTACCCGAAGTAGCCGAAAGCCCCCGGCGAGGCAGTGGGCAAGGGCTGAAGAGAAGCTGGACACCCCCCCGACGCCGCCGTTCCCCACAGCCAGTCGCCATCGGTAGGATCGTCCCAGAGAAGGCCGAGCTCTCCATCCCCCGCTTGCGCTGCGGTCAAGCGATCGACGTCGGCGTTCCCGTTGGTGTCTGAATAGGTCAAAGACACGGGCGCGTCGGACGTCAGGGGCTGGTAGCAGTCGGCAGTTTCGGGATAGCCGTTGGGATCATTCTGCCCGATGAACAACGTCGAGGGCGAGCCGGCCAGCGCCGCAGACTGATCGACACCCGAGCCTGCCGGACTGCCCGTGAAATAGCCGGCGTCGGACGTGGTACCCGCTCCCGGATCGTAGATGATCGCGAACCCCTGCAGCCCAGTGTCGTCGTCGACCGCCATGACGAGGAAGTCGCCCCCTGGCAGCGCCTGCACCGAGACCGACTGGATCGTGTCACCCAGGTTGACGCTCTTCACGCCAGAGAAGTCCATCACCGTGATGGGCGCGCTGCAGTGCGTGGGCCATCCCGCGTCCGGTGCCGCGCAGACGTTCACGAGCGAACCGCCTCCCGTTCCCGAGGCGCTGGAGCTGGGCGAGCCCCCGGTGCTCGTGGCACCAGCCGTCCCCGTCGCGCCGCCGCCCGTCGTGCTCGCGCCCGTGGTGCTCCCCCCACTCGAGCCGCCGGCCTCGTTGCCGGTCGATGCTCCGGCGCTGCCGTTCCCCGAGCTGCCACTTCCGCCGCTCGAGCTACCGGTGCCGATGCCAGTGGCTCCCGCCGTTCCGGTCGTTTCCTCCCCCGCGGTGGTTCCCACGCCACCATCGAAGTCGGTGGTGAAGCTGAAGAAGCAGCCCGACGATCCGAGCAAGAGCGTCAGCCAGAGAATTCTGCGCGTCATCCGCCTCCGCCTCCGAAGACCAACATCCCCACTCCGACGAGGCCGAGCACCAGCGCGGCCCCGAACAGCGAGTCGGCCGCGATCTGATCCGTCTGGCCGGTGGTCGCAGCGGCACTTCGTGCTGCGGTCGACTGCGCCACGTCCTGGTTGACGTTGTGCTGATCGTTCGTCGCAACTCCGAAGTACGCTCCGACTCCTCCGGCGACCGCGCCGGCGGCGAGCATCGCCCAGGGCCAAGCGGTGTGCCGGAGTCCGCCCGCGGTGGGAACCTCCGCCGTGCTGGTCGCGGAGAGTGGCGCCGGCAGCTCACCGAGCAGGACCTGCGAGGCCCGCTGCGCGGCGGCGATGAGACCGTCGGCGGAGCTCACGGTCTCGGTGTCCCGCGCGATCACTCTCACCCTGGAGATCTCGAGCAGCCGGGTGTTGAGGACGTACAGCCCCCCGACCCGGCCCAGCGACCCGAAGACCAGCCGATCGACCCCGAGTGCGCCGCCAATCTCCGCGAGGCAGGCGGTGTCGCCGCTGCAGCCCAGCTTCATGCGCTGGCTCTGGAACCCGGCCATCGCCTCGATCTCCGATCGGCCGATCACGTCGTACCGGCCGCCCCGCCCGAGATCGGCGGTCAGCGTATCGGCGACCGTCTCCGCCACGCTGTTCTCGACGCCTTCTGCCTTCAGGGCGAGCACGGCGAGGCGGAGCCTCTTCTCTGCCGCCCGCGCGGGCCTCGAGGCGAGCAGCGTCGCCGTCACGACCAGCGTCGCAGCCACGGAGATCCGTGTCATCGGTTGGGGCCTCCTCCGCTGTCCAGGTTAGCACAATCGCCGGCGCGAGCGGCAGGCGAGGCACCCTGCCTTCACAGGTGCACCGTCCGCAGCACCTGCGCCCCGGCAGACAGCTTCACGTCGATTGTCTTCTCCTTGTGCCGCAGCTGATCCACCGCCCGAACGCGGTGCACGCCGGGCGTCACGTAGATCGGCTGCGTGGGCGAGTCCTGGCCCGTGTCCTGATCGTCGACGTACACGTGACACCCCGGCACGCAGGTGATCTGCAGGACGCCGCGATCGAAGCCGTTCTTTCCGAGCACGCGCTTCGCGAGCGCGGGGTCGAGGTGCACGGGAGGCTCGGCGGCGGGCGGAGCCGCCGGGTCGGTGGCGGCGCTCGCGGGAGGATCGAGGGTCGGCAGGTCGCCGCCGCAGGTCGGAATCAGGTAGCGGCCGGCGAGGCCGCCGATGACGACCAGCGGAATGGAGAGCCCGAGCGGCAGCCAGCGCCGCCACGGAGCGGGCAGCGCGCCGTCGCCTCTTGGCTGCGGCGCGGACGACTGGATGGTGCGGTCGAACGCGCGATCCTCGTCCGGCGGCACGAGGACCTTCTCGGTGGTGGGAACGCGGCGATCGGGCGACGTACTGCCCAGCGGATTCGGCACGCCTCTCGCCCGGGGAGACGAACCGCCGGGGACGCGGCCGTCACGGAGGTAGCCCAGCAGGACGTCGGTGGCCGGTTGGAAGGGCAGCTCGGCCAGGAAGCCGTCGAGATCCGCACGCATCTCGGCCGCCGAGCCGTATCGCTCCGCAGGATCGCGGGCCAGCGCGCGCATCGCGACTGCGGAGAGCGCGGGCGAGACGTCGGGCCGCAGCGCGATCGGCGGCGGGATGGGGTCCTGCAACACGGCGCGCATCGAGCTGAGCGCGTCCTTCCGGCGGAACAGCCCCGGCCCCGCGAGGAGCTCGTGCAGCACGACGCCGAGCGCGAAGACGTCCGTCCGTCCATCGATCGGGCGTTGCCCGATCTGCTCGGGCGCCATGTACGCGACCTTGCCCTTCACCATGCCGGCCTGCGTGCGGGTCACGTTGCCCTCGGCCTTGGCGATGCCGAAGTCCAGCACCTTCACCACCCCCTGATCCGTGACGAAGAGGTTGGACGGCGACACGTCCCGGTGCACCACGTGCAGCGGCCTGCCATCGGGCGACGCCAGCGAGTGCACGTACTGCAGGCCGTCGCACGCCCCGGCGATGATGAGCGCAGTGATCCGCTCGGGCACGCGCCGGCCGGACGCCACCGAACCGTCGAGGATCGCGTCCACGTCGCGGCCGGTGAGGTACTCGAGGACCAGGAAGTACGAGCCGTCGATCTCGCCGAAGTCGAACACCTGCACGACGTTCGGGTGCGACAGCCGCACCGCCAGCCGCGCCTCGTCGAGGAACATGGTGACGAACTCGTGCGACGCAGAGAGCTCGGGAAGCACGCGCTTGATCACGACGTCGCGGACGACCCCTCCCGGCCCGAGCTGGCGTGCGAGAAACACCTCGGCCATCCCGCCCTTCGCGAGCGGCCGCACGAGCTCGTACTTGCCGAACTGGATCGGAGCCTCCGCCACGCGCGCAGAATAGGGCCCAGCCACGCGGAGCGTCAAAAGGTCTTCAGTTGTAAAGCGCGGAGCGGCCGGCGGATAATCCACCCATGCGCTTCTGTGCTTTCTCTCTGATGCTGCTCTGCGCTTGCAGCCAGGCCCCGGGTGGAAGCTCGAACACGACGGCGGGCAGCGCCGCCGGCGGCAGCAGCACGGGCGCCGCCTGTGTTCCCGTCTGCCCGGCAAACCAGGTGTGCGCCCAGGGCCAGTGCCAGGCCATCCCTTGCAATGACACGTCGAACTGCCCGTACGCGACGGTCTGCACCGACGGAGAGTGCGTGGTGCTGGGTGGCACGAGCGGTGGCTACGGCTCGGCCGGCAACGGCACGGGCGGGATTGGAAGCGGGGGCGGGTCAGGGTCAGGGTCAGGGTCAGGGTCAGGGTCGGGGTCAGGGTCGGGGTCAGGGTCAGGGTCAGGGTCGGGGTCGGGGTCAGGGTCGGGGTCG
>DATJNL010000255.1:0-27924 GCA_035508175.1 Myxococcales bacterium
TCGAGCGTCAGGCGGTGGTAGCGCGCGAGCGCCGGGGTCGCCTCCACGCGCGCGAGCGCCTCGTCCGCCGCCGCCGCCGCGTCGGCCTCGCGCCCCACGTGCAGCAGCGCGCGGGCCCGCGTCAGCCGCGTCGCGAGGCCCGCCGCGTCGTCGGGGTACGGCAGCCGGTTGCGCCGCTCCAGGTAATCGAGCGCCAGCCGGAAGTTGCCCACCTCGGTGTGCAGCGTGCCGAGCTGCCCCAGGATCATCGCCTGGTAGCGCGGGTGACCCTCGGCGAGATCCAGCGCGACGAGGTAGTGGGTGCTGGCCCGCTCCGCCTCGGCGAGGTTGCGCGTGCGCAGGAAGTCCTCCTCGAGGGTGGAACCGTACAGGTCGCGCGCCAGGCAGCGATCACGGAGATCCTGCCAGTCGCTCCGCAGGAGCGCCCGCGCCTGCGCCGCCTGGCGTGCCTTCTCTTCTCGCGAGAGGCCGGGGAGGTGGCGCACGAGCAGATAGGCCCGCACGAAGTGCTCCACCGGCTTCGCGAGAGCCCCCTGCTTCTCCCAGCCGGCGAGGATCGCCTCCGGTGCCTCGCCCGCCTTCAACCTCAGGTGAAGCGCTTCGAAGGCCGCCTCCAGGGAGCCGGCCCGCCGCATGACCGCCTCGAAGTCCGCTTCCGCCTCGGCGGTTCGCCCCTGGCCCAGACGCCGGAAGGCTCTGTCCATGAGGGCGCGGCGGTAGAGGCGCTGGGCGCGGACGTGCTCCGAGCTGCTGCGTGGAACGTCGGCCAGGTATCGCTCGGCGAGCGTCTCCACCAGGCGATCGGCACCCACCTCGGCAGCGCGCTCCACGGCCGCGAGCATGACGGCGCGCTTGCGGTCGAGGCGCGTCTGGGCCGAGTAGAGGGCCAGCAGCGCCGCGCAGTGGCGCGGGTGCGGGTTCGCATCGCGGATGTCGAGCAGGAGGGCGGTGAGCCGGAGCGCGAACGCCAGATCGGATCCGGCCTGGACGTCTGGCGCCTCGCGCGCGATCGCCGCCTCCGCCGCCGCGGAGGGCAGGCCGCGGACGAGCGCCCGCACCGCCGCGCGCGCGTACTCCAGCCGCTCGATGGGCCGGAACCTCTCGTGCTCGGCGAGCTGCCGATCCGCGGACCACAGGGCGTCGCGATCGTCGAGCTGCCGGTACAGGGCGTCGGCGCGCTCGTAGTAGAACTCGAGCACCGAGTTCGGCGTGGTCGCGGCGATGCCCGCCGCCTGCAGCTCGGTCCTGGCCTCGCCGACGTCTCCGAGGGAGTCGGCGATCTCGCTCGCGACGACGTGGGCGAGCGCGATGGCTGCCGGGCTCTCTTCGCGGTCCACCCGTGAGACCTCCGCGAGGCGCTCGCGCGAATCGGCGGCGAAGCTGGCCACCGACCGGCCGAGCTCGCGATCGCGCAGCGCCCGCCGGTGGGCGACCAGGATTCGCAGCGGGCGCGAAAGGCCCCGCGTGGCCGGGTCGTGCAGCGCTTTGACTTTGCGCGCGTAGAAGTCCGCGGCGTCGATGTCGTCGTAGGCCAGGTGGAGCCGCAGCAGCCGCGCCATCAGCAGCCGCCGCGACGAGACGTCCTTCGCGAGCCGGAGCAGGTGGCGGTAGAGCAGGAGCTGCTCCGCGCGCCGGCTCGACAGCTCCAGCTCCGCGTGCAGCTGGTCGGCGCTCCAGCCCGCGGGCACCTCGCCGTCCAGCGGCATCTCGTAGACGTCCAGCGCCGCCTTGCGGGAGCAGGTCAGCACGAGCTCGCGCACCCCCGGCGCGGGGTACTCGCAGTTCCAGCCGCTGTCGGTGAGCTGCTCGGGCTCGGCCGTGGCCGCGAGGGTCGGCGCGTCGTCGTCGTTCTCGGGAAACGGCACGCGGAAGAGGATCCCGTGATCCGAGGCGTCGATGACGCCGTCGCCGTTGCTGTCGATGAGGAACTGCACGAGGTAGAGCGACCGGCCGTCGCGGGAGAACGCGAGCTGTCCGGTGACGCCGGGGAGGTCCACCGCGAAGGGAACGGCCGCCGCCCCGGTTCGATCGAGGCGGAGCGCCGCGAGCCGGTTGGCGGCGTGGGCGGCGAAGGCCGCGCCCACTGCTCCGCCGGTGCGCTCGATGGGTACGTAGACCAGCCAGCGGCCGTCGGGGGAGATCGCCGGGTTGGTGACGCCGCGATCGAGCAGCGGCCGGGACGTGAGGGTGGGCCCGGCCGCGACCTCGAGCACGTGCAGATCGCCGCGGGCGTCCGAGCGGCAGACCAGGGCGAGCCGCCCGGAGTCGATCCACTCGGCCTGCTGCGCGCCCGTCGCCCCTTCCAGGCAGCGCCGGCCGTCGCCGGCGGGCAGGTTGCGCAGGCAGAGCTGCCCCGAGGCCTCGTCGCGGAAGGAGACGTAGAGGATCTGCCGGCCGTCCGGACTCACGCGCGGCCAGGTCACGTCGGCGCCTTCGTCGAAGAGCCGGTGCGCGCGGCCGTCGTCGACGTCTTGCCGGAAGAGCTCGCTCGTGGTGTTGCGGCTCGAGACGAAGTAGAGCGTCTTCCCGTCCGGGGCGAGCTGGCCGAGGAACTGATCCCCGGCGCCGGCGGTGAGCTTCTCGGGCCGGTGGAAGCCGTCGTCGGACTCGTCGGCCTGGCCGAGCGCGCGGCCCGACACCGAGGCCGCGAGCAGCGCCAGGCAAGCCATCCCGCGGCGCGTCAGCACGGCTTGGGCTCCCAGCTTCCGTCGGCCTTCTGGCGCCAGCCGCCGCACACGACACCTCCGGCGTGGATCGCCTGCCAGGCGCGGCGGATGTCGGGGAGCGACGCGCCGGGGCGCTGCGAGCGCATCCAGCGCCAGAGCTGCCGCCGCGCCCGGTTGATGCGCTCGATCAGCCGATCGGTCTCGTCGCGGTCGACCGGCTTGCGGCAGGCCGGCAGGGTGTCCGCGAGGAGCCCGTCGTTCCCCTCGCCGATGCAGCGCTCCACGAGGAGCGCGTCCGCGGCGTCGGCGTCGGTCAGGTTCGTGTGGTCGACGAGCGCCGGCGCCTCGATGCCCAGCGCCTCGAGCTGCGCGGGCGTGAGCGGCACCGGGCGGGGCGCCACCTCGGCGCGGGCGAGCGCGTGCTCGAGCTCGGGGTAGGAGCCGGCGGCCTCCTGCTCGAGGACGGTCGCGCGGTCGACGATGACCACCTCGCCGGCCTTGAAGCAGCCCGCCAGGGGTACGAGGAGCAGCCAGCAGGGTGCGCGCATCTCAGGGTTCCTCCGGGCTCGGGTTGAGCGAGGCGATGACCTGATCGACGATCGGTTCGACGGGGATGCCGCGCAGCTCGTCGATCCTGACCAGGCGGCCGAGGCCGCCCAGCGTGACCAGCACGCTCGCGAAGCCGTGATCGAACAGGAGTCGGACCCGGTCCGGGTAGCCCAGCGCGAGGGCGCGGCGGATGCGGTTGATGGCCGGGTCGACGCGCTGCGGATCCTGCAGGTCCAGCAGGTCGAGCAGGTGGCGGCGGCCGATGCGCACGATCTCGGCGTGCCCGTCGATCGATCGATCGCGGAGCGAGGCCACCAGCGCGGCGCTGCCGTCGAAGGGCTCCCCGTGCGAGGAGAGGACGCCGCTGGCGCGGACGCGCGCCTGCAGGATCGAGTCTTCGCCACGCCAGTCCAGCAGGCACTGGCCGCTCACGTGCCCGCCGCGCACGCCGAGGTCCAGCTGGCTCAGCGACAGCTCGTTGCGCTGGATCGCGAGATTCCCGAAGAGGGGCGCGATGGCGATCTGCGGGGTCGACAGGCTCGCGATGGAAAGGAAGCCGCTGTTGCTCAGCAGCGGGTGCTGATCGGCGAAGCGGAGGAGCGAGTACGGGTTCGCCTGGGCGTCGTGCAGGAAGCGCAGGGTCCCCCCCGCGAAGGACAGGTCGACGGCCGCCGGGATCTCGCCGTCGATCGAGCGGGCCGTGAAGCGATCGCGTGGCAACGCCACGTCCGCTCCCTGGATGCGCACGGTCCCTTCCGTTCGGAACAGCTTCATGTCGGGCGAAGCGACGCGCAGCGACACGGTGACCTGCCCCTTGCCAGAGAAGACCCCTGGATCTCCCGATACGCGGGCGAGGTCCTGCGTCAGCTCGCCCCGCAGGGACAGCTTGTGCCGCTGGTCGCCGAGCACGAGGCCGCCGGCGAACGACCCCTTCGTGCCGCCGGCGCGGCTTTCGATCTCGAGCCGCGAGAGCTGCGCCACGCCGTTCCCGGTCCGCGCGAGCGCGGCGTTCACGGCGAGATCCTCGGGCAGCAGCTCCTGGACGAAGTCTTGCCGGATCTCCTGGGCGGACAGCTCGTTCGAGAGCTGGCCCACGCCGTCGCCCGGGCGGCCTTCGAGCTCGGCGTCGAAGCGGTCGCGCAGCCCGCGCACACCGGCCGCGCGCTCACCCGACCGGACGTCGAGAGTCCCGAGCGTCAGCTCTCCGTGCACGCGGGTGCTCGTGCCCGAGGCCTGGGCGCCGAGCTGGAGCTCCACGGCCGGCGCCTCGACCGACCAGCGCGGCTCGCCAAGCTCGACCTGCGAGAGGCGCAGGTCGGCCGTGCCCTGCGCCTGGATCGAGGCCAGCGGCAGGCCCGTCGGGCGAGGCAGACCGTCCCGCAGCGTCGCGAGGCCGGTCAGGCTCCCCTGCGAGGTCAGGTCGATCTGGAGGGGCCGGAGGTTCGTCTGCGAAGCGAGGAGGGGGCCGGGCGGCAAGAAGGGCCGCAGGTCGTCGAGGCGTGCGAGGTGACCCGATAGGTCGTAGGTGATCGTCTTTCCGCGGCGATCGAAGGAGAGGTTGCCGCCGATCGTTCCCTTCGGGAGCGCGCCGCCTTCGGCACTCAGCTCGAGCCGCAGCGACCGCGCCGGACGATCGCCCTCGGCGGAGACCGCGAGCTGGCCGTCGCCGAGCCGCCGTCCTGCGAGCGTCACGTCGCTCGCGCCGAGGTGGGCGTCCAGGGTCTCCCGCCGTGCGTCGCCCGAGGAGGACAGCGAAAGCTTCAGCGCCGCGGCCGAGTCCCGCGCCCCGGGCAGCGCGGGATTGTCCAGCTCGATCTCCGTGCGCTGCTTCAGGCGTGGCGCCTTGGTGGCGAGGCCTTCGACGCGCCCGCGGGACGTCAGGGCGAGTGACATGCTGCGCCAAGGCAGCGCCGGCGTCTTCGGCGCCAGCGCCTCTGCCAGCGCCAGGGTCGGCGCGTCGACCGAGAGCTCGAAGTCGGCGTTGCCGCCATCGGCCCGCACGCCGGCCGCGAGACGCGCGCCGCCGGCCGAGAGCGCGACCTTGGCAGTCGCCCGCGCCTCCAGGGGGTGCAGAGGATCCACGGCGACGTCGGCCACGTGGCCTTCGAGGCGCAGGGCGTCCGAGTACAGGAGGCGGCCGTCGCGACCGAAGAGGCGCAGCCGCTCGATCGGGAGCTGGACGTCCGCGTTCCAGGGGGCGCCGCTCGATCGGTGAACGCCGAGCGTGAGCGCCAGCCCACGCGCCTCGACGAGCGGGCGGCGCGCGATCACGTCGAGCGAGCGGGTTCGCAAGGTCAGGGTCCCCGCGGCCGCCGCGTCGAGCGGGTTCGAGGGATGGAAGGTGAGCTCCGCGAGCTGGACGTCGCCGTCGAGCTGGTCGATGTCCAGCTGCCGGCCGGCGCTTTCGAGCGCCAGGCCGCGCAGCGACAGCTGGCCCTGGAGTGCCAGCGTCAGCCTCGCGCCGCGCCAGACCGGCTTGGCGTGCAGCGAGAGCGACGCGCCTGCGAGGCCGGCCTGCCCCGGCGACAACTTCGCAGACAGCGCGCCCACCTTTCCTTCCATGTCGAGGGAGCCGTTGAACGCGTCGGAGGCGACCTGGAGATCGTGGCCCGCGACCTGAAGGCGGCCCGTGCTCACCGTGGCGGGAACGCCGGCGGCCGCGAGCCAGGGTCGAAGGCGGGCGAGGTCGACGGCGCAGTGCAGCTCGGCCAGCCGGAGGGTGGGGGTGGGGCCGTCGGAGAGCTCGGCGTTGGCCGAAGCGTCCAGCGCGCCGCCGGCGATCGTGGCGCGCCCGAGCTCGACCTGCGTGCGGCCCTCGCCTGGATCGAAGTGCGCCGAGGCCGCGAGTCGCAGCAGCTCGCCGGTCGCCGGCAGCTGGACGAAGCTCTGGTCCGCGACCCGCACGTCGGCCGCGAGCGTGGCGCCCGCGGACGAGGCTTGCACCGAGAGCTGGATGGCCGCGTCCGCGTGCTGCGGCGCCTCGCCCTGCCGCTCCCGCCTGACCGCGACGGTCAAGGGCTGCCCTTCGCCGCCCGCTTCGAGCCGCAGCGCAAAACCGCCGGGCGCGGCCGCCGTCGACGCGGCGAGCGCCAAGCCTGCGACGGATAGCTGGTCGACGGCGGGGCCCGAGACGCGGTCGAGGATCAGCGACACCCCATCGACGTCGACCCGGCCCACGGGAGGCCGGCCCGCGAAGAGCCTGGAGGGCAGCCGGGAGAGCGGCGTCGGACTCGGAGTGGATGCGGTGGTGCTGGCGGGCACGAGCGCGCTGAGCGAGCTCTCGCCGTCCGCGTCCTGCACCCACGCGAGCGAGAGGCCGTGCACCGTGACGCGGTCGATCCACGGCGCGTTCGCCGGGTGGCGGAGCGACCAGGAGACGCGCAGGCTGTCGATCCGGGCCAGGTCCGGCGCGACGGCCCGGAGGCGCCCGGGCGTCCGCAGCACGAGGCCGTCGAGGCGCAGCCCCGAGAGGGGGTGCAGCTCGAGCCTGTCGTAGTCCAGTTCGAGGCCCGTCGCGCGGGTGACCCTCGCCAGCAGGCGCCGCTTCAGCCAGGGGGAGTCGAGGTTCGAGAGCAAACCCCACGACCCGGCCAGCGCAAGGAGAGACGCGGCAAGGAGCGAAAGCGCGGCCCAGCGAGCGCGTCGCCGCCAGCGCCCCGGTCTCGGTGCAGGGCCATCCTCTGCTTTGGGCGACACCGCTTCGGGAATCTACCACGCCGCCGCCCGCTGTTCGTAGGACCCCAGAGGGTTTTGCGAACGGGGCTCCCTCCGGGCCATCTCTACATGGCCTTTCGGACTCTTTCACGCGGGCCGAACATCCGCCGGCCCTCGGGTCTCGCGGCCATGCCCGATGAGCTCGTGGACGCGCAGCGCGACGAAGGCGCGCCGGCCGTGGCGCTGCGCTGGCCGAAGCAGAGCTGAACGCGATCGGGCGCGCTGGCGGGGAGTTCCGGGACTCATCGGCAGCGTCGAGGGGCGCTCGGGGCGAGTCGCGCCCCGCACGGCCACGAGCCGACGACGCCGGCTTCCAGCCATGGGACTCTTGGCCACCCCGCGAGGACGCTGGCCGTGAGTCGGACCACGCACGCCCACCTCTCGGCGTAGCTGGCTTCCAACCGGGGGACTCACGGCCACCGCGCGAGACTGCTCGTCGTGAGTCGTCCCATGCATGCCCACCTCTCTGCGCCGCTGGCTTCCAGCCGGGGGACTCACGGCCAGCGTGCGAGGGCGCTCGTCGTGAGTCGAGCCACGCACGCCCACCTTTCGGCGCCGCTGCCTTCCAGTCGGGGGACTCACGGCCAGCGTGCATGGAAGCTCGCCGTGAGTCGTGCCAGGCAAGGCCAGCGGTCGCGGGTGGTCGTCACGAGTCGCGGCACGCACGGCCAGAGTCGGGACGAGCTGGCCGTGCGTGCGCTGGCGCAGGGCGACCGCCCGAAGGCGCTCGGCGCCTGTCGCGCCAAGCACGGCGAGAGTCCGCAGGAGGTCGCCGTGAGTCCAAGAACGCACGGCCAGCGTTGCCGGACGCTCGCCACGAGTCCCGCCACGCATCGGCAGCGTTCGAACGAGCTCGCCTCCCGTGGGCACACGCACGGCGAGCGTTCGAAGGAGGTCGCCTCGAGTCGGCGGACGCAGGGCGAGAGTCGAGGGACGGTCGCCTCGAGTCGCGAGACTCACGGCGAGCGCCGCGAGAAGATCGCCTCGCGTGGTCGCGAGCTGGGGCAGCGGCGAGACGCGCTGGCGCAGCGTGGCGCGGCGCACGCCGTCTTCCCCGAGAAGGAGGTCGTGCGCCGCGTCGCGGACGGCCAGCGTGGTCCCGCGCACGGCTTCTTTGGCGCGGCGCTGCGCGAGCGTGGCGCGCCAGTCGGCCTCATCCGGCGCACGCATGGCGTGAGTGGCGTGTCAGACGGCTGGCTGCGAGACACTGTCGTCGAGCGTGGCGCGGATGTGGCGCAGATTGTCGCGACGCTGGCCGTGCTTGGCGCGCCACGTGGCGTCATTGCACGATCGCATGGCGTGCGTGGCTCGGAGCTCGGGCAGAACGGGGCAAAATGCCGCGCCACGTCGCCGCCGGTAGGTCCCCGCGCGGTGCAGGACGCCTCGTGTCAGGGCGCGCACGGGGCCGGCCGCCGGTCAGATTCCGAAAAGGAGCAGCACGCTCGTCTCGGGGGGCGTCCCGACGTAGCCCTGGGCGAGGCCCGTGTCTTCGGGGGCCTTGCCGGGCGAGAAGGAGGTCACCGCGGGGCCGAACGTGGCGTGGTGGTGCCGCAATCAAGGGAGCGGTACTCGTCAGTATCCGTATCCAGCGTCCTCGCAGGTGCACGTGCCCGACAGGCAACGTGGATCGCAGCCGGGATGGGCGGGACACCCGCACGACTCATGCGACACGTCGAGGCACGACGCTGGCGCCGGGCCGGTCGGCCCGTCGGCCGGCCCGATCTCTGCGAGGCAGGCGTTCTGCGAAAGCAGAGTCTGGGAAACCGCGAAGTGACCGCACCCGCCACACGGCTCACTGGCGCAGTAGGCGACGACGCAGTCGCTGTCGTTCGTGCAGCTCCCACCTTGCGGGCAGGAGGTTGGAGACCCAGAGCAGCAGCCGGCGAGGACTGCCATGAGCAGAGGGAGTGCTTTCGGCTGGAGGCGCATTCTGATCGACGAGTCTGACCCTTGCTTTCGGGTTCATCGCCTGCCCAGATCAGAGGCGGCTAACCCTTGCGTCCCACGGTGACGAGGACGGTGCCGCCGATGCGTAGGGGCCGGCGTTGCGCGATGACCTTCATGCCGGCGTTCTCGAAGAGCCTTCGCCGCGAGGCCGGCCCGTGAAAGCGCCTCATGACCGGGCGGAGCAGCAGCGGCGGCCGAATGTCGGCGAGGACGAAGAGCCCTCCAGGCCGCAGGACTCTCTGGACCTCCGAAACGCCACCCCGCTGGTCGGACCAGTGGTGGAAGGAGACGGTGCTGAAGGCCAGGTCGACGGACGATGTCTCCAGGGGCAGCGCCGCTGCGTCGCCGACCTCGATGCGAAAGTGCGGGTCTCCTCGGTGCTTGTCGTCGGCCTGGGCGACCATCTGCGGCGAGGCGTCGATGCCCACGAGCTGCGCCGCCGGCCATCGCTCGGCCGCGCGCTCCAGGAGGCGCCCCGTTCCGCAACCGACGTCGAGGATGACCTTCGGGTCCGCGCCGGCGTCGGTCGCGGCGTTCAGCGTGGCGACGTGGACGGGCACGAAGAACAGCCACTGGGCGGAGCTGCGATCGTAGCGGGGCGCCCAGCGGTCGAAGAGGACGCGGTCTCGGGTGGCGGCGTTCACGTCGCCATTGTGGGCCTGGCCGAGCGGAAAGCAAGGCTGCCCCAAGCACCGGCCGTTACCAGGCCCCGTAGGGGTCGACGCATCACGAGTTGCGGCGGCGCGTGCGGGGTGCGAGGGGGATCCCGAGGAGCAGTGAGAGCCACCCGGCGGAGTCGCCCGTCCCGCAGCCGCATCCTTTCGGAGGCGGGGAAACGCTTGGTGCGGCGGCGGGGCCCGCGTCGAGGCCACAGCCGGCATCCACGCCGAGAGCTTCGGCGAGGCCGGCCGGGCCGCACCAGGCCTGTTCGCAAGCCTCGCCCAGCGGGCTCCCAGGGCAGGTTGCGATCCCGTCGATGCCCGAGAAGCGGACCACTGGCATGAACGTCTTGCCGTCATCAGTGCTCACCCCGAGGGCGAAGCCGTCCGTCCCGTCGTCTCCGCAAGCGTAGAGCCGGTCGCCGCGGACGCCGAGGCACGTCGCATCGATCGGGGACACGCGCTGAAAGGACGAGTTTCCAGGCGACGCCGCCCAGAGGCCGTGGTCGGGACAGTCTCGTGCCGGTGAACAACCGGTTGCGACGAACGTGGTGCCGTCGGCCCCCACCGCGACGCCGGAAATGGACGCTCCTCCTTGCAGCGTGAAAACGAGCTGCAGGGTGGCGCCTCGGTCGTGGCTCACGGCCAGCCCTTCACCTGCCGGCGTGGTCAGCCGAAGGTACACGGTGCCGCAATCCGCAGGGTCGACAGCGACGAGCGAGATGCGCGGGTTGGAAGCACCGTCCGCTCCCGGCCCCGCGTCCCCCAGCAGAGAGCCGAGAGCCTGGGCAAGCTCCGGATGCTCGAGCTCGGGAGACCACGTGGCGCCTCCGTCGAGGCCCTGCACCAGAAAGGGCACGCCGGTGGCTCCCCCATCCGTCCACCCGTTGCCTGCCAGGTAGAGCGAGCCAGGTTCCGACGCGCAGTAGGCCAGGCTGGAGAGCGAGTCGTGGGTCGCGTACACCGGGCGGCCGAACGTCGCGCCGTCGTCCACCGAGGGAAAGGCTGCGCTGGTCCCGGAGCCGCCATCGAGCGAGGAAAGGACCAGCAGGTGGCCCTCGGCCGTCGGGTCGAAGGCGGCGGCCCAGACGTCGCTGGACGAGAGGCCTGCGGACGCGGTCCAGCCGCAGGCGAGGTCGGTGGAGATCGCGGGAACCGTTTCCGGGCCCCCGTCGGGATAGCCGAGGAGGTCGGCGAACAGGGTGCCGTCGGCCCCGTAGGCGTAGCCACTCCGCGGGCACTGCTGGACTCCGAGGCACTGGTACCACCACGTGACCCCGTCATCGCTCGACACGAAGAGGCCGAAGCCACCGGCCAGGACGATGTCGTTGGGCTGGCTGGCGGGCAGGACGACTTCGTAGGGGCTGGGGAACGCGCTGCACTGGCCGCCCGCCCACGCGAGCTGGACGACCATGGGAAGCCACGCGAGGGGCATGCCGCATTGTCCCAGCTGCAGCTCGCGGGTGGAATACCGCGCGGGGCGTACGAGAGCGGAGATCCACGACCAAGCGCGGGGCGTCGGCTCCGCCGGTCACGGGATCATTGCTGCGCTCCGCCCCGGCTCGGGGGGGAGGCGACCCCTGGCGTCAGCGCTTCGCTCGACGCGCGGAGTCCTGGGCCCTCTCCTGCCTGTCTGCTTCCGCGCGCTCGGCCTTGGAGTGCTCCAGGCAACGAGATTGGTAGGTCGTGGTGGCGCTTCCCATCGGCGACAGCCGCAGGAGCTTGCCACGGCGGCCACAGAGCTTTCCGGCGGACACTTCGAACTGGCAGGAGTCCATGGTGACTCATAAGAGCTGCTTTCGAGCGCCGCACCCCCGAAACGCGAGCGGGCAACCATTCCCAGGGCGGCAACCGACCAGGGGAGCGCTGCCGCTAGCAGTGGTCCATGGCGGTTCAGCCGATTCCCGTCGCCCATTGGCAGAGGTTCAGAGGAGAACATTCTGCGAGCGCTGCTCTGACGGGCTTCATTTTGTTTTTCCAGCATCTCCTTCTTGACCTGAGTCTGCGCCGAGTGATATTTGATTTCTCGAGGTCGTCGTCGCCTCGTCGTATCCAACGGTGGTCGAGGGAGTGGGATGCTCGACGCCCAGCGCTACTCGGGCCGTTCGAAGTCGCGGGTTTCTTTCCCGGGGATCCTGCTCGCGCTCTGGGCCGTTTCCTGGTGCGCGCGGGCCTCGGCACTGGAGCTGGGCTCGCCGGACGACCTCCTGTCGGTCGACGTCCACGGCTTCGTGACGCAGGGCTTCATCCTCACCACGGGGAACGACTACATCGATCTGAACACGACGAAGGGGAGCTTTCAGTACTCCGAGGTCGGCATCAATTTCACGAAGACGCTCGTCGATCGCCTGACCCTCGGGATCGAGTTCTTCGGCTACGACCTCGGCCCGAGCGGCAACTACGACGCCACCGTGAACTGGTTCTACCTCGACTACCACTGGCGCGACTGGCTGGCCGTCCGCGCGGGCCGGGTCCAGATTCCCTACGGCTTCTACAACGAGATCCAGGACGTCGACGCGGCGCGAAATCCCGTGCTGCTGCCGCAGTCGGTCTATCCGCTGCAGAGCAGCACCTTCCTGTTCGCGCAGACGGGCTTCGAGGTCTACGGCTTCCATCGCTTCGGCGGGGCCGGCGCGCTCGACTACCGCCTCTTTGCCGGGACGATCTTCCTCGATCCAGGCGCCCTCATCCCCGCCGGCGATCCGATCCAGCTTCAATTCACCGTCCCCTATGTCGCCGGGGGGCGCGTCATCTGGGAGACGCCGCTCCGCGGTCTCCGGGTGGCCGTGAGCGCCGAGACCCTGCACATCGATACGACCGCGTTCCTGCCGACGGCCGCGGTTCACATCCAGGGCCAGGACGAGGTCTGGCTCGCCTCGGTCGAGTATTCCATCCGCGATCTCACGCTCACCGCCGAGCTCGGCCGCGGCTACGTGCAGCAGAGCAGCGACACGCCCGCCCTCTCCCCCTACCTGAGCCAGGTGAGCGAGGCCGGGTACGTCATGGCGACGTATCGGGTGGCGCGCTGGTTCCAGCCGGGGGTGTACTACGCGCTGTCGTTTCCCAACGTCTTTCAGACCAACGGGCGCGCAGACCAGCAGAACGACTTCGCCGCGACCCTCCGCTTCGACATCAACCGGTTCTGGCTCGTGAAGCTCGAGGGGCACTTCATGGCGGGCACCGCGGGGCTGATCTCGGCGCTCGACGTGGACGGCCCGGACGTGAGCGCCAATCCGCCGTACTGGGGAGCGTTCTTCGCCACGACCACCGCGTATTTCTAGACCCCGATGCGCGCGCTCTCGATCAGCTGGACCCTCGCCTTGCTCCTGACCTCCGGAGCGGTTCCGCGCGGCGGATACCTGGTGATCGTCAATCCGGACAACCCCCGGACGAGCGTCGACCGGCAGTTTCTGGAGGACGCCTTCCTCAAGAAGGTGACGCACTGGCCGGAGGACGGCGAGATCCAGCCGGTCGATCTGGCGCCGTCATTGCCCACGCGACGGCTGTTCTCGGAGGACGTGCTGGAGCGGTCCGTCGAAGAGGTCCGGACATACTGGGACCAGCGGATATTTTCTGGGCGCGACGTGCCACCCCCACAGCTGGACGACGACCAGCAGGTGGTTGCCTACGTCGCGTCCCACCCGGGGGCGGTCGGTTACGTCTCCAGCGGTACGGACCTGAAGCAAGCGAAGATCGTCGACGTGCGCTGAGCGTGCGCCATGCGGCTCCGCTTCCGCGACAAGATGCTGGGGATGGCGGGGCTGGCCGCGCTGGCCCTCGGTCTCGTCATTGCCGCGAGCCGGCTCATCGCGAACCGGGTCGACCAGCAGATCGAGACCATCCGTGGGCGCTACGTCCCGAAGCTCGACCTGGAGCCGCGGCTGAAGGGCCAGCTCGACCGGCTGGCACGAGACTTCCAGGACGCGGCGGACGCCAGGGACACGAGCTTCCTCGACGCCGCCGCGCAACAGAAGCAGGCCTTCCTGCGGGATCTACAGGCGGCCGGGGGCGCCGTGGATCCGGCGGCGGCGGCCGAGCTGCGGGCCGCGCTGGACGCCTACTACGCGGCGGCTCTCGACGTGACCCGACGCCTCATGGCCCGGGAGACCGGACAGGAGCTGATCGACAGCGTGACCTCCATGCAGCAGAAGCTCGGGAAGGTCGAAGCGCTCCTGTCGACGGTGGCGGGCCTCGATCGGCGCGCGCTCTCGGCGGCCTTCGACGCGGCTTCGCGGGCTTCGGCCCAGGGCGATGCCTATCGCGTCTGGCTCAGCCTGGCTTGCCTCGCCGTCGTCCTCGTCGTGTCGCTCCAGGTGAGCCGCGGTCTGCTGCGATCCCTCGGTGCGCTGACGGAGGGGTTCCGGCGCTTCGGCGAGGGAGACTTTCGCCCCATGCCCGAGACCGGCGAGGACGAGCTCGCGGAGGTGGCGCGAGGGGCGAACCAAATGGCCGAGAACCTCGCTCGGCGAACGGCACAGCTCGAGGTGGCCAACCGCGAGCTCGAAGCCTTCAGCTACTCGGTCGCCCACGATCTCCGCGCACCGCTGCGGGGCGTGAGCGGGTTTGCAGAGGTCCTGCTCGCGGACTACGACGACCGGCTCGACGACGACGGCCGCGATTGCCTGCGCGAGATCCTCGGGAGCGCCAAGGAGATGGGAGAGCTCATTGATGCCCTGCTGTCGCTCTCCCGGGTGACGCGTGCCGCGCTCCACACGGAGCCCGTCGACCTGGCCCCGCTGACCCGGGCGGTCGTCGAAGAGCTGGCGACTGCACAACCTCACGACGGCTACGAGCTGGTGGTGGGCTCTGACCTGCGAACCGAAGCCGATCCCCGCCTGGCGCGGGCCGTGCTGGAGAACTTGCTCGGAAACGCCTGGAAGTTCACCGCCAAGGTTTCGCGTCCGCGCATCGAGGTCGGCGCGGACCCGGTCGGTTCTGGGCGCACCTTCTTCGTGAAGGACAACGGCGCCGGGTTCGATCCGGCCTATGCCGCCAAGCTCTTCGCTCCCTTCCAGCGGCTTCATACGGCCGCCGAGTTCCCGGGGACCGGCATCGGCCTGGCCACGGTGCAGCGGATCGTCCACCGGCACGGCGGGCGGATCTGGGCCGAGGGAGCCGTGGGCAAGGGAGCGACCTTCTTCTTCACCTTCGATCGGATCAGCGAAAGGAGCACGGCTTGAAAGCAAGCATCCTGCTGGTGGAGGACAACCCGCGCGACGAGAAGTTGACGATCCGTGCCTTCAACCAGGCGAACATCGCCAACCAGATCGTGGTCGCGAGGGACGGCGCCGAGGCGCTCGACTACCTTTTCGGCCGCGGGCAGTACCAAGGGCGGGACCCGGCGGCCTCTCCGGCGGTGGTGCTCCTCGACCTGAAGCTGCCGAAGATCGACGGGCTCGACGTGCTGCGCGAGATCCGGGCCGACGCCCGCACGAAGCTGCTCCCGGTCGTCATCCTGACGGCTTCGCGCGAGGAAGAGGACCGCGCGCGGGGTTACGCGCTGGGAGTCAATGCCTTCGTCCGCAAGCCCATCGCCTTCGCGGAGTTCGCCGAGGCCGTCAAGACGCTCGGGCTCTTCTGGGTCGTTCTCAACGAGGGCCCACCTGCCCCGGGGGCGGCTTGAGCGACCGCGCGCGATCGGACGCCGGAGGACCCAAGGGTCAGCTGCTCCGGGTTCTGATGGTGGAGGATTCGGAGCGCGATGCCGCGCTGGTCCTCCGGCAATTGCGGCGGATGAACCGCGGTATCGAGGCGCACCGCGTGGAGGACGCGGGCGCCATGAAGGAGGCGATCGCCGCCTCCAGCTGGGACATCGTGCTGTCCGACTGGACACTGCCTCATTTCAGCGGCCTGGATGCCCTGGCGGTGCTGAAGGCCCTGGCCGTGGACATCCCGTTCATCATCGTGTCGGGCACCGTGGGGGAGGAGACCGCGGTGACGGCCATCCAGGCCGGCGCCGCGGATTACGTGCTCAAGGGCGCGCTCGTTCGACTGCTGCCGGCAGTGGAGCGGGCGCTCCAGGAGCGGGAGGCGCGGCGGGCCAGACGGCGCCTCGAAGAGCAGCTGCGCCAGGCACAGAAGCTCGAAGCCATCGGCAGCCTGGCCGGCGGCGTCGCCCACGACTTCAACAACCTCCTCTCGATCATCCTCACGTACAGCGACCTGCTGATGCGAGCTCTGCCGTCGGACAGTCCGATGCGCGAGGACCTCTCCGAGATCAAGAAAGCCGGGGAGCGGGCGCGGGATCTGACACGGCAGCTCCTGATGTTCAGCCGCCAGCAGGTGATCGAGCCCAGGGTCTTGTGCCTCAACGACCCGTTGCAGGGTATCCGGACGATGCTCGATCGGCTGATCGGCGAGGACATCGAGCTGTCGATCGTGCGTTCTCCCGACCTCTGGGACGTCGAGGCCGACCCCGGGCAGATCGAGCAGGTCCTGATGAACCTGGTGGTGAACGCGCGAGACGCGATGCCCGATGGTGGCAAGCTCACGATCGAGACCGCCAACGTCGTGCTCGACGAAGACTACCAGGCCCAGCACCCGGGCGCCGGCACCGGTCCCCACGTGATGCTGGCGGTCATCGACACGGGCACCGGCATGGACGCGGTCACGCGCTCGAGGATCTTCGAGCCGTTCTTCACCACCAAGGGTCCGGGCAAAGGCACCGGCCTCGGGCTGTCCACGGTCTTCGGCATCGTGAAGCAGAACCGCGGCAACGTCTGGGTCTACAGCGAACCGGGGCTCGGGACGGCGTTCAAGATCTACTTGCCACGCACGGAAGCGGCGCGTGAGGAGAAGGCGCCCGTCCCGGTGGCGCCCCGCGTCTCCGGGAACGAGACGATTCTCGTCGTCGAGGACGAAGCGTCCCTCCGGGCGGCGGCGCTCAGGGTGCTCCGGGAACTGGGCTATCGCGTCCTGGAGGCCGCGCTCCCGAGCGAGGCCATTGCGCTCTGTGAACGCTCGACGGACCACATTCACCTCCTGCTGACGGACGTCGTGATGCCAGAGATGAATGGGCGCCAACTGGCGGATCGGCTGCGCCAGGGGCGTCCGTCTCTGAAGGTGCTCTACACGTCCGGGTACACCGAGAACACGATCGTCCACCACGGCGTGCCCGAGGCCGGCATCCACTTCCTCCCGAAGCCGATCAGCCCGGATCTGCTCGCCGCAAAGGTCCGGTCCGTCCTCGATTCCTGAGCGGTGGGCTCAAGAGCTTCCATGCTCACGATCGCTCGCGCGTCTCGCAGGCCTTGGCGCGCGCGAGGAGCAACTCGCGCTCACGGGTGTTCTGTGCGAGGGCGGCAGCGTGCTCGAACTCGCGCCGCGCGTCGTCGGGACGGCCGAGCTTCACCAGGAGATCGCCGCGCACGCTGGGGAGCAGGTGGTACGAGCTCAGCGCGGGCTCGTCGGCCAGCGCGTCGACGAGCTCGAGGCCGGCGGCGGGGCCGAAGGCCATGGCCACCGCGACGGCGCGGTTCAGCTCGACCACCGGAGAGCGGGTCAGCTCGACGAGCGCATCGTAGAGCGCGACGATTTTCTTCCAGTCGGTCTCCTCGGCGGCGCGTGCGCGCGCGTGGCAGGCGGCGATGGCCGCCTGCAGCGCGTACAAGCCGAGGGGGCGGGCCAGGGCCTCGGCGCGTGCGAGGGCCTCGAGGCCTCGGTGTACGAGGAGCTGGTCCCAGCGGGAGCGGTCCTGATCGAGCAGCAGGATGGGCTGGCCAGTTGCGTCGACGCGCGCGCGCGTTCGCGAGGCCTGCAGCTCCATGAGCGCGACGAGGCCGTGGACCTCTGCCTGGTCGGGGACGAGGCCGACGAGGATGCGCCCGAGCCGCAGCGCGTCCTCGCAGAGATCCACGCGCATCCATTCGTCGCCGCGCGTGGCGGCGTATCCCTCGTTGAAGATCAGGTAGACGACCTCGAGCACCGAGGGCAGCCGCTCCGCCAGTGCTTCGCCCCGCGGGACCTGGAAGGGGGCGCGCGCCTCGGCGAGCGTGCGCTTGGCGCGGACGATACGCTGCGCGATGGTGGGCTCGGGCAGGAGGAACGCTCGCGCGATCTCCTCGGTCGTCAATCCCCCGAGCAACCGGAGCGTGAGCGCTACGCGGCCTTCGGTGGAGAGCACCGGGTGGCAGGCGATGAGGACGAGGCGCAGCAGGTCGTCCCCCACGGCGTCGTCGAGGGCGCCCTCGAGGTCGGGCATCGACGGCGCGGCCTCCGCCTCGAGGGCCCCGCACTTGCCTTCCTCGAGCTGGCGCCGTCGGAGCGAATCGATGGCGCGGTGCCTCGCGGTCGTCATGAGCCAGGCGCCCGGGTTGTTCGGGACCCCGCTCGCGGGCCAGCGCTCGAGAGCTAGCACCAGCGCCTCCTGTGCGAGGTCCTCGGCGAGGCCGACGTCGCGGACCACCCGGACGAGGCCGCCGATGAGCCGCGCGGACTCGATGCGCCACACGGCCTCGATGGCCGTCCTGGTGGCCGCCGTCGCCATCCTTCTCGCTCAGGACCGTCGCTGGCGCTCTAGCTCGGCACGCAGCCGCTCGTCCTTTTCGCGCAGCTCGGGCGTGAGCTCCTTGCCGAAGTCCGCGGCATCGAACACGGGCCGGAGGGTCACCTCGACGCCGCCATCGAACGGGGCGCGCTTGAGCCACTCGACCGCCTCGTCCATCGACTTGACTTGCCAGATCCAGTAGCCGGCCACGAGCTCCTTCGTCTCCGCGAACGGCCCGTCGATCACGGTCCGCTGAGAGCCGGCGAAGCGCACCCGCTTGGCTTTCGACGTCGGAGTGAGGCCGTCGGCGGCCAGCATGACGCCGGCCTTCACCAGCTCTTCGTTGAACTTCATCATCCTTCCGACGAGCTCCTGGCTCGGTATCTTTCCCGCCTCGGAGTTCTCGTCGCCCGGAACCAGCACCATCACGCGCATGTCATGCACCTTTCGATTGGGTCTCGGTCACGGGCCCTTGCCGGGCTCGAACATGGGTCGCACCTCGGACTCGCCGTCGAACTCGGGCCAGTGCTTCCGGTGCAACTCCATGAACTCCGTGGCGATGCGGATGGCCTCGGCCTTGGACTTCGCCTCGAGGATGGCCCAGCCGCCGATGACCTCCTTGCTCTCCGCGAACGGCCCGTCCGTGACGGTGATCTTGCCGCGCGCGAGGCGCACGCGGACGCCGTCCTTGCTCGGCAACAAGCCCCCCGTATCCACGAGGGTGCCTTCCTTCAGCGAGCGCTCGATGAAGCTGCCCATCGCTTCCATGAGCGCGGGGGGCGGCGGGGTCTGGCGATAGGACTCGGAATGGCGAATGAACGACAGGTATCTCATGGCTCCTCCAGCTTCGGGTTCACCCAGGCGACGAACGAGGCCCGGCCGGATCGACACGCGGCCGCATGTTCACCCGCCCCGACGGTCGTGCCACGAAAGGGCTGCCGGATCAACGGATTGGGAGCTCAGGGCTCGGAGGACTGCGGCGTTTCCGTGTGGTCCGGTGGCCGAGGCTTGGCTGGCTCCCGGAGAGCAGGGTGCGCGTTCGAACCAAGCGCTCCACCCCGTGACGCTCTGCCGCCCGGCGGCGACCTCGAGCGCCGCTTCGGCTAGCGTCGGCCGCCGCCGCGAAAGCCGCCGCCCCGGAATCCGCCGCCGGCATGGCCACCGGAGAACCCTCCGCTCCCGGAGTACCGTCGAGGAACGCCTGAAGGGCCGTGGAACCCGCTGCCCGGGCGGGCGGAACGGAACGCGGCGCCGTGGCCAGCGCCGTATCCATATCCGCGACCATAATGAGCGCCGTGGAAGGCGTTGCCTCCGCGGAACGTCTGGCCTCCGCCGCGATGGCCGCCCGCCAGTCCCCGCGAGACGCCGGCGCGGCCGGGGCCCCCGCCGCGGTAGCCGCCCCAGCCGTAGCCCGAGCGGATCAAGCCGCGGTACCAGCCAAAGCGCCCGGGGCCGAGCGCGCCGAAGTAGGGATATGGCCCCCAGCCCCAGATCCAAGGCGCCGCGAGCCAGGTCCAGCCCTCGCTGGGGTCGTAGACGTACGCGTACGGGTCCTCCTCGTCGGCGGAACCTTCGCTGACGTACTGGGAGCCGTAGGGCATCCAGAGCCAGCCGTACTGATCGGTGTCGACCCACTGTCCGTTGGCGGTCGCCGGCGGTGGCTGGATGTCGGCCCCCACGTCGGGCGGTGGAGGACCCTGGGTGGACAGCGCGGCCTCCTCCTCGGGCGCCGGGGCGTCCGGCTCGTGCTGGGCGCTCGTCTGATCCTTCCGCGGCGGAGGCGGCGGCACGTTGTAGTAGACCTCCACGCCGTGATCGTTCTTCGGAGGCGGCAGAGCGTCCGCTTGGGATGCTGGCACGTTGGTGTACGTCTGCACACCCTGCGGGTCGGTGAAGACGCGGACGTCGTCGGCCCTGGACAGTCCCGGGACCAGCACGAGGGTGGGAACGGCAGCGAGGGTGAGCCATTTCATGGTGCCACCTCGGATTCTCTCACATTGTAACAGCTGAGAAGGGGATGGGAGGGGTGGTCCTCGCTGACTCCGGCTGTCGCCTTTGGTACACTGGCGGTATGGGTTCGCGGAAATGCCCGGCGTGTGGCAGCGAGCTCCCCGAGAAAGAGCTCGAAGACCGTGACGGCGAACTCGGGAAGGATCGAGCCAACCTCGCCGACCGGCTTCCCGACGGCACGCCCTCGGAGCTGCGGCGCTTCTGCCCGCCCTGCCGGCAGCGGCTCATGGACACGACCTGAAGCGTCCGCCGTGAGCGCCCGCGGCCCGACCGCCTAGTGCCCCTCGCTGGCACGCCGTGCCGCTTGATCCCGTTGATCGTAGAGTGCCTCGCGGTACTGTTCCGCGATCTCGCGGGCGGGGTCTCGCTGCTTCTCGGTGAGCACGGCGGCCTCCGCGGCCAGGTAGGCGTGCGTGTCGTTGTCGTCCAGCTGGTTCTCGAGGACCTTGGGATCCGGTCGCCTGGCGGTGGGCTCGCTGGCCATCCGCTGGCCGTGGCGCCTCCCGCCGCCCATCCCCATTCCGGGCGGCTGGGCCGCCTGCGCGGGAGATTGACCTCCTTCTTGCCCGCCGCGCTGCTTCGAAGCCTCGCCGTCTCGCGGGCGGGCGAACGCCGTGCGCAGAGCCGCCTGCCGTTGCTCGAGGGCGTCGTCGCGTTCCTCGAGACGCTGCACCTGCTCATCGGTCAGCTGCAGGTCTCCGCGGTGGGCAAGGATCGCGGCAATGGAGGATCGCGGGAGCAACACGGGCGGCGTGAAAGGCGGCTCCGGGGGCGGCTGGGCATGCGCGCAACCCAGGAACAACCAGACGAGCCAGACGGCAGGACCGAACGACAGGGTCTCGGAGCTCACGAAAGCGAACGGTAACCCGATCGCGCCTGGCATGGTGCAGCGTTTACGAATCGTTACCTGCCGGTCGGGCGGCCGGAACGGCGCCGGGGGCAAGGGCCTACGTGCGGCGCTGGGCGGCGGCGGCCGGCAGCCATTCGTAGCAGGCCACGCGGTAGTCGCGCCCCCATAGCTCGTAGCCGTAGAGGGTGCCGAACAAGCGGCCGCCGAGCCGCTCGTAGCGTCGGCGGGCTGGCGCGTTGGCCTCGAACGTCAGCACGACCAGACGGGGGCTGTCGGGGTGGCGCTGGCCGAGCGCCTCGACGGCTCCGGCGAACAGGAGTGGGCCGCCCCCGTGTCCGCGCAGCCCCGGGTGCACGTACAATGTCCACAGTTCGAGCGTCGCAGCCGCTTCGGTCGCGGCGGCGACCTGGGGACGCAGCGTGGGGTAGGGGCGCAGAGGGCCTGCGTCTGAGAAACCCAGCACCGCGCGCCCTCCCGAGCCGTCAGGTCCCTCGAGGACCAGGTGGATCGCTGGGGCGGTCGAGTAGCGTTGCCGGCGGCCCTCGAGAAACTCCTTCTTCAGGGTGGGCGACTGGAGCCGTTCCGCGGGCAGGATGTGGGCATAGGCGGCACGGTAGCAGGTGAGCTGGCACGCCGCGGTCTCGGCCGCATCGGCTGCGGTGGCGGGGCGCACTCGGAGGCTCTCAGCCATGTCGATGGCAGCTCCCGCGAACGCCCGCGCCGTCACTGCACCTGCACGGCGGCTAGCCAGTACGCGGACTCGTCCGCCTGCAGCTCCGAATAGACGAGGAGCCCTGCTTGGCTGCCGGAAGAAGCGCCCGGGGGGATGATGATCGTCAGCGTGGCCGTCTCGCCGTTGTTGAGAGTGCCGCGATCGAGCGCGGTGGTGGGGAAGAAGGTGGCGTACGGGCTCAGCACGACGGAGAGCCCCCAGTCGGGGACGGGGCCGAGCGACCACCCGGTGAGCTGGTAGGTGATCGCGCTGCCCGCGGGAGCGGTCTGGAGGGTGGTCGGCGTGAGCGAGGCGTTGAAATAGGGTAGGGCGCCTGCCGGCACGGGCTGGCAGGGGTCCCGGCTCGCGGCGGCGGCGCTGTTCGACCAGATGCGGGAGAGGGTGTTGCCTTGCTCCGTGGTCGTCTGCAGCACACACAGGTCGGCGAGCTCGCTGTTGTCGTAGTGCCAGGGGTTCTTGGGGTCGGCGATACCCCACGCCGGGTTCGAGGCGGGAAACGGATCGGTCGCGCCTTCGGCGATCTCGTGTGACGCGGCGAGCTCCAGATCCGAGAGGCTCTGTCCCTGGCAGCTCGACACGACGGCGTAGGCGAAGGGAGCGCCCTGTGCGGTCGACTCCCAGTGGTAGCCGCCCACGATGTGGCCCTGCGCTGCACCGCAATCGTCGTACCCCGCGAAATCGGTCTCATCGGTTCCGACCGGAATGTAGACGACGTAGAGCGTGTCCGCCGTCGGGCTCGGCAGGGTCTGATCGCCGATGCGCGCCTGGAGCAGTTGCTCGACGTCGTCGTCGGTCAAGCTCGAGGGGGCGGCGGAAGCCAGCACCACTTGGGTAGCAGTGCCCGCTCCCACGCCGTAATCCTTGCCAATGGTGGCGAGCCAGTCGGATCCCGCGAGGAACGTGTCGTAGGTCTGCACTTGTTGCTCGAGAGCGTAGCCTGGAAACGTGACGGTCACGAGCGCCGGATTCACCAGCACGGGACCGCCGGCGTCCGTCGCCTGGGGGAAGGCGCCGTGCGCCGCGGTGTGGAACCCAGTGTCCGCGCCCGCGTCGACGCCGCCGTCGGTGAAGCAAGTGGTGGTCCCGGAGCTGCCGCAGCCCAGCATGAAGCACCCTGCAAGAGCGATCGCGCCATGGGCCCCTCGCATGCCACCGAGCCTAGCACACGCCGCGGTTGTCACCCGGGTCGGGCAATTCGTTGACGCCGCGGGGCGCCCCTGGGATACGAGGAGCCACGGAGGCTCCATGGCGGACACCACCATTTCCACCGCGGCGCGCGAGATGCCCGCGTACGTCGCCACCCCCACCCGCCCACCACCGTGGCCAGGGGTGGTCGTCATCCACGACGCGTTCGGGATGAGCCAGGTTCTGCGCAAGCACGCCGACTGGCTGGCGAGCGAGGGCTACCTGGCCGCCGCGCCGAACCTGTTCCGCTCGGGCGGAAAGATCGCCTGCGTACGCGCCGCCTTTCGCGACGCAGCGGCAGGGCGCGGACCCACCTTCGACGACATCGAGAGCACCCGGAGCTGGCTCACGGCGCAACCCGGGTGCAGCGGCCGGATCGGGGCCATCGGCTTCTGCCTCGGGGGCGGCTTCGCGATCCTGCTCGCCTCGAAGCACGGTTTCGCCGTTTCGAGCGCGAACTACGGTCGGCTTCCGAAGGACGCCGAGCAGGTTCTGGAGGGCGCGTGCCCAGTCGTGGCGAGCTACGGCGGGAAGGATGGCGGCCTGCGCGGGACGGCCAGTCGGCTCGAGAAGATCCTCACCGACAAGCGGGTGCCGCACGATGTGAAGGAGTACCCGCAGGCGGGCCACTCTTTCCTCGACGCGTTCGAGCCTGGGGACGCGCCTCGGCTCATGCTGGTGCTGATGAAGCTGTTCGGTGCGGGCTACAACGAGGCGGCTGCGATCGACGCCCGGCGGCGGATCATCGCGTTTTTCGATCAACACCTCAAAGCGGTCTGAAGACCTCAGGTGCCCAGGTAGCTCAGGACTACCCGCCGAACGTGTGGCACCTTCCGATGCTCGTACACGTAGAGCCCCTGCCAGGTACCCAACGCCGGTCGGCCGTCGATCACCGGCACCGAGACGCTGGTCTGGGTCAGCGCGGCGCGCACGTGCGAGGGCATGTCGTCTGGTCCCTCGGCGTCGTGGAGGAAGAGAGGATCGCCGTCCTTCACGAGGCGTTCGAAGAAGCGCTCGAGGTCGGCCTGAACGTCCGGGTCCGCGTTCTCCTGGACGAGCAAGCTCGCGGAGGTGTGCTGGATGAACAGGGTCAGCACGCCGGCGGCGGCCCGGTGAGAGCGCAGCCAGTCGACGGTGTTCCGGGTAAAGTCGTACATCCCACGGCCGCGGGTTCGGATCTCGAGTGTTTCTGAGAGCGCGCGCACTCAGATCCAGTGGCGCCGGCGGAACCAGAGCAGCATGCCGAGAAAGACCGCGCTCAACACCGCCCAGCAGTAGAGGTAGCCGTAGCGCCAATGGAGCTCCGGCATGTGCTCGAAGTTCATGCCGTAGAGCCCGACGACGAAGCTCGCGGGCAGGAACAGCGTGGCCACGATGGTCAGGGTCTTCATGACCTCGTTCATTCGGTTCGAGACCACCGACAGGTAGGCATCGAGGTCGTTCGAGAGGAGCTCTCGATAGCTGTCGCAGAGGTCGGCCACGCGCACGAAGTGATCCAGGACGTCGCGGAAGAACGGCAGCTCCGGCAGCGGGACGCGCTCGAACTCACCGCGGGCGAGGCGCTGCAGCACCTCGCGCTGGTGAACGGAGGCGCGCCGCAGGACCTGCAACGACCGCTTCACCAGGAAGAGGCGCTGCAGCACGGCGCGCGTCGGATCGTCGATGACGGCTTGCTCGAGCGTCTCGACCTCGTCGTCGAAGGCGTCGATGATGGGGAGATAATCGTCCACCACTCGGTCGAGAAGCGCGTGAGCGAGAGCCGCGGGGCCGCGCTCGAACGGCCGGGAGTTGCGCGCGAGGTCGCGCGCCACTGCTTCGACGGCCGTGGAGACCTCGTGGTGGTGGGTGAAGAGCCAACCGGGGCCGATGACCAGATCGAGGTCAGCCGAGCGCAGGGCAGTACAGTCGTCGCCTTGGGGAACCATCGCGAGGGCGGCGACGTAGAGGTAGTCGCCGTAGTCCTCGACCTTGGCGCTGGGCTGCTTCTCGAGGATGTCTTCCACCAGCAAGGGATGCAGCCGGAGCTTTTCCGTGAGCAGCTGGAACAGCTCGGGATCGTCACCCGCCGCGTCGATCCACACGGTCTTGCCAGCCGCCAGCAGGGTGGGGAGTTCGGGCGCAGGGGCCGGCGCTGCCAAGCCGCTCACCCGGATCGCGATGGACACGCGTGGACCTTACAGGAATAGGCCCCGCAGCGAAAAGGCGATCCCGACCACGCTCGCGCCGAGACCGAGCCACCAGAGCGGCTGCCGTCGGGCGAGGGCCGCGATCGCGCCGAGGGCGATCGCGATCTGGAAGAGCGTCACCGCGAGCGCAAACTGGTGGTGGCGCTCCAGGAACCGATTCGACGCCTCATTGCGCTCGGTCTCCTGGGCCTCGAGCTCGTGGGCTTGCTTCTGGATCTCGGTCTGTTCGCCCTTGTAGCGCTCGGCCTCCGCTTTCAGATGCGCGGAGAGGGCGGGATTGGTGGGCGCGAGCACCTCCGCCTGGCTGGCCGCGAGTGCTCCCTTCAGCCCCTTCGCTTGGAAGAAAGCCCACTGATCCGAAGCCCTCGCCTGCAACAGCACGGCCTCGTTCTTTTCGAGCAGGGCATCGTTGGAAAAGCTGCCGGACAGCAGCGAGGCAACCGCCGCCATCACGGCGATCAGGGCGGTGGTGAGACTCAATGGGCGCAACCATGGCGGCGCAGCGCGTTCGCCGTGCGCTTCCGTGTGCCGCTCCACGGTCGAATCCAGATTTTCCTTCAGCTCGCCTGTCTCGAATTCCGCCTCGGGCATGGAGGTACTCTATCCGAAACTGAATACGGGATCAGAGCGATTGTGCCGGACGGACGGAGGGCCACCTTCGGCCGTCGACGATCGGGTAGGCTCTGCACCGTGAACGACGGCTTCGCGCGCCTCATCGGAGTCACGCGCGTCGGCCGCGTCACGGGGCTCGACCGCGCGGGCGTCGAGGTGGCCTGCGCGGTGCGGCCGCGAGGGCACGTGCTGCAGGTTGCCAACGGCAAGGGGAGGAGCTGGGAAGAAGCCAGACGTGCGGCGCTCGGCGAGGCCGCCGAGCTCTGGGCCGCCGAACGGGTGGCCCCGGAAGAGTTGCTGTACGGGACCCCGGCGGGCATGCGGGCGCGCTTCGGCGCGGCGGCGGTCTGGGACGGCGATCTCGGCTCGGCGGGCAGCCGCACCGCTCCGGAGCTGTGGGGCGACCGGATCTTTTGCGCCTTTCGAGCCGGACGGAACCTCTTCTCCGGCACGCGCGTCTTCGCTCCGGCGGCGGCGTTGCATTGTCCGCCTCCGGGGTCGCCGCCGATCGGTCCGCGGATCTGGCAGTGGACCAGCAACGGCATGGGGGCCCACGTGCGTGGTGGGCTCGCGCTGCGCCACGCCTTGCTGGAGGCCATCGAGCGCGATCAGCTCGCGAGGTCGCTGCCGGAAGGCTGGACGGAGCAAGAGATGGAACGACGCGCGGTTGCCCCAGCGTCGCTGCCGGAAGGGCTCCGGCGCTGGCAACGCCACCTTGCGACCGTGGGCCTGCACCTCTGGCTCTTCGATCTGACGCCGACGTCGAATCTCGGGGTGCCCGTGGCCGGTGCACTGCTCCTGGACGACGGCCACGCGCCGGTGCCGCTGACCGCCGGGTATGCCTGCCGGCTCGAGCCGCGAGAGGCGCTCCTCGCGGCGTTCTTCGAGGCGGCCCAGTCGCGGCTCACCGACATTCACGGCGCCCGGGAGGACGTCGCTCCCATGGCTCCGGGGGACCTGCGTCGACTCTGCGCGGCGGTGGCTCGCGTGAAGCCACGACGAACGGCCGCCGCGCTGCCCGCGCCCCCACAGCGGGCGGGCACGGACTGGCTCTTGCATCGTTTGCAGCGCGCTGGACATCGTCGCGTGGCGGCGTTCGAGCTGGCGCCCCCCGGCTTTCCGGGCTCGGTGGTCAAGATCGTCGCACCCTCGCTTCTGCGGTCCGCGCTCCTGTGAGCCGTCTCGTCGCATTCCTGGGACCGTCGCTGCCGTCTGCCGAGGCCCGGCGCGTGGCCGGCCCGGTGACCCTTCTTCCGCCCGCCGCCCGAGGAGATGTCTGGCGGGCGCTGGCCTCCCGGCCGGCGGCGATCGCGCTCGTCGATGGGGTCTTCGAGGCCCGACCGGCCGTCTGGCACCGCGAGCTTCTCGAGGCGCTCGAGGCGGGAGTGGCCGTGTTCGGAGCGGCGAGCATGGGGGCGCTGCGTGCTTGCGAGCTCGCCCCCTTTGGAATGGTGGGGGTCGGGCAGGTCTTCCGCTGGTTTCGGGATGGTCAGCTGGTCGACGATGGCGAGGTCGCGCTGCTGCACGGGGACGTGGGCGAGGCCTACCTCCCATTGACCGTGCCGCTGGTCAACGTACGGTGGATCGCGAAGGTGGCGCGAGCGCAGGGCATCCTGAAGGCGGCCGAGGCCACGGCCCTCATCGGGGCCGCCGCTGGGCTGTTCTACCAGGATCGGCGCTGGCCCAAGGTGCTGGAGCGGGTAGGCTGGTCGACCAACACGCGGCGTCGCTTCGACCGGTATGCGGCCGCAGGCCTGCCGAATCTGAAGGCGGACGATGCTCGTACATGTCTGACCGCGGCCTCGACCTTCGTCCGGGACGCGCCGGTGGGCGCAGTCCGTCAATCCGCCCGGACGGCGCCGGTGCGCGTTCGTCTGGGTGTTGCGACGCCAGCGCTCGCGACCGTCGGAACCGATGCAGTGGTCCTGGCTGCAATGGCGAGGGAACTGGGGCTCGAGGTGAGCCCTTCGGCGATCGCCCGGGCGCGGACGGCTCTTGCGCGAATGCGAGGCTGGCGACCTGCGCGTCTCGACGCCGAGTTGGTGCGAGCCGGGCTGAACGCCGCGGAGGCGGCGCGGTTGTTCGAGGACCTTGCGCTGGCGGAGCTCGTGCGACGCCAGGCGCCGCTACTCTAGGGAGACGCTACCTGAAGTTGTCCAGGACCGAGAAGTACGCGGAGTAGAAGGCGACCAGCGCGGCAGCGATCCCGAGAGTAGCTGGGAGGTACGAGGCGGTGATCCACAGCTTCCGCCGCGCGGGTACGCGGAATGCCTGCACGAGGCAGACCGCGGTCAGGATGCCCAAGAGTGGCGAAAACCAGCGCCCTGC
>DATJNL010000256.1:0-5261 GCA_035508175.1 Myxococcales bacterium
GGCCTCGCCGGCGCCGAGCTGTGCCTGGAGCGAGGGGCGGCGGCCGTCGTCTCCGCTGGGACGCCCGAGGAGGTGGCCGCACTGCCGGCGGGGAAGCGGCGCGCGCGGCTGGAGGCCACGACGCTGGAGGCGCTGGCCGAAGGCGCGCTCTTCGACGTGGTCCTCTTCCACGATGCGACCGCCCTCCTCGAGCCCGGCGCGCCCGAACGCTTCCGCGACCACCTGGCCGCCGGCGGCCGACTGCTGGCCGTGGCGGTCAACCCCGGCAGTCTCGACCTGGCCGGCCCGGTGACCGAAGGGGCCGACTACGCGCTGCTCGTGGCCGGCCTCTCCCAGGCCTTCCCGTCCGTGCAGGTCGTCGTGCAGAGCCCGCTCGTCGGCTACACGCTCGTGCCGTACGGCGTGGAGAACCCCGACACCGCGGTCGACGGCACGCTCGCCGGCGCGGTCGAGGCCTCGCACTACCTGTTCGTCTGCGGCCTCGAGCCCCTCGCGATCGACGAGCTGTCCCTGGTGGCCCTGCCCTCCCGCCCCCTGCTCGAGGGGCGACTGGCCGCAGCCCCCGGCGAGCCCCCGGAGCCGGACGAGGCCACGCAGCGGCTGCGCGAATCGCTCGCCGCCGCCGAGGCGTCCTGCGCCGAGCGCGACAGCTGGGTGGCCGCGCTGCGCCGTGAGCTCGAGGAGCGCGACGCCGCGCTCGGCTGGCGCGAGCAGGAGGCGCGCGACTCGGCGGCCGCGGCAACGGCCGCCCGGCGGGAAGCCGAGGCCTACCGCGAGGACCGCGACCACGCCCGCCGCCAGCTCGCCGCGCGCGCCGAGGAGCTCGCCGCCTCGCTGGCGCGCGCGAAGAGCCTCGACGTGGAGCTGCGCCAGCTGCGGCTGCGCGACGAGCAGGCCCGGGCGGCGCTCGACGAGGCCACCGCCGGCCGCGCCTCGCTCGAGGCCCGCGCCCGCAGCGCCGCCGCCGCCGCCGAGGAGATGCAGCGCCGCGTGAGCGACGCCCTGGCCCGCGCCGGACGCCTGGAGGAGGCGCTCGCGGCCACCGAGGAGCACAACCAGCGCGGTGGTGCGCTCCAGGCCCAGCTGCGCGCCGAGCTCCAGGCCATGACGGCCCGGGAGAACGCCGCCGCGCTGGAGCTGCAGCGGCAATCCGAGGAGCTGACCGCGGTGGAGAGCGCGCGCGCCTCGCTCGCGGCCGAGGTCGCCGCCCGGGACGAGAAGATCGCCCAGCTCTCGGCCGAGCTGCGCACCGCGCGGGCCAACGCGGCCGCCCGGCTGGGCGAGGTGGAGGCCGATCTCGTCGCCGTCGTCAACGCCAAGGAGGGCTCGGAGGCCCAGCTGGCGCAGCTGCGCGGCCGCCTCCGCGAGCTGGAGCGACTGCCGGCCGAGCTCGAGGAGCGGGACCGCCGCGCCCGGGCCGCCACCGACCGCTTGAGCCAGGAGCTGGCCGAAGCGCTGGCGCGGGCGAGCCAGGTCGGCGCGCAGGTCGACGTGCTGCGCGCGTCCGAGGCCAGCCTGCGCGAGCAGCTCGCCGCCGCGACCGACCGGGCGAAGCACGCCCTCGACGACGCCGCCGACGCGGCGGAGCGCGCCGCGGAGCTGGAACGGCACGTCGAGGAGGGCCGCGCGCGGGCGGCGCGGCTCGAGCGCGACATCCACACGCTGGCCAGCGCGGAATCCCAGGGGCGCGCGCGCACCGAGGCCGCGGAGAGCCATGTCGCGGCCACCGTCGCGGGGCTGAAGCGCTTGAACGAGTCGCTCGAGTCCGCGCGGGCGGACAACGCCCGCCTGCGGCGCGAGGCCGACGAGCGCCACGCCGAGGCGCGGCGGGAGGCCAAGAGCCTCGAGGAAGCCCGCTCCCTGCTGGAGCGTGCGGGCCAGACGATGGCCTCGGAACGCCGCGCCGCACGCGAGCTCGGCGAGAAGGTCGGGCGGCTCGAGGAGCTGACGCGGGCGGCACAGGCCCGCGCCGACCACGCCGAGGCCGAGCTGCGGCAGCGCAGCGACGACACGGGGCAGCTGCGCGCCGCGCACGAGCGCATCGAGGCGCTCGAGAACGAGCTGGACGGGGAGCGGCGGCGCCTGCACGGCTCGGTCGAGCAGCAGGAGATCCTCTCCAGCGGGCTCACCCAGGCGCGCGAGGCCGCGTCCGCGAGCGGCGAGGCGAAGCGCCGCGCCCTCGACGAGCTGGCGGCGGCGCGCGATCAGCTGGAGGCGCTGCGACAGGGCCAGGAGGCGCAGCGCGCCGAGGCCGACCGGCTGCGCACGGCGCTCGCGGCGGCGGAGTCCGCGGCGGCCGGCCGCGACGTGCTGACCGCCGAGGTGGATCGCCTCAAGGGCGAGCTGATGGTGGCGCAGCAGCAGCGGCTCCAGGCCATCCGCACGACCGGCGACTGGGGCTCCCAGGCCGAGATCGGATCCTGGAAGGCGGAGGCGGAACGGTTGCAAGCGCTGCTCGATGCCGCAAGAACCGACCTCGCGACTGCCCAGCGGGACGGCCAGGGGGCCCGCGAGACGGCCGAGCGGGCCGCGGGCCTCGCCCGCGAGCGAGACCGCCTGGAGGCGGCCGTCACGGCCGCGCAGGCCGAGCTGCGCCAGATGGCCTCGCTGCCCGCGGCGATGCTCGCCCAGAGCCTCCCGGCGGAAGCCACGGAGGACGTCTCGACGTCGGCCGCCGAGAACGGCGACGAGCTGGGCGCGCTGCGGGCCCGCGCCAACGACCGCGAGGAGAGGCTGGAGGAGCTGCGCCGCGAGCTGGCCGATCGCACCGACCGCATCGCGCGCCTCCTGTCGGATCTCGGCGAGCTCAAGCGGCCCGCGGGCGCCTGAGCTTCACGCGGCGCTGGCGCGATCCTGCGCCGCGGTTCGATCCAGCACCTTGCGCAGGTGGCTGGACAGCCCCGCGAAGACGCCCTTGAGGAGCTCGGGGCGGTCGGCGACGAGATCGAGGAAGTCGCCGCGGTCGAGCACCAGGCAGCGCAGCTGCGTGGCCGCCACCGCGTCGGTCGGGCGGGGCGCGCCGTCCATCAGCGACACCGAGCCGATCGTCTCGGGGGCGCCGAGGGTGAGCACCTCCCGGCCGGCCTTCTCGATGCGCACGCTCCCCTCCACGATCACGTACAGCGCCTCGCCGGGCTCGCCTTCCCGGTAGACCGCCTCGCCCGGCGCGAACCTGCGCTCGCGCGCGATGCCCGCGATCGCCGAGAGGTCGTCGACGCTGCAGCCGGCGAAGATGTCGACGCCCTCCAGCAGCAGGATCTTCTCGAGCCCCAGCGTGCTCACGCTGACTTCCTCCTGGTCCCCGCCCGGCTGGGCGCGCCTCGCGGCCCGCGCCAGCGCCGACAGCAGGACGTCGCGCGAGCCTGCCAGATCGTCCAGCCGGCGCGCAAGGCGCGAGGCGTCGCCCCCGATGGGCTGGAGGGGATGGCGGTGGTTGCCCTCGAGCACCGGCACGAGGCGCCGCCGCAGGTCGTCGTCGAGAAGGGAGTCCAGGAGCTCGACCGCCTGCGCCCGCTCGCGCGGATCGGAGCCGGTGAAGCGCCGGTGGGCGGCGAGCAGCGCGCGGTGGGAGTACACGAGGCCGAGCAGCCGGAAGACCACCTCGAGGCTCTGGTCGAGCCGATCGGCGAGCGCCCGGCAGAGGAGGCTGCGCTCTCCGAGCCCGGCGCGGACGTCGGCCCAGACCGGCAGATAATGGAGGTAGGCCTCGATGCGCCGGCCCACGGCGTCGCGGACGCGGCCCTGATCGACGGGCAGGTCCGGGTTCTGCTCGCGCCAGCGGGACAGCGACAGCCCGATCCGGTAACGCAGGAAGGCGTCGTCCTGGATGTTCGAGTACAGCAGCGCGCCGGCCGCCTCCGCGGTGCCGATGTAGCGCAGCAGGCGCGGGATCTCGAGCCGCAAGGGCAGCGGCTGCGACCGGTCGTCGAGGATGGCCCAGGCCGGCCCGACGGCCTCGTCGCCATAAGCGGCCAGCGCCTCGCGCGCGGCGCGGCGCGTGCGCCGGTCCTCCAGCAGGCGAAAGAGCGGGCCCATCAGCTCCGGCGGCCGCAGCTGCGCGGCGGAGGCGCAGGCGATGGCCCGCACGGAAGGATCCGGATCGGCGAGCAGGTCCCCCAGCTTGGCGGCGGCGAGCGCGGACCCGAGGCGCCCGGCGAGCCGGGCCGCTTCGCGCCGTTCGGGCGGGGAGGTGCCCGCGAGCGTCCGCTCCAACCCTTCCCGCGCGACCGCCTGCCCCTCGTCGCCGAGCTTCCAGAGCGCCTCGACCGCGGCGGCCCGCAGGCCCGGGTCGTTCGAGGCGACGAAGGTGCGCAGGCGCGCGAGCGCCTCCCCGGGCGGCAGCAGCGCGGCGAGCGCCCGCACCGCCTCGTCGCGCGGCCGCCGGGCCGTCTCCCGCTCCGCCATCTCGACCAGGCGCGGGAGCGCCTCGACCGCGCCGGACGACGCCGCCAGGCGCACGGCGGTCTCGCGCACCCGGTCGACGGGATGCGAGAGCAGACCGGCCAGCCACGGCCGCGGGTCGAAGGCCGCCTCCGCCCCGAGCAGCTCGAGCGCGTTCAGCGCCCGGCGAGGGGACGGATCGGCGAGCTCGACCTCGAGCAGCCGGCGGGCGTCCGCGTCGAGCACCCCTCCGGCGAGGGGCCTCGCCGCCGTGAGCCGCTGCGCCAGCGCGGCCACGTAGCGCGGCTTCTGCCGCAGGAGCGCGAGGGCGCAGGCGAGGGCCACGCCCACCGCGGCGAGCCCGAGCACCGTCTCCGAGCAGCGCGTCCCGAGGAGCAAGAGCAGCACGCCGCCCGCGGCGAAGCCGGCCTTCTTCATGAGGCCGTCGACCAGCCCGCGCACCGGACCCTGGAGCTCCGGCGCGATGGGGCCGTAGAGCAGCTGGAAGCCGGCCTGCGTGACCGACAGGCTGCCGGCGTTCTCGATCGCCTTCGCGAAGAAGATGGGACCGAGCCCGGGCACGCCGATCGACAGCGCGGAGGCCGCGGCCACTCCCAGCGGAGGAAGCGTGAGGTAGCGGAAGATGCCGAAGCGCGCCATCACCCGCTGCGCCAGCCCGAGCTGGAAGGCCACCGCCACCAGGCCCACCACGAGGTTCAGCTCGCCGAAGAGCGACGCCAGGCCGGCCTCCGAGAGCGAGGCGGAGGCGGTGCGGCGGAACAGGTAGTCCGTGACGGCGGTGAGGGCGGCGAGGAGCAGGGCGCAGAGGGACAGGCCCCGCACGTAAGCGTCGCGACTCAAGAGGTCCATCGCGGCGCTGC
>DATJNL010000257.1:0-4591 GCA_035508175.1 Myxococcales bacterium
GTCAGGGGAGAGGGATGGGGTGAGGGGTCCTTGCCGGGCACGCCGCTCACTCCAGACACCCTCTCCCCTGTCAGAGGAGAGGGACGGGGTGAGGGGTCCTTGCAGCTCACGCCGCTCACTCCAGACACCCTCTCCCCTGTCAGGGGAGAGGGATGGGGTGAGGGGTCCTTGCCGCGCACGCCGCTCACGCCTTCTTGAGCTTCACCGCCGTGCCGTACGCGATGATCTCGTTCGTGTTCTGCATCAGCTCGCCCGAGTCGAAGCGCATCGCCAGCACCGCGTCCGCGCCCAGCTCGCGCGCGTGCCGCTCGAGGCGATCCATCGCCTCGTTGCGCGAATCCGCGGCGAGCTTGGTCAGCAGCGAGATCTCGCCGCCGAAGAACATCTGGCAGCCCGCGCAGGCCGTGCCCACCACGCTGCGCGAGCGCACGGTGATGCCCCAGCAGGGGCCCACGACGTGGTCGATGGTCGTGCCGGGCGGCGCATCGTAGGTCGTCAAGATCGGTATCGAATGTTGACGCGCGGCGTCGTTTTCGTTGCTCACTTGGTCCCTCCTCGGTGTTCCTGCTTCCGGGTGCGGGCATTTGGCCGTACCCCGTGCGCCCGGTCAAGCGTCGGTTGCCCAACGAGCAGGTAGTCAAAGGTGGGTCTCTTGACAGGTTGGACCGGGGCACGTTAGGGATGCGCCCGTTTTCGAGAACTCTCGTGCGGAGGTCTTACATGTCCTGGAAGCTCGGCCGGTTGCTCGCCACCACCCTCGCCCTCGCGGGCTGCGGCGGCGCCTTTGGTGGCGGTTCGAACGTCACGTACTACCACATCGGCACCACCGGCCAGAGCCCGCTGACCGGCACCAACTGCGCCTCCGGCGGGAACGACGTGGTGACCATCGCCGGCATCGACGGCAACGGCACGGTGGCCATCTACACCCTGCCCGGAAGCAACAGCTACCTGCTGGACATCGGCAGCGGCGGAATCGAGGGCAGCCTCACGAGCGGGACCTACACGTTCGCCGATTCGATCCAGGAGATCACCACCGAGAGCTCGAACATCACGAAGCTCGTCAAGACGACGGTGCAGATCACGACCTCGGGGCCCGGCTTCACCGGCTCCTACACTCAAGAGCAGAGCTGCAACTCGAACGACTCCTCGCTCTGTCCGGGCGGTGGCGTGGCGGCCAACACGGGCGACTACGATTGCACCTGGAGCGCCACCGTCGTAGGCACGCAGATTCCGAACCCCACGCAGGTGTCGCCGCAGCAGGCCGGTGTGCCGACCACCCCCGGCCCCACCCCCATCGGGCCGTGACCTCCCCTTCCACCCTTTCTAGACCGGAGACCTCCATGCGCAAGCTCGCCGTCATCGCGATCTTCTTCCTTGCAGCGCTGCAACTCGGCTGCAACAACTCCAACGTCCTGTACTTCCATGTGATCGAAGGCCAGGCCACCACGGCTACGGGAACCAACTGCTACGCGTGCACTGGCAACAACTGCACCACGGACGTCTACTCCGGCCTGGACGGCGTGGGCAACTGGGCCATCTACACCGCGCCGAGCGGCAGCGGCGGCGGCAACCAGTACCTGCTAGATGATGGCTCCGGAAACCTGTTCGCGGGCAGCCTCGCCTCTGGCGTCTATACGTTCTCGGGCTCCGACGAGGACAACCAGAACGGCAACCCTCAATACACAACGAAGGAGACCTTCCAGCTCACGCTCTCCGGCGACGGCTTCACCGGCAGCATCACCACGGAGCAGGACTGCGTCGGCAGCAACTGCTCAGGCGGCCAGTCGAGCGGCGGTTTCGATTGCGTCGGGACCGTCGCCGTGACCGGCGTACAGCTCAGCGGCATCACCCAGGAAGCGAACGCCGCCGCCGCCCAGGCCTCCCCTCCCGCCAGCGGCGGCGGCAACGGCGGCCAAACGGGCGGCCAGACAGGTGGGCAGACAGGCGGCCAGACCGGTGGTGGCGGCGCCGGCCAGTATTTCAACGGCACCTGGACGGGCAGCGGCGAGGCCATCGTCAACGGCTCGGTGTCGAACATCCAGAACGACACCGAAACCGTCAATGGCTCCGGCTCCACGGCGACCTTCGAGAGTTACGAGGGCATCTCGGGCTGCAACGTCACGTTCAACGTGACCGGCTCCTCGAGCGCCGCCGATGGCACGCTCAGCGGCAGTCCGTCGTGCAGCGACAGCGGTACGACGATCACCTTTACCTCCGGCGACGTCACGCTCAGCGGCGGCTCGATGACGCTGGAGCTCAGCGGCACCGAGGGTGGCGAGAGCCTGACCATCGAAGAGACGTTTACGCAAGGCTGACCGGAGAAGGGCTGGAAGCCGGCGCGGGGGCTCTGTAGACTGCCTCCGCGCCGATGCCTCCCCCCGCAGCGCCCGTCCCCCTGCTCGATCGCCGCTTCCTCGTCCTCACGGGCAAGGGGGGAGTGGGGAAGAGCACGCTCACGGCGGCGCTGGCGCTGGCCGCGGCGCGGCGGGGCAAGCGGGTGCTCGCCTGCGAGGTGAACGCGGACGACCGGCTGCCGGCGCTGCTGGGCGCGAAGCCGGTGGGCCCGCGCATCGCCGAGATCCAGAAGAACCTCTGGTGCGTGAACATCCGGCCGCACGAGGCCATGGTGGAGTACGGCCTCATGAAGCTGAAGAGCGGCGCCCTGGTGCACGCGGTGCTCGAGAACCGCGTGATGCGCTACTTCCTGAACGCCCTGCCCTCGCTCGCCGAGGTGGTCACCATGGGCAAGATCCTCTTTCACGTGCGCGAGCAGGAAGGCGGCCGCGACCGCTTCGACGTGGTGCTGCTCGACGCCCCGGCCACGGGCCACGGGCTGGGGCTGCTCTCCATCTCCCGCAGCGTGCTGGGCACGGTGCCTCCGGGCCCCCTGCACGACGACATGCGCTGGATGGCCGAGCTGCTCGAGGACCCGGCGCGCACGGCGGTGCACCTCGTGACGCTGCCCGAGGAGCTGCCGGTCTCGGAGACGCTGGAGCTGAACGCGTCGTTGCGCGAGGCGCGGCTGCCGCGTGGCGTGTGCCTCCTGAACGGCGTCTGGCCGAACCGGGTGGCCCCGGGCGAGCTGGATTCCCTGCCCAGGGAGCCGGCCCTCGCGCCGGTGCGCGCCGCCGTGGAGCGGATGCAGCTGCGCGCGGATCTCGGCGCGGCCGAGGCCAGGCGGCTGCGGGAGGGGATCGACCTCCCCGTGCTGGAGCTGCCGCAGCTCTTCGTGAGCGACTTCGGCCTCGCGGCCATCGAGCGGCTCGCGAAGCTCCTCGACCCCCACCTGGGCGAGCCCGCCGCGGCGGTCACGTCTGCGGAGGAGGCCGGCTCCGCCGGCCGACGGGCCGAGGCCGCAGGCCGGAGCACCCAATGAACCTCTCCTTTGCGCAGCGGCGCCTGCAAGTGTGCGTGGGCTCGGGCGGCGTGGGGAAGACCACGCTGGCCGCGACCATCGCGCTGGCCGGCGCGGCCGAGGGCAAGAAGACGCTCGTGTGCACCATCGACCCCGCGAAGCGGCTCGGCAGCGCGCTGGGGCTCGGCAGCCTCGGCAACGTGGAGGCGGAGGTGCCGCCCGAGCGCCTGCGCGCGGCCGGGATCGCGCCCAAGGGGCGGCTCTTCGCGATGATGCTCGACCTCAAGCGGAGCTGGGACGACCTCATCGCCGCGTATGCGAAGAACGCCGAGCAGCGCGACCGAATCTACGCCAACCGCTACTACCAGCAGCTCTCGAGCGCGGTGGCCGGCTCGCAGGAGTACGTGGCGGTGGAGAAGCTCTACGAGCTCGCCGAGAAGCGGGACTACGATCTCATCGTCCTCGACACCCCGCCCACGGTGCACGCGCTCGACTTCCTGGACGCGCCCAAGCGCGTGCTCGACTTCCTCGACAACGACGCCGCCAGGTGGCTGCTCACGCCCGCGCTCACGGCCGGCAAGGTGGGCCTCTCCATCCTGGGCTTCGGCGGCGGGCGGCTGGTGAAAGGTATCAGCCGGTTCACGGGACTGGAGACGTTGCGCGAGCTGGCGGATTTCATGCTCTCCCTCTCCGGCATGTACGACGGCTTCAAGGAGCGGGCGGCGAAGGTGAAGCAGCTCCTCGCGGGACCGGAGGCGTCCTTCGTGCTGGTGACGAGCCCGCAGCCGCTCACGGTGGACGAGGCGCTGTTCTTCCACGAGCAGCTCGGCAAGTACGCGCTGCACGTGGGGGCCGTCATCGCGAACCGGGTGAGCCCGCCCACGGGCGCGCCCCCCGAGGCCGAGCTCGCCCGCGCGCTCGAGCGCGTGCCGCCGGAGCTGGCCGCGCGGCTGCGCGGGGCGCTGGCCGACGCGGAGACCCTGTGGCGCAACGACCACGGCCAGATCGAGCGGCTCGAGCGCGCGGGGCTGCGGCCCTTGTGCCTGGCGCGGCGCGCGACCGACGTGCACGATCTTCCCGAGCTGAAGGCGCTGGCAGAAGAGCTCGCGCGGGCGGCGCCGTGAGAAGCGCGCGGCGATGCGGGGACCCCTCTCCCTGGCCCTCTCCCCTGGCAGGGGAGAGGGTCTTGAGCTTTCCAAGCTCCTCTCCCCCAGCCAAGCAGAGAGTCCTCGAGCC
>DATJNL010000258.1:0-14556 GCA_035508175.1 Myxococcales bacterium
GGCGTACCCCGGCCTCATCGGCCCCGCGCTCGCCGAGAAGCTGGCGGGCGACCAGGGCTTCTTCGACGCGCTCGCGAATAGCCCGGGCGACAAGCTGGTTCTCATGCACATGGTGCGCGACGTGTCCCGGAAGCAGCTCGCCGACGCGTTCCACGACAGCCTGTCGAAGATCCTGCCGCCGCCCAAGGTGGCGGTGCTGGTCGCGGCCATCCCCTCGGACGCCCGGGACGGACAGACGGCGGTCCTCCGGTCGCACCAGGGCGCGCTGTCGATCGACATCGGCGGCCGGGTGCAGACCCTCCGCGACCCGGAGACCGCGCAGGAGATCTGGCGGGTGTGGCTGGGCCCCGACTCCGTGTCGCCCACCTTGAAGCGCTCGATCGCGGAGCGCGCCGTGCAGCCCACGGCGGCCCTCTAGCCCATGCTCGCCTGCCTGCTCGGGGCACTGCTGGCCGCGCCGCCGCCCACCACGCGCACCTTCACGCTGGCCTGCGACACGCCCCTCGGCCGGATGAAGTCGCAGGAGACGTACACCTTCGCGCCCGCCGAGGACCCGGTGCGCGCGGGGCAGCTGGCGCGCTTCCGCGTGGAGGTGCCGGCGCCGACGCTGGTGCCGCCGCTGCGCACGCACTTCCTCGCGGCGATGATCACGCTGGCGCTGCCGAGCGGGCTCGCGCTCGAGGGCGTGCGCCCCGAGGCGTCGGTCACGGCCGACTACAGCTCCGTGGAGGCGCGCCCCGCGGGAGACTCCGTGGTGGTCACGCTGCGCGGCGACTTCGTCCTGGACGGCCGGCCGCGGCCGGTGCCGCCGATCGTGATCGACGCGCGCGTCACGGCGCCCGCGGGCGTGACGCTCGACTGGATGCCGCCGGACATCGAGGGCGTCGCGCGGGCGCCGCTCCTGGGCACGCAGGCCTCGCGCTGCCGCATCGTGGACCAGGGGCCCCTCGGCGAGACGCACGTCTCGCCCTAGGAGATGTCGACGACCTCCGGCGCGGCGACCGGCCGGCCGAGGAAGCGCTCGGCGAGCGCGCCGAAGCTCTCGCCCAGGTCGGTGACGAAGAGCCGCTCCGTCGCGGCGCGGCCCGTTTCCCGCGCGAGGCCCTCTTGCGCGAGCAGCGCCGCCGCCGCTTCGGCCGTGGCCTCGGCGGAGTCGATGAGCGCCACGTTCGGCCCGACCGCCGCGGCGATAGCCTCGCGCAGCAGGGGGTAATGCGTGCAGCCGAGCACCAGCGCGTCGATGCCGTCCCGCGACAGCCCCTCGAGGGAGCGGCGCGCCACCGCGGCGGGCAGGTCGCCGCTGGTCCAGCCTTCCTCCGCGAGCGGCACGAAGAGCGGGCAGGCGACCGCCGAGACGCGCACGCCGGGGGCGAGGCGCGCGAGCGCCCGCTGGTAGGCGCCGCTGCGCACGGTGCCGGCGGTGCCGATGACGCCGACGTGGCGCGCCCCCGACGCCGCGGCCGCGCGGGCGCCCGGCTCCACCACGCCCAGCACGGGGAAGCGCGAGCTGCGCTCGAGCTCCGGCAGCGCCACCGCCGACACGGTGTTGCAGGCGACCACCAGGAGCTTGGGCTCGAACGACGCGAGGAAGCGGGCGTTGTTGCGGGCGTAGCGCCCCACCACCTCCGGCGATCGGGTGCCGTAAGGTACGCGCGCGGTGTCGCCCAGGTAGACCAGGTCCTCCGCGGGCAGGCGGCGGCGGAGCGCGGCGAGCACGGTGAGCCCGCCGACCCCGGAGTCGAAGATGGCGATGGCGCGCCGACGAGGATCCAAGGAGCCGCAATCCTAGATGGGACGCAGCAAGAGAGCAAAGAGGCGCCGGGAATCCAGGCAGCGCGATCTCGGTTGGATCGGCGGGCCGCGGCGTGTTATTCAGGGCCCGACCTCGCGGAGCTACGCCGACGCCATGAGCCTCAACCTTCTCGCTCCGATCCCCGCCGAAGGCCTCAACTACCTCGAGGTGGTCCAGCACGCGGGCGTCGTCGAGCTCTGCGTGCTCGGCCTGCTCCTGGGCGCCTCGGTGGCCTCCTGGGCCATCATCGTGCGGAAGTCCATGCACCTGCGCACCGCGCAGCGCGAGTCGGTGAAGTTCCTCGAGACGTTCTGGCAGTCGCGCCGGCTCGACGCGATCTTCGAGGGCGCCGGCAAGACCTCGCAGAGCCCAGTCTCGCAGGTCTTCCGGGCGGGCTACATCGAGCTGAGCAAGCTCACCAGCCAGCCGCAGGGCAGCGAGGCGGCCATGGCCGAGCGGCTCGGCGGCATCGAGAACGTGGAGCGCGCCCTGCACCGCGCGCAGGTCGCGGAGCTGACGCACCTCGAATCGACGGTGCCGTTTCTGGGCACCACCGCCTCGGCAGCGCCCTTCGTGGGGCTCTTCGGCACCGTCTGGGGCATCATGAACGCCTTCAGCGACATCTACTCGCAGGGCAACGCCAACCTGGCGACGGTGGCGCAGCCCATCAGCCACGCGCTCATCGCCACCGCGGTGGGCCTCTTCGCCGCCATCCCGGCGGTGGTCGCGTACAACTACTTCCTGTCGAAGATCAAGGTGATCGACAGCGAGATGCAGAACTTCAGCTCGGACTTCCTCAACATCGTGAAGCGCCACTTCTTCAAGTAGGCGGCCATGGCATTCTCGGGCGGCTCCGGCCGCACGTCGCTGACCGACATCAACGTCACGCCGCTCGTCGACGTGATGCTCGTGCTGCTCATCATCTTCATGGTCGCGACGCCTCTCATCCAGCAGGGGGTCAAGATCGCGCTGCCGCAGACGAAGGCGGCCGAGATGCAGTCGCGCGAGGCCAAGCTCGTGCTCTCGGTGCAAGCCGACAAGCGCATCTTCCTCGACGACGTGGAGATCCCGGCGGACCAGCTCGAGGACAAGCTCAAGAGCAACGCGAAGCTCCAGGAGGACAAGGAGCTCTACCTCAAGGCGGACCGCGAGCTGCCCTACGGCTACGTCGTCTCGGTGATGGCCGCCATCCAGCGGGCGGGCATCGACAACCTCGGCATGATCACCGAGGCGGGCAACGGCGCCGACCAGCTCGGCAGCGACGCCAAGAAGAAGCGATGAGCGCCGCCGCCGCGACCTTCGGGGACCTCGAAGCGCCGCGACCCCAGGCGCTGTCCACCACGGCGGCCATCGCGGTCTCCGTGGTGCTCCACGTCGGCCTGGTGGCCGCGATACTCTCGACCTCGCTCTACCGGCCGCCGCCGATCCTGGAGCAGCAGACCATCCACGTGAAGCTCGCCCGCATCGGGACCCCGCGCGACAAGAAGCTCCTGCCGCGGCGGCCGCAAGAGCCGGCCTCGCAGGCGGCCGCGCCCGTGCCAGTCTCCTCGAAGGTCGTGCCGATCGCCTCCACCCACCACGTGAAGCTCACCGACGCGAAGTCGAAGAGCTCCGAGGACAAGCTGCGCAACGCGCTCGCGAAGCTGCAGCAGCAGGTCGACCAGACCGGCCAGCCCGACGGCTTCGAGAACGGCACCGACGACGTCACCGAGGGCGACCTCTACTGGGCGCGGGTGGTCGACCGCATCAAGCGCTTCTACGTGGTGCCGAACACCATCCCCGAATCGGAGCGCAAGAAGCTCGTGGCCGACGTGCAGATCACCATCGGCTCGGACGGCAGCATCCTCGAGATCCACACGCAGCAGACGAGCGGCAACGCCACGTTCGATCACGCCATCGAGACCGCCGTGAAGCGCTGCCGCGCGCTGCCGCCGCCCCCCGCCACGCTCGCCGACCAGGCGCGCCAGGGAGTCGTGCTGGAGTTTCGCAGCGCGGAGATGTAAAGGACTGGGCCGATGCGAAAGCCCTTTCTGGTCCTCGCCCTCCTCGTCTCCGCCCCCGCCTTCGCCGATCCGCCCAAGCTGATCATCGGCGGCGCCAACTTCCAACCCTACCCGCTGGCCGTGGCGCCCTTTCCCGGCGCGGGCGGCGCGGCGGCCGAGATCTACCAGACGCTCACGAACGATCTGGCGATCAGCGGCCTCTTCGACCCGAACGTCCTCAACCCCAAGGGCTACCTCGCGGACCCGAACGAGCCGATGACGGTGGAGGGCATCCACTTCCAGCGCTGGACCGACGTGGGCGCCGAGGGCCTGGTGAAAGGGCTGGTGACGTTCGCGGGGGGCGAGGTCGTCGCCGAGTTCAAGCTCTTCGACGTGCTGGCGCGCCAGGAGCAGCTGCACAAGATCTACAAGAGCCCCCCGGCCCGCGCCCGGCTGATCGCGCACCGCTTCGCCGACGACCTGCTCCAGTTCTTCACCAACGAGACCGGGCCGTTCGAGTCGCAGGTGGCGTTCGTGAAGGACATGGGGCGGTCCAGCAAGCAGCTGTTCGTCGCGGACTGGGACGGCCACAACGAGCGGCAAGTCACCCATGGAGGGCAGCTCAACCTCCTGCCCTCGTGGGCGCCCGACGGCCGCGCCATCGTCTACACGAGCTACAAGCTGGACCACCCGGATCTGTGGGAGGTCTTCCTGCCGTCGCTGCAGACCAGGCTGCTGGCCGGCCACGGCGACCTGAACACCGGGGGCGTCCTCTCGCCCGACGGCCGCCGCATCGCCTGGGCGATGAGCGCCGAGGGCAACGATCAGATCTACGTCATGGACGCCGCCGGCGGCGCGGCCACGCGGCTCACCAACAGCTTCGGCATCGACGCGAGCCCCTGCTGGTCGCCGGACGGCAAGCAGATCGCCTTCGTGAGTCAGCGCGAGGGCTCCCCGCAGATCTTCGTCATGGATGCGAACGGCGGCAACGTGAAGCGGCTCACTTACCAGGGGAACTACAACCAGACGCCCCGCTGGTCGCCGCGCGGCGATCTCATCGCGTTCACCGCCCGCGACGAGCGGGCGGTCTTCGACCTGTTCGTGGTGAACGTGCAGACCGGCCAGGTCACCCGCCTCACGCAGGACCAGGGCCTCAACTCCGACCCGTCGTGGTCGCCGAACGGCCGCCTGCTGGTGTTCGTCTCCACGCGCACGGGAAAGCACGAGCTGTGGGTGACGACGCCCGACGGCAACTCGCAGCACCAGCTCACGCACGACGGCGGCTACTCGACGCCCGCGTGGGGCCCCGCTTTCCGGCGTTGAAGTGCGCGTCGCGGCGATCGACGTCGGCACGAACTCGGTCCTGCTGACCGTCGCGGAGCGCCAGGCGGACGGCCTCGCTCCCGCCCTCGAGCGCGCCGAGATCACGCGCCTGGGCCGAGGCGTCGACGCGAGCGGCAGGCTCTCCGACGACGGCATCGCGCGAACGCTCGAGGTCCTGCGCGACTACGCGGCCGACGCGCGCAGGCTCGGGGCGGAACGGATCGCCTGCGTGGCGACGAGCGCCGCGCGCGACGCGGCCAACGGCGCTTCCTTCCTGGAGCAGGTGCGCGCGCTCGGCCTCGAGCCGCAGATCATCGGCGGCGAGCGCGAAGCGCAGCTCTCCTTCCTCGCCGCCCGCCGCGACTTCGGCCGCGCGGACGAGCCCCTGGCGGTCCTCGACGTGGGCGGCGGCTCCACCGAGATCACCTACGGCCGCGGCGCCCCGGAGTTCCGGACCTCGCTCGACGTGGGCTCGGTCCGCCTCTTCGAGCGGCTCGTGCGGCAGGACCCGCCCAGCCACGAGGAGCGGCTCGCCGTGCGGGCGGCCATCGACGCCGCGCTGTCGAGCGTTCCCGAGCCGCCACGCGGCGCCGAGCTCGTGGGCGTCGCGGGGACGCTGACCACGCTCGCGACGCTCGTCCTCGGCCTGCCGGCCTACGACGCGGCCCGCGTGCACGGCGCCAGGCTGTCCCTGCACCAGGTCTCGGCCTGGGCGAACCGCCTCTGGGCCTTGCCTCTCGCCGAACGGCGCGCCCTGCCGGGGCTGCAGCCGCTGCGGGCCGACGTGATCCCGGTGGGCGTCCTCCTCGTCGAGGCCGTCCTCTACCGCCTGCGCTTCCCCGAGGTCACGGTCAGCGACCGCGGCGTCCGCTGGGGGCTCCTGTACGAGCTCGCGGGATGAGCCGGCCGCCGGGAGGCTGGATCTTCGAGCTCCTGGCGCGCCCCTACGAGATCCTGGTCTTCCAGCGGGCCTGGCGCGAGCACGCCCGCCGCATGCTCGATCGCCTGCCTCCACGCGAGGGCCGGCCGCGCCTCGTGCTCGACGCCGGCTGCGGCCCGGGGGTGAGCGCGCTCGCCATGCTGGTCGGCGCGCCCGACGACCGCTTCGTGGGGCTGGACGTCTCGCGGCAGATGCTCGCGCGCGCGGCGGCCCGCCGACGCGCCGAGGGCGTCGCACCGGAACGCCTCCCGCTCCTGCGCGGCGACGTGACCCGGCTTCCCCTGGCCGCGGCCTGCTGCGACGGCGTCACGGGCCACAGCTTCCTCTACCTCGTGAGCGATCAGCAACGTGCGCTCACGGAGATCCGTCGCGTGCTGCGCCCGGGCGGCCGCCTCGTGCTGCTCGAACCGGCCGCGGGGCCCCGCCTGCTCCCCGTGCTCCGCTCCCTCCGGCACGGGGCGCGCTTCGCCGCCTCCATGGCCTGCTGGCGGGTCGTCAGCGGCCGCATCGGCCAGTTCACGGCCGAGCGACTGCACGAGACCGTCGCCGCCGCCGGCTTCGCGCGGGTGAGCGTGGAGCCCACCCTGGACGGGCTCGGCCTGCTGGCGGTCGCCGAGAGCTAGGCGGCCACGAGCCGCGCGATGGCGAACGCGGCGGCGGCAGCGAGCGAGCCGGTAGCGGCCGTCTGCAGGGCCACGCGGGCCGGGCGCGCGCCCGTGAGCCGCCCCTTGACGAAGCCGAAGACGAGCAGGGCGCCGAGCGTGACGGCCACCGACAGCGCCAGCGCCGAACGAGCGTTGCCGAAGGCGGTGTACGGGAGGAGAGGGATGAGTCCGCCGGCGATGTAGGCACCCGCGATGACGAGCGCGCTGCGCATGGCGCGGCCGCGCTCGGGCTTCTCGAGCCCCAGCTCGAAGCGCATCATGAAGTCGACCCAGTGGTCGGGGTGTCGCTGGATCGCGTCCGCGACGGGCGCGATCTCCTCCTCGGTGAGCCCGTAACCGCGGAAGACCTCCCGCACCTCCTCGCTCTCCACGCCCGGCTTCTCGTGCGTCTCCTGGATCTCGCGCTGCCGCTCGCGCTCGTAGTGGTCGGCATCGGTGCGCGCGGCGAGATAGCCGCCCAGCCCCATCGCAATCGAACCCGCCGCGATCTCCGCGAAGCCGGCGGTGAGGACGACGCCGCTCGAGGCGACCGCGCCCGAGAGCCCGGCCGCCAGCGCGAACGGCACGGTGAGACCGTCCGACATGCCGATCACGACGTCGCGGACGACCGCGCTGCCCTTGAAGTGGCGCTCGACGTGCGGAGTCTGCGGCATGCGAACCCTCCGGGGAAGCGGCGATGGCTAGTCGATCCGGCGCCGGGTGGCAAGGCGCAGGGAGCGTTGCCGCCACGCCCCCGGGGATGCCAGGATGCCCGGCTGGCGCACACCCATGGGCCGCTACCACTTCGACGAGCGCTACCGCGAGCACGCGCGGCTGGCTGATGGGCGCGACGTCCGCCTGCGGATGATCAAGCCCGAGGACAAGCCGCTCTTCGTCGAGGCGCTGAAGCGCCTTTCCCCCGCATCTCGCTACGCACGGTTCCTGTCCGCCAAGTCGTCCCTCTCCCAGGGCGAGCTGCGGTACCTGACGGAGCTCGACGGCCGCGACCATTTCGCTCTCGGTGCCCTGACCGGCCTCGGCCGCGAGCGCAGGGGGCTGGGCGTGGCCCGCTTCGTGAGGCTGCACGACGAGCCCGACGTGGCGGACGCCGCCATCGTGGTGACCGACGACGCGCAGGGACAGGGGCTGGGCCGCCTGCTCTTCCTCAGGCTCGTGGCGGCGGCCCGCGAGCGCGGCGTCGATCGCTTTCGCTGCGACGTGCTCGCCGAGAACGACCGGATGCGTGCCCTGCTCCACGAGATCGCGCCGGCTGCGCGAGACCAGCCGGACGGCGTGGCGGTGACGGTGGACGTGCCCCTGCTGGACGTGGCCGTCGATGCCCCGTCGATCCCCGGGGTGCGCGGCCCTCTCTACCGCCTGTTCTCCCTCGCCGCGACGGGAGTGTTGCGGGTGCTGCGCACGCGCGAGGGGCTGCGCTCCCTGCTCGCCGGCGACGCGCACAGCGGCCGCAAGCGCTGATCACTCCCACTGGAGGAGCGCGATCGGAAAGCGTGCCAGCACGTCCGCGAGGGACAGGACCGGCCGGCCCCCGAAATGGTCCGGCGTGGCGGAGCGCGCCGTGAAAAGGTCCACGGGCCGGGAAGCGGCGAGGTCGTCCGGGAGCTCGATCCAGCAGTCGCCCCAGGTCGCCGCGGGGTCCAGCGGCTGGCCTTCCGCGCCCAGGAGCCCGGCCCAGAGCCGGGGGGCGACCGCCAGGGCAGCTCGGCGCTGGTGGCGACGCAAGAAGGCAACCACGCGGTCCGCCTGCGCGCCCCCGGTGGCAAGCGGCACGTAGTCGCCGGCCTGCAGGGGCGAGCCCTCGGCCTGGCGGGCCTGCAACAGGAGATAGGTGACGTAGAGCTTGACCCTGGCGTCGTCGGCGGCGGACAGCAGCGCAGGCGCCAGCGTGGCGCGCCGGCCGAGCCGGTCGGCGCCCGCGGATCGGATCTCGCGCAGCAACCGGGCTCGCAGCTTGAAGTCCACCGGCCGGCGGTTGTCGGGATCGACCAAGCTCAAGTCCCACAGCTCGCAGCCCGGGTAAAAGTCTGGGACGCCGGGAGAGGCCCCCTTCAGCAGGAGCTGCGAGAGGCTGGTCAGCACGCCGCACCTGGCGATCCAGCGCTGAAAAGGGAGGAACGAAGCCAGGAAGGGCGTCGCGCCCCTGGGCGGCGGCAGCTCCGGCAGGATGTGCCGCAGGAAGGATGCGAGCGCGTCCTCATACTGGCGGTCGGGGTTGATCCAGCTCGTGTGAACCTTCGCCTCCCTCGCAGCCTTGAGCTGGTAGGCCTCGAGGCGATCCAGCAGCTCGCGCCAGCGCCGCTCCGACAGCTCGCCGAAGGGCCACACGCCCAGGAGCGTCTGGTACAGGAAGAGCTCGGCGTTGGCATCGGGGACGAGGCGCTCCGAATCGACGCCCACCCGGTGCGCTCGATTGAGCTCGCGCCACTCGGAGAGGCGGGCGTCCCACTCGGCCGGCAGCTCGGACAGCGCGTGGAGCCGGGCCCGCACGTCCTCGCCGCGCTTCGTGTCGTGGGTGGCGGTGGCGAGGAACGACGCGGGGTGCGCTTCCCACCGGTTGTGGTTCTGGGCATGGAACGCCGAGACCGGCGTGCCGAACCGGTCGGGCGACGTGCCCACCTCGTTGAGCGAGATCAACCTGTTGTACGTGTAGAATACGGTGTCCTCCACGCCCCGGGCCATGACCGGCGCCGTCAGCTGCTGCAGGCGCAGCGCGAAGCTCGTCTGGGCGCGCAGCTCGGTGGGCGCGAGATCGACGCCGCGGCGGAGGAGCACGTCGCCCAGGAAGTCGTACACCGACGCATTCAGCGTGGGGCTGCGCCGCTTCGCCTGCTCGAGCGCCCCCTGGATGTAGCGCCGGTCGCGCTCGTCGATCGGCTGCGCGCCCTCCCGGAGGTACGTGCGGTAGACGGGAAAGCAGGCGCAGAACTCGACCAGCGCGCGCGTCAGGCTGCCCAGCGTGAAGTCGCGCGTGCGCCGGTTCAGCTCGGAGATGCGGTTGAGCGCTCGGGCCAGGACGTGGATCTCGCTCGACATGGTCGAGCCCAGGACGAGCTGCTTCGCCGCGTAGGCCAGCTCCCGGAAGTCCATCGACCGGCCGACCGCTCGCTCGTAGAGACGATCGAACGCGCCCTCGCTCTCGGTCCTCACGAAGAGGCCGCTGGTGACGTCGAGGAAGTCGTACCCCGTCGTGCCGTGGATCGCCCAGCTCGGCGGCAAGCGCTCGCGAAAGCCGAGGACCTTCTCGGCGACGACGTACAGCGGGCGGAAGGGCTTCTCGGCGACCTCCGCTTCCCGTGACAGCCGCGCCGCCAGGGCCGGCTCGAGCTCTTCCCAGCTACCGGCGTAGCCGCCGCCGTCGAAGAGCTCCCGGGCGACCAGCACGCCGTACCTCGTCTGCAAGCGCCTGAAATAGTCGGTGGGATCGTAGAGGCCGTCCGGGTGGTCGATGCGGAGGCCAGTGACGCGGCCGCGGCCCACCCGCTCGAAGACGAGGCGGTGCACCTCCTCGAACACCACCGGGTCTTCCACCCGGATCGCAGCCAGGTGGTCGAGGTCGAAGAAACGCCGGTAGTTGATCTCCTCGCCCGCCACGCGCCAGTGGGCCAGGCGATAGGTCTGCGCCTCGAGCAGCGCGTCGAGCAGGTCGAAGCTCGCGGGATCACCGGCCGCGCCGTTGAAGAGGCGCACGTTCTCCTGTACGAAGCCCACGACCTCCGGGGCGCGCTCGCAGAGGCGCGAGAGCCGCCGCTTCTGCACCTCCTTCTCCCGCTGTCGCTCGGCGGCGCGCAGCGGCTCGATCTCCTTCCGTTCGGGCAGGGCCGCGAACGCGGTCACGAGGCTCTGGTAGTCCTGGAACCGTTCGTCCTCGGCGCCGAGGCGGTCGGCCAGCTCGGAGAGCCGGTGCGAGAGGATCCGCGGGTAGGTGCGCGGATCCACCGGGAAGCGGTGCTCGTAGTACCGCACCTCGAAGCCGCCCGCGACGAAGCCGAGCTCGAGTTCGCCGCGCTCGAGGACGCGCCCGTATTGATCGCCCAGGATCGGGAGCAGGACCTTCGCTTGCAGCTCTTCCTTCACTGGGTGCCAGTCGATGTCGAAGAAACGTGCCGCCGGTGAGCTGGGGCCGTTCTCGAGTACGTCCATCCAGAGCCGGTTGCCGGAGCCGATCCCCATGTGGTTCGGCACCACGTCCAGGACCAATCCCAGGCCGTGGCGGGCGGCCGCCTGCTCGAGCGCTTCGAGATCCTCGGCGTCGCCGAGCTCAGGGTTCAGCCGCTGGTGGTCGACGACGTCGTACCCGTGCGTGCTCCCAGGCAGCGCCGCGAAGAACGGCGAGAGGTAGAGATCCGAGACGCCAAGGGCCGCGAGGTAGCCGCAGACGGCTGCCACGTCGCGGAACCGCAGCTCGCGACCGAGCTGGAGGCGGTAGGTCGCCCGCGGCCGCCGCGAGCGCTCGACCAGCCGTTCGAGGGTCGCCCGGAAGAGCTCGTCGAGATCCTTGCCCGTCTGCACAGCCCGCCCCGCCCAAGCTGGCCATGCGCCACCTCGACCGGAAGCCGGGCGCGGCTTGACCCGCCCCGGGGGCCGTCGTAGATCGAGCCACGCCATGGCCGCCCCCGCCGCCGCGCCCCGCTTCTCGCGGATCCTCCTCAAGCTCTCGGGCGAGGCGCTGATGGGCGAGGGCAAGTACGGCATCCATCCGCCAGTGCTCCAGCAGGTCGCGCGGGAAGTCGCCGAGATCCACGGCCTCGGCGTGCAGGTCGCCGCCGTCATCGGAGGCGGCAACATCTTTCGCGGCGTGGCGGCGAGCGCGAGCGGCATGGACCGCGCCGGCGCCGACTACATGGGCATGCTCGCCACGGTGATCAACGGTCTGGCGCTCCAGGACGCCCTCGAGAAGCAGAACGTGCCGACGCGCGTGCAGACCGCGATCGAGATGTCGCAGCTCGCCGAGCCCTACATCCGCCGGCGGGCGGTGCGTCACCTCGAGAAGGGTCGCGTCGTCCTATTCGTGGCCGGTACGGGCAACCCTTACTTCACGACCGACACCGCCGCTTCGCTGCGCGCCATGGAGATCCACGCGGAGGTCATCCTGAAGGCCACCAAGGTCGACGGGATCTACAGCGCCGATCCCCTCAAGGACGCGAGCGCGACGAAGTTCAGAACCCTCTCTTACCTGGACGTGCTGAAGAAGAACCTCAAGGTCATGGACTCGACCGCGATCTCGATGTGCATGGACAATGCGCTGCCGCTCGTGGTTTTCGATCTGCACGTCCCCGGCAACATCAAGCGGGTGGTGATGGGCGAGGACATCGGCACGCGCGTCGGCAACTACAAAACGGAACGGGCGTCCACGCGGCCACCCAACGCCCACGTCTAGGAGGCAGCGATGGAAGACGTCGTCAAGGAGCTGAAGGCTCACATCGAGCGGACGCTCGGGGATCTGCAGCGCGATCTGGCCAAGGTGCGCACGGGGCGGGCGAACCTCGCCGTGCTCGAAGGCATCAAGGTCGACTACTACGGCACGCTCACGCCGCTGTCGGGCGTCGGCACGCTCAACGTCCCCGACGCGCGCCTCATCGCCATCACACCCTGGGACAAGAGCGCCATCCCGGCGATCGAGAAGGCCATCAACGAGGCGGGCATCGGGCTCTCGCCCTCCAACGACGGCACCGTGGTGCGCCTGCCCATCCCGGCGCTCACCGAGGAGCGCCGCCGCGAGATCGCGAAGCAGGTGAGGACCAAGGGCGAGGAGCACAAGGTCGCCATCCGCAACCTGCGCCGCGACGCCAACGAGCGGCTGAAGACCATGGAGAAGGAGAAGAAGATCTCCGCCGACGACCACAAGCGTGGCCAGGAGCGCGTCCAGAAGGAGACGGACGCGGGCATCGCCAGGGTCGACGAGATGCTCGCCCGCAAGGAAAAAGAAGTGATGGAGGTGTGAGGCGGCGCGCTACTCGAGCGCGTTCTCGGTGCGGGGCACGACATCCCCGGGACGCAGCTCGTAGAGCGAGTTCTTGCCGTCGCAGTTCAGGTCGCCGTAGGCCCGAACGGTGAAGGACTTGCCGTCCGAATCGGGTACGTACTCGTAGGCGAAGCGCAGGGGCTCGGCGGGTGCGAACCCCAGCGCCTTCCACCCGGGAGCCGCGTCCGCTGGCCAAGGCTCGGGTTCGGCGCCGCACGGCACCTGCGCTGGCGTTCGCGCCAGGGCGGCCGGCAGCTTCCCGTCCTTGCGTCGCTCCGCCTCGACCGCGCGGACGAGCACCGGCAGGTTCGCGCGCGGTTCCAGCGTCATCATCGCCACCTCGGGTCGGCCGAATGTCTTCATCAGCTGCGCGCCCTCGAGGCCCGTGGTCACCACGGTCAGCGGCGCCAGGACCAGCGCGACGATGGCGAGGCCTTTTCCCCGCCTCGCACCTGACCGCGTCGCCAGGAGGCCGACGACGCCGAAACCAAGGGCCAGCAGGGACAAGGGGAACAGCGCCAGGCCCAGCACGGCCAGGACCACGGCGGTGGCGGCGCTCCTCGAGAGCGGCGGGCGGACGCCGTCCAAGACGATCAGCTCGCGAGATCGCGACGCAGCGAGGCCAGGCACTCGGCCGAGAGCCGGGCCGTGGCGCGGTAGGCGGGGTGGCGCAGCTCGAGCGTCGCCTCGGCAGCCCCCGCGAAGACGCGCCGCTCCTCGCTCCCGAGCGCGAAGTGGACGTACTGCACTGCGGAAACGCGAGCGCCGTCGGTTTGCCCTTGCGCGAAGAGCGCCTTCACCTCGCGGCCGCCGAAGCAGAGCCAGAGCGAGTCCTCGATGCCCACGAGGCGGTTGAGCATCACCTTGATCTTCTCCTCTTCGGTCACGTCGATCATCAGGGTGGCGGAGAGCTCGCCTTCGGCGGGCACCAGCTCGTTGTAGACGTCGATCTCGGCCTGGACGCCCTCGGGCGAGGTGATTCCCTCGATGCGGATCATCTCCTGGATCTGGAACTTGGCCGTGTCGCGGTTCTCGAAGACCAGGGTCACGCTGTCGCCGAGCTGGACCCGCCGGGGCGCCTTCTCGGCGACTATACGCGCGCGAAACTCGTCGCGGGCCTTCTCGTACACCGCGTTCGGCCAGATGTCCGCCCGGGTCAGCTTCTTCATCGCCCTTCCTCCGCCGCCACCTGGGCGGGCTCATCGGCCCTGGCGCGGTCCGCGGCCCGGTAGGCGTCCCTCAGGAGCACGATCGGGTGGACGCCCTTGCGGCCGGTGGTCTTCTCGAGCTGCAGGGCGGCCAGCGGGCAGTCGCTCGAGACCACGAGCTCGGGCGGGGGTCCGCCGTCCGGGCCCGCCGCCTGCGCCAGGCCGGTGATCTGCTGCGTCGCCTTCTCGGCCACCTTCAGCGAGAGCTCGTAGTACTCCTTCTTCATGCCCCAGGTGCCGTCCATGCCGCAGCAGCGGTCGACGGTCTCCACCTGGACGTTGGGGATCAGCCGCAGCAGGTCCCGGCTCTTCGGCCCGATCTTCTGCACCTTGAGGTGGCAGGGGAAGTGGTACGCCACCTTGAGCGGCTTCTCGCGGGCGAGGGACCGATCGAGCTTGCCTGCCCGCTTCAGCTCGAAGAGGAATTCTCCCAGGTCGCGCACCGCCGCGGCGACGCCCTTCGCCTCGTCGCCCGGCAGGAGCTGGGGGTATTCCTGGCGCAGCATGAACGTACAGGTCGGCCCGGGCGAGATCACGGCATAGCCAGCGCGGACCCATGGCAAGAGGCGCGCCACGTTGTCCTTCACTTGCGCGAGGCAGTGCTCGACGTCCCCGCCGTCAAGCGCAGGCATGCCGCAACAGCGCATCGGCGGCGCCGCGACCGTGACGCCGTTGCGCTCGAGC
>DATJNL010000259.1:0-5443 GCA_035508175.1 Myxococcales bacterium
GGCGTGCCCACCCACCTGGCGCGGGCGTGGATGGCGAAGCCGGTCTGGCGCAGCCACTGATCGACCCACGCCGGCGCCCGCCGCCGCCCTTTGCGCCCGCGCACCCGGCGCGGTACCATGCCGTCAGGGGGTGGCCATGGCTGCGGGACCGATGCGCAAGGCGCTGATCGCCGACGACGACGCGCTCATTCGCGCGATGCTGGGCTCGGAGCTCCGCTCGCTGGGGTTCACCGTCATCGAGGCGCAGAATGGCGACGAGGCGCTCGAGCTCTATGCGAAGGAGCACCCCGACGTGCTCTTCCTCGACCTGCTCATGCCCAAGCTCAACGGCCTCGACGCCTTGAAGAAGCTGCGCGCCGACGGGGCGGCGACGGTGCCGGCGGTGCTCGTGACCGCGCTCACGCGCGACACGGTGCGGCAGTTCGAGGTGGACGGCGTCAAGCCCGACGCCTACCTCGAGAAACCGTTCCGGCTCAAGGCAGTGGCCAAGATCGTGAAGCAGATCTTCGGCGACGGCGCAGAGGTCGACCAGGCCGGTTCGTGAAGCTCTCCCGCTCCATCGTTCTGCTGGTCTTCGCGGTGGCGGCGGTGCCCATGCTGCTCCTGCTGTCGGTCACCACCCTCGCGAGCCGCCGCGCGCTGCTCGCGGGGGCGCGGCAGCTCGTGGTGGAGCGAGCCGACCGCCTCCGGCTGCGCGTGGGCGACCGGCTCGACGGCACGCTCGAGGCGCTGGACGCCGAGGCGCGCCAGACCCGCTGGCAGGAGCTGCCGGACGACGGCCGGCTCCGCAAGCTGCACGAGATCCTCGCCCAGCGCGAGGACCTGCTGGCGGTGGGCCTCCTCGACCCCGAGGGTCACCCACTGCCCGGCCTGGCCGTGACCGCCCCTGGCGGCGACCCCGGCTTGCCGGCGGCCGAGGCGGAGGCGGCGGGCCGCGTGCTGGCGGATGTGGGGCGAACGACCTTCGGTCCGATCGCCCGCGACGCGGCCGGCCGGGGGCGCTTCATCCCCCTCGTCGCCCCGCTGCCCGACCGGCTGCTCGCGCACGGCAAGGCGCGCGTGGGCTACCTCACCGCCGCGGTCTCGCTGGCGGGGATCGACGCGCTCCTCGCGCAGCGGCCCTACGACGACGGCACCGAGGCCCTGCTGGTCGATCCCGACGGAACGCTGATCGCGGCGCGCGGCCCTCTCGCCGCCCCGGAGCTCGCCGCCGTGCGAACCTTCCCGATCGTGCAGGCCCTCGCGCGCGATCGCGCCGGACTGGAGCAGAGCCAGGAGGTCCGCACGGCCGAGTTCGAGATGCCCAAGGGCGCGGCGGCCATCGGCGCCTACGCCACCGTGCCGACGGCAGGCTGGGGCGTGGTCGTGGAACAACCCAAGGCGCGCGTGCTGTCGCTGGTGCGCTGGGTGCAACGCGAGGGTGTGCTGGGCCTCGCGTTGGGGCTGCTCTTGTCGGTGGTCCTGGGCGTGCTCTTCGCGCGCAGCATCGTGGGCCCGTTGCGCCGCGTGGTGGCCGAGGCCCTCGACATCTCCCGCGGCATCTTCGGGCGCGAGATCAAGCTCGGCAAGCGCAACGAGCTCGGCGACCTGGTGCACACGTTCAATTACATGTCGAAGCAGCTGCAGGCCTACGATTCCGAGAACCGCGGCCTCTACGAGACGCTGGAGAAGGGCTACCTCGAGACCATCGTGGCGCTCGCGAACAGCGTCGACAGCAAGGACTCCTACACGCGCGGCCACAGCCAGCGCGTGGCCGACCTCTCGGTGGCGGTGGGGCAGGAGCTGAAGCTGCCGGACCGGACGCTGAAGCATCTGTTCTACGGCGGCATCCTCCACGACATCGGCAAGATCGGCATCCCCGACCGGATCCTCCTCAAGCAGGCCGTGCTCTCCGACGACGAGATGAAGGTGATGCGCGAGCACCCGGTCATCGGCGCGGCCATCGTGGAGCCGGTGGCGTTCCTCGCGCCGGCGGCGCCGTGCGTGCGCCACCACCACGAGCGCTGGGACGGCAACGGCTACCCCGACAAGCTCAAGGGCACCTCGATCCCGCTGGTGGCCCGCATCGTCAACGCCGCGGACACCTGGGACGCCTGCACCTCGACCAGGCCCTACCAGGCGGCCATGGGCTACGAGGAGGCCTTGGCCGTCGTGAGGCGCCTCTCGGGGGCGCAGTTCGACCCCGACGTGGTGGAGGCGATGGTGCGGGCGCTCGAGAAATGGCGGGCGGCCGGCAGGCCCGTGGTTGCGGCAGCGGGCGGGGAGAGACCCCGCCTGGTCGTCAGCGGTTAGTCCATCTCGTTCGAAAGAAACTTTAGAACGGCGAGGCGACTGCCTCGAGTGACGCATGCGCTTTCAGCTATTTGCGCCCTGGCACGCGGCATGCTTATGGGCGGCCGTATGAGAGTCCACGCGCCGGTCCTGGGGGGCCTGCTCGCGCTCGCCGCGTGCCAGCATCCCGCGGAGCTGCCGGCCGGACCGGTGGCCCCCAAGGGCGAGGTCTGGCTGTCCACCGACCAGGTGGCGCGCGCGCAGATCCAGGTGGAAGTGACCGAGCGGAAGCCCATCGCCGAGACGCTGGTCACGGGCGGGAAGGTCGCCTTCGACGACCTCCTCGTCAGCCACGTGTTCTCGCCCGTGAGCGGGCGCGTCACCAAGATCGAGGCGCAGCTCGGCGAGACCGTGAAGAAGAACCAGCCGCTCGCCTACATCGACAGCCCCGACCTGGGCAGCGCCTACAGCGACCTCGTGAAGGCCCAGGCCGACCTGACGGCGGCGCAGCACGACGTGAGCCGGCAGCGCGACCTGCTCCTCGCCCACGCCGCGTCGGAGGCGGTGGTGGAGCAGAGCGAGGACAACTACCGGAAGGCCCAGGCCGAGATGGAGCGGGCCAAGCTCAAGATCTCGCTCCTGCACGCCTCCCACAATGACATCGTCAGCCAGCAATTCATGCTGCGCTCGCCGATCGACGGCGAGGTGATCGCGCGCAACCTGAACCCGGGCACCGAGATCCAGGGCATGCTGTCGTCGGCGAACATCGCGAACGAGCTGTTCACCATCGGCGATCTCTCGCGCGTCTGGATGCTCGCCGACGTCTACGAGATCGACATCGGCAAGGTGCACCCCGGGGATCCCGTCACCATCAACTCGATCGCGTATCCGGGCGAGACGTTCCGCGGTAAGGTGGACTACGTGAGCGACGTCCTCGATCCCGCGACCCGCACCGCCCACCTGCGCGTCACGGTGGAGAACCCCGACAAGAAGCTCAAGCCGGAGATGTACGTGACGGCGACCGTGACGCTGGGGAGCCAGCCGGCCATCTCCCTGCCCCGCGCGGCCGTGCTGCGCCTCGGCGATCAATCCGTGGTGTTCGTGCAGACGGGCAAGACGGAGGCGGGGCTGCTCCGGTTCCGCCCCCAGCCGGTCACCACCGGCAAGGAAGGCGACGGCTGGATCGAGGTCACGCACGGCCTGCAGTCGGGCGAACCGGTGGTCACCCAGGGCGGCATCCTGCTGTCGAGCCAAGTCTAGGCTCGGCCGTCGATATGGGCGCATCTGCTTCGTTGCTCGGTCGCTCCGGTCCTCACCGTACAACCTCGTACGGTTTCGGTCCTCGCTCCGTCGCGTCTCGCATCTGCACCCATCTCGACGACCTCCGCACCGCACGCCGTCTTCTCCCGCCGCCCGGGCAGAGCGTCTAGTCATCCATGGTCAAACGTTTCGTTGCGGCGGCGCTCGGCATGCCGCTCTGGGTGGGCGCGCTCGTGGCCCTGGTGGTCGCGGGCGGGATCTGGGCCTACCACAACATCGACATCGAGGCCTACCCCGACCCGGTTTCCCCGGAGGTGGAGGTCATCACCCAGCCCACCGGCTGGAGCGCCGAGGAGGTCGAGCGCTACGTCACCGTGCCCCTCGAGACCGGCCTCAACGGCATGCCGGGCCTCGACGTCTGCCGCAGCACGTCGCTGTTCCAGCTCTCCGACATCAAGTGCTACTTCAACTGGAACACCGATCAGCGCTGGGACCGGCAGGAGGTCTTGAACCGGCTGCAGCTCGTCACGCTGCCGAACAACATCCAGCCGACCCTCTCGCCCGAGAACCCCATCGGCGAGATCTACCGCTACACGCTGGTGGGACCGGGGTACGACCTGAACGAGCTGAAGGCCACCGAGGACTGGGTCCTCGAGCGGGCCTTCAAGCAGGTGGTGGGCGTCATCGACGTCGCCAGCTTCGGCGGCACCACCAAGCAGTACCACGTCGACGTCGACCCCTACCGGCTCAAGGGCCACGGCCTCTCGCTGCAGGCCCTGCTCACCGCGCTGCCGAACGCCAACCAGAACGTGGGCGGGAACATCCTGCCGCTGGGCGAGCAGGCCTTCAACGTCCGCGGCATCGGCCTCATCCAGAGCCTCGACGACATTCGCGAGGTCACCGTCGCGGAGCAGAAGGGCGTGCCCATCCGCATCGGCGACGTCGCCGACGTGAGCATCGGCCACGCGACCCGGCTCGGCATCGTCGGCAAGGACAAGGACCCCGACGTGGTCGAGGGCATCGTGCTCATGCGGCGCGGCGGCGACACGCTCGCGACGCTGCGCGGCGTGCAGGCGAAGGTCGAGTCCATCCGCAAGAACCACATTCTCCCGCCGGGCATGGACATCGTGCCCTACTACGACCGCACGAACCTGGTGCACATCACCACGCACACGGTCCTCCACAACCTGGTGGAGGGGATGATCCTGGTCGTGCTGGTGCTGCTCCTGTTTCTCTCCAACCTCAGGGCCGCTCTCATCACCGCGCTGAACATCCCGCTCGCGCTGGCCATCGCGCTCGCGCTCATGGTGGTCACCGGCACGCCGGCGAACCTCATCAGCCTCGGCGCCGTCGACTTCGGCATCATCGTCGACTCGACGGTGATCATGATGGAGGCCTGCTTCCACCGGCTCAGCGAGGGCAAGGCCGGCAGCGCGAACGACAGGATCCTCGCGGCCGCCGGTGACGTGGGCGGGCCGATGGCCTTCTCCACGCTCATCATCGGCGTCGCCTTCCTGCCGCTCTTCACGCTGCAGGGCGTCGAGGGCGTCATCTTCTCGCCGATGGCCCACACCTACGCGTTCGCGATCGGCGGCGCGATCATCCTCGCCATGGTCCTCACGCCCAACCTGGCGCGCCTCCTACCGATCGGCAAGCACGACGAGGACAACTTCTTCACCCGCGGGATCACGCGCCTCTACGGCGCGGTCTTCCGCCTGGGGCTGCGTTCCCCGCGCCGCACCGTGCTGCTCGGCGGCGCCGTGCCGCTGATCGCCACCATCCTGGCCGTGCCGCTGCTCGGCGGCGAGTTCATGCCCAAGCTCGAGGAGGGCAACCTCTGGATCCGGGCGACGGCGCCGCTGTCCGTCTCCCTGCAGCAGAGCGCCAAGTACGTGGGGCGCATGCGCGAGAT
>DATJNL010000260.1:0-8773 GCA_035508175.1 Myxococcales bacterium
GGCAGCACGTAGAGGGTCTGCACGTAGCCGAGCGCCGCGTTCGCGCCGGTGCCGAGGAGGCTCGCGAGGAAGGTGTCGAGCAGCGCGGAGAGCTGCACCACGCCGCGCCCGGCGACCACCGGCCCGAGCGCGCGCGTGGCCTGCCGCACGTCGTCCGTCTTCCAGGCCGACGTGGGCCGCAGCGAGCCGATGAGCGCGCGGCTCGCCGGGAGCTGCACGAGGAGCTGCAAGGCGCCGCCGGCCAGCGCGCCCCAGCCCATCCACACCGCGAGCTGCGCGCCTTCCGCGTGCCGGCTCCCCAGGAGGACGGCTCCGATCTGCGAGAGGCTCCAGATCACGGGCGCTGCGTAGGGCAGGAAGAAGCGGCGGTGGCTGTTGAGCACGCCCAGACACCACGCCGACAGGGCGAGCAGGCCGGTCATCGGGAAGAAGAGGCGCACCAGGTGCACCGCCAGCGCGAGCTTCGCGCCCTGGAAGCCCGGCATGAGCAGGTGCGTGAGGAGCGGCGCCGCGAGCACGCCGACGGCGGACACGGCGATGACGGCGGTCGTGAGCAGGCCCAGGGCGGCGCGGGCGAAGGCGCGCCCCCGCTCCTCGTCGCCGGCCCCGAGCGCGCGCGCGTAGACGGGGATGAACGACGCGCTCAGCGTGCCCTCGCCGAGCAGGTTCTGGGTGATGTTCGGCAACCGCAGCGCGGCGCTGAACGCGTCGGCCACCCACGAGTCGCCGAAGAAGTGCGCGAAGACCCGCTGGCGGACGAGGCCCACGAAGCGCGAGAGCAGGATCCCCACGCCCACGATGAAGGCGGAGCGCCCGGTGCGCGCGGGGCGATCGGCCGGACGGGCCTTCGGAACGGCGACCTCCTCGGCGGGGGCGGACACGGGAGGCGACCTTGTACCGCGCGCCGCAAACGTCCGCCACCTCGACGGCTTTCGGCGGGAGCGTCCCTTGCCAGCCCAGCGCTCCCGTGCCAGGATGCCCGGCGAAATGCAGCCCGCGTTCGACGACCTGAGCCCGAGCGTCCCGGCCACGCGCGCGACCGGCGCGTCCGGGTGGGCCATGCCGCGCTGGGAGCCGGCGGCCCTGCGCGCGCTCGTCGATCGGTCCTGGGCGGCGCGCGCCTTCCTCGCGGGAGGCGTGGGCGCCTCGGTGGACATCGCGCTCCTCGTCACGCTCGTCCACTTCGGCCACATGGCGCCGGCGCTCGCCACCGCGCTCGGCGTGCTCGTGGGCGGCTTCGTCAACTTCGGCGCGCAGAAGTACCTGGCCTTCCGCGACCGCGACCGCAAGGTGGGCCTGCAGGCGCTGCGCTACTTCTTCGCCTTCGGCCTCGCCTTCGTGCTGTTCGAGGCCGTCTACTACGCGCTCACCACGCGCTTCGGCTTCGACTACCTCGCCGCGAAGATCCTCGCCGACGTGCTCGTGTGGAGCGGCGGCGGCCTCCTGCTCAACCGCTACGTGATCTTCCCCGAGCGGACGATGCTCGCGCAGGACGCGGTGCGCACGCTCTGCTGCCTCTCGCTCGGCCTGGCCTTCACCGGCTCGCCGTCGCTCTCGGCGGAGCAGCTCTTCGCGCAATCGATCGTCGTGGCCCCCAGCGCGCAGGGACAGAACGGCCCGGTCGAGATCTCGGTGCCGGCGGCTTCGGCCAGCCAGCCCCTCGCCGCGCGCCTGGCGCCCCGCCTGGCCGCCCGCGTGGCCGACGCCGCCTCCCCCTGGCAGGACGTCGACTGGCAGATCCCGCCCGCGACGTGCCTCGAGAAGCAGCGGCGCCCTCCCCGCGTCGCGGCCTGAGGCCCGCGGGCCCCCCGCCCGCTTCCCCGCACCTTCCAACCTTTTGGGACGACGAGACGCGCCGGGCGCACGCCGCCCGCGCCGCCGTCCATGGAGAACGCGATGTCCGTCACTGCGAAGAAGCTCGAGGCGGAGCACCGCGAGCCGGCCGCCGACAGGCCCCGCCCGCTCGCTTTCCGCCGGCTGTTCGGCCGCAAGCTCACCGTCAACGTGGTCACCGATTCCGGCCCCTTCCCGCTGGGCGCGGAGGGCGTGCTCGAGGGGTTGCAGGAGTCGCTCGCGCGGCTCGGCGACCACCCCGACCTCTCCCTGCGCGTCGACGACCCGCGCCCCGCCGACATCCTGCACTTCATCGGTTGCGGCCCGGCGTTCCTCTACCGCGGCGCGATGCAGGGGAGCCGGCGGCTGTGCTCGCTGGAGCTGCCCTCGGAGGCCGCGGGCCTCGCCGAGCTGGCGCGGCCGGTGGTCCACGGCTTCCTGCGCGCGCTCTGCGATCGCACCGACGCGGTGATCGCCACCACCCCGCACACGGCGGGCCGCCTGCGCGACATGGGCGTGCGGGCGTCCATCCGCACGCTGCCCGGCGCGGTCCCGGCCGCGTTCATGAAGAGCGCCGAGCTGCGCAAGCGCGGCCGCAGCCTGCTGGGCCTTCCCGCCTCCGCGGCGGTCGTGCTGGGCGTGGGCGGCCTGCGCCGCTTCGAGGCCGTGGCGGACTTCGCCGCGGTGGCGCGCGCCATCCCCGAGGCGACGTTCGTGTGGGTCGACCAGGAAGCGGGCCGCGGCCCGCTCGACCCCGAGGGCTTCGACGCCTTCGTGGCCAAGGACGCCGCGAACCTGCGCTTCGCCGGCGCGCTGCCGGCGGCCGACCTGCCCGCGCTCTTCAACGCGGCGGACGTGCTGCTGCACCCGGCGCTGCAAGCGAGCCGCCCGCGCGTGCCGCTCCTCGCGGCGGCCTGTGGCGTGCCGGTCGTGCTGCGCGACCTGCCCGAGCACCGCGAGCTGCTGCGCGGCGACTACCTCGCGGCGGCGTCGCCGGGCGGCCTCGCGGAGGCGGTGCGGCGGCTCTTGGGCTCCGACGCGGAACGCGCGCGCTGGGGCACGCTCTCCGCGCGCTTCGCCGAGCGCTTCCGGCTCGAGCCCGCGGCGGACGCGCTGGCCTCGCTGTACGACCTCGCGGGCTGCGGCAAGCTCGCGCCGGCCGCGCCGGAGGTCGAGCCGAGCACCACGAAGCTGCTGGAGTGGCCCCTGTAGGCGCGGCCGCCCCGGCGTCTCGCGGCCCCGGCCGTCCCCTCGCCTCGCCCCGGGCCTCGCCGTCGAAGGAGGCACCTCGGCGAGGCGCGAGCTGGTATAACGCCCGGCCATGCCGAAGCTCCTCGGGCTCTTCCTCTCCGTCGGGGCCACCGCGGCGAAGCGCGCGCTGCGCGGCTGGCCGGTGGCGCTCGCGGTGCTGGGGTACGCCGCCCTCATGGTGGCGGCCACGTTCCTGTTCGGGCGCCTCGGGATCGTCGGCGGCTTCATCCTGGGCTTCATCGAGGCCGCCTGCATCTCCTCGTACCTGCACCTGCTCTCGGTCGTCGTCTCCGGCAGCAAGCTCACCCTCGACGACCTGCGCGCCGGCTTCTTCGCGCTCCTCTGGGACGTCATCGGCGTGCTCTTCGTCCTCTGGATCGCCTCCTGGGGCATCGACGCGCTGGTCCAGGCGGCGGGCGACCACGGCCGCTTCGTGTCCGCGGCCTGGGGCTTGCTCGTCGCCATCTTCCTGAACCCGGTCCCGGAGCTCATCTACCTGCGCCGCGCGCCCGGCCGCACGACCGACCTCATCGTGGCGAGCGCGCGCTTCGTGCACGAGCACTGGATCGAGTGGTTCCTCCCGAACCTCCTCTTCGGGTTCGCGCTCCTCGCGCTGGTGGTGGGCGTGCAGAGCCTCGACGCACCCACCCTCATGATCTACCTGCCCAAGCTCTTCAGCCTCGAGGGCGCCTACCAGCTCGCCCCGAGCCTCATCCAGGGCGGCAGCTCGCTCTGGCTCGCGCCCATCGTCCTCGCGCTGTGCCACTACGTGATGGTCTACCGCGGCCTCCTCTTCCAGGAGATCCAGGGCGGCGGCTGGCGGGCGCGGGCGCTCCGCGGCGCCTGGCGCTGATCCATGACGTTCGCCTCCCGGCTGCTGGCGTGGCTCGCCGCGTCGGGGCCCGCGGCGCCGCTGGCCATCTTCGCGCTGGTCTTCGCCGAGAGCGGGCTCATGCTCTTCGTCCCGGGCGAGACCGCGGTGATCGCGGGCGGCGTGCTGGCCGCGGCGGGCGCGCTGCCGTGGACCCAGGTGGCCCTCGCGGCGGTGGCGGGTGCCGCGGTCGGCGACGGCGCCGGGTTCCTCCTGGGCCGCGGCCCGGGCCGGCGGCGCTTCCTCGCCACCGGGCGCTTCCTGCTGCTGCGCACGCGCCACGTGCGCCGCGTCGAGGCCTTCCTCGCGCGCTGGGGCATCCCCTCGGTCCTCCTCGCGCGCTTCGTCCCCGTCGGCCGCGTGGCGGGACCGTTCGTCTTCGGCCTCACGGGGGTCTCGCCCGCGCGCTTCTTCCCCCTCGACGCCGCCTCGTCGCTGGTCTGGGGGGTCTTCTTCGCCGGGGCCGGCTACCTGCTGGGCGACGCGTGGGAGGAGATCCACCGCACGGTGGGCCGCGTCGTCTTGATCCTCGCGCTCGCCGCGGGGGCCCTCGCATGGGTGCTGTGGTTACGCGCCCGGCGCGCGGCCTCGCGCGAGCCTAGCGAGAAGGGCTGAGCCGCTCAGCCGGGCGGGCCCGGCGCGTCGGCCGCCGCCGGGATCGCGCGAGGCAGCTCCACCGTGAAGGTCGCGCCTTTCCCCGGCTCGGAGGCCACCCGCAGCGACCCGCCGTGCTCGGCGACGATCTGCCGCGCGATGTAGAGGCCCATGCCTAGCCCGCCGTAGTCGCTCGCCGGCACGGCCCGCTCGAACGGCAGGAAGATGCGCTGCAGGTTCTCCGCCGCGATGCCGATGCCGTGGTCCGCCACGGTGACCCGCGCCACCGAGGGCTCGGCCTCCACCGTCACCTCGATGGGCTTGCCGGTGCCGTACTTGATCGCGTTCGCAAGCAGGTTGCCCAGGACCTGCTCGAGCCGCAGCCGGTCCCACCTGCCCGTCGCGCCCTCGGAGGCGGCGATCGACAGCCTGCAACCGGCCCGGGCGGCCGCGGGCTCGAAGCGCGCCACGGCCTCCCGCGCCAGCGCCGCGAGGTCGCACGGCTCGGGGCGCAGGGCGAGACCGCCCGAGGCGATGCGGGACACGTCGAGGAGCGCGTTCACCAGCTCGTCGAGCCGCTTCACCTGCCGCTCGATGAGCGCGAGGTGCTGCGCCTGCACCGCGAGCCCCTGGCCGTCGACGGGGTGGGCGCTGCGCTGCAGCATCTGAACTTGCAACAGCAGCGCGCTCATGGGCGTGCGCAGCTCGTGGGACGCGATCGAGAAGAACTCGTTGCGCAGGCGGATCGCCTCCATCGCGTCGCGGTAGAGCCAGGCGTCGTCGATCGCCGCGGCGACGCGGCGGGCCAGCTCCATGGCCAGGCGCAGCGCCCCCTCGTCGTAGCGCGGCGCCCCCTCGCCCCGCACGAGCGACAGGACGCCGAAGACGCGCCCGCGTGCCCGGAGCGGCACGCAGAGGTACGAACGCGCGCCCAGTTCGCGCAGGATGGCGGGGTGCTCGATGCCCAGCGCGGGCGCCGCCAGCACGGGATCGGCAATCTCGGGGAAGACCTCGGGCTTTCCGGTGCGCATCACGTGCCCGACGCCGTGCTGCAGCTCGGGGTCGGGGGGCAGGTGGCGCGCCAGGCTCTCGGCCAGCCGCTCCTTCTCGGGCACGGCGTGCGCCGCGGCGGCCTGGTGCAGCGCCTCGCCGTCCTCCTGGATGTCGACCAGGCACCAGTCGGCGAAGCGGGGCACGACGAGGCGCGCCGTGAGCTGGACCGTCTTCTCGATGTCGAACAGGTCGCTGAGCAGGGCACCCACGTCGGCGAGGAGCTGCTGCTCCTGGGCCGCGCGCTCGCCTCGGGCCGCCTCCGCGGAGATGTCGAGCAGGACGGCCACGGCCGCCGTCACGCGGCGGGCGGCGTCGCGGATGGGCGCGGCGCTCGCGAGCAGCGTCACGTCGCTGCCGTCGGGCCGCCTCAGCGACAGCCGCTCGCCGGGCACCACCTCGTCCCCGTGCAGGGCGCGCTCCAGCGGCCGCTCGGCCGCCGCGTAGGGCTGCCCGTCGGCGTGGAAGGCCTCGAAGAAGCGGTGCTCGCGGTCGCCCCGCAGCGGCGCGAGCCGCCTCCCGCAGATCTCCTCGGCGCGCTCGTTCCACAGGAGCAGCTCGCCGCCGGGCGCCTCGGCGATGAGCACGCCCGCGGGCATGCGGCGCAGCACCGACTCGAGCAAGGTCCGCTCCTGCCGGATCTTCTCCAGCAAGCGCTCGCGCTCCTCGAGCGCCCGCTTGGGCCCGTCGATGTCCACGAGGGAGAGGATCACCCCCTCGCGCCGCCGCGCCTCCGTCTCGTAGGGCCGCAGCTCGAGCCGCCACCAGCGGCCGCTGCGATCCTGCACGTCCGCCTGCTTGGCCTCGCCGCTCTCGGCCACCCGCGCGATGGCGCGGTCCAGCTCGGGCGCGGAGATGCCCGGGTTGATGTCGCGGATGGGCCGGCCCACGTCCGAGGGCAACAGGTTCAGCGTCTCGAGCGCCTGCGGGGTGACCCGCCGGATGCGGCCGTCGGTGCCGACGAGCACGATGGGGATGGCGGTGCAGGCCAGCACGTTCTGCAGATCGTCGTGGGCCTGCGTCAGCTCGACGTTGCGGGTTTGCAGCTCGTCGTTGACGGTGGTCAGCTCCTCGTTCGACGACTGCAGCTCCTCCTTGGCGGTCTCGAGCTCCTCGTTGGTGCTCTGCAGCTCCTCGTTGGTCGAGAGGAGCTCCTCGTTGGTGGCAGCGAGTTCCTCGTTGGTGTTGGCGTGGTCCTCGATGGCCGACTGCAGGTAGTCCTTGGTGGCGGTCAGCTCCTGGCGGAGCTTCTGCGCGAGCGCGGGCTCGACCTCGGGCTCGGCGCTGGCCGCCCGCTTGCCCTTCGCCGCGGCCTCCGGCTCGGGCGAGGCGTCCTCGAAGACCACGAGGAAGTAGCGCTCCCGCGCGCTCGCCGGCCGGAAGGGCGTCACCTCGAGGTGGACGTGCTTCACGCCCCCGTTCACCCGCACGTGCGCCCCCTCGCGCCGCACCGGCGCGTCTTCCTTCCGGGCGCGCTGCAACGCGACGCGCAGCTCGGCGAGCAGCCCCTCGCGCGCCATCGAGAACAGGCCCAGCCGCGTCTCGCCCGAGGGCAGCTCGAGGTACGCGCCGGTGTGGCCGCGGGTGCAGAGGATGTCGAAGGAGTCGTTCACGACCACCGCCGCCGGCCCGTAGCGCGCCATCAGCAGCCGGTCGGCCTCGCGCGACAGGTCGATCATCCCCGCGGGCGCGTCGCGCCCCACCTGGACGGCCGGGGCCCGCGAAGCCGCGGCCATTCCCCGCGGCAGCGGCGGAAGGAGCCGCACCGCGGCCGGCTTGCGCGCGTAGATCTTGGCCGCGCGGTCCTCGAGCGCGAACAGGTCGCCGAACCCGCCGATCGTCTCGCTCTTGCCGAGCCACAGGAAGCCGGGCTGGTTCAGCGCGTAGTGGAACAGCGGGATGGTCTTCTTCTGCAGCTCCGCGCCGAAGTAGATGAGCACGTTGCGGCAGGACACCAGGTCGAGCCGCGTGAACGGCGGGTCGCGGGTGAGGTCGTGCTTCACGAAGACGCACAGCTCGCGGATCGCCCGCTCGACGCGGTAGCCCCCCTCGACGTGGGTGAAGAAGCGCTTGAGCCGCGCCTCGCCCACGTCGGCGGCGATGGACTCGGGGTAGACGCCCACACGCGCGCGATCGATGGCCGCCTCGCTCACGTCGGAGCCGAAGAGCTGCAGCGACGCCGCGCCCCGGCCGACCGACTCGGCGAGCGCGATGGCGAGGCTGTAGACCTCCTCGCCGGTGGAGCAGCCGGGCACCCAGACGCGCGCCGCCGGGCTGTCCTTCTTGTGCCGCAGGATCGCCGGGAAGACGCGCCGGGCGAGGGCCGCGAAGGCGTCCGGATCCCGGAAGAAGCTCGTCACGTGGACGAGCATGTCCTCGGCCAGCTCGCGCACCTCCTCCGGCTCCTTCTCGAGGAGCGCGAGGTAGGCCGGGAGGCTCTCCGCGTGGGCGAGCGTCGCGCGGCGGTCGATGCGCCGCCGCACCGTGCTCGGCTTGTACGCCGCGAAGTCGAGCCCCGCGCGCTCGCGCAGCAGCGCGCAGATGGCGTCCACGGCCGCCGTCGCCTGCGCGGGCCCGGCCTCGGCCTCGTCGGGCGGCGCGCGCAGGGAGGGGTGCCGCGCCAGCCGCGCCAGCTCGGCGGCGATCTTGCGGGGCGGCAGCACCGCCTCCACGCCGCCGGCGGCGATGGCGTTGCGCGGCATGTCGGCGTAGGCAGCGGACGCGGGCTCCTGCGCGAAGGTGAGGCCGCCCTCGGCCTTGATGGCGCGCAGGCCGAGGGTGCCGTCCGAGCCCGTCCCCGAGAGCACCAGGCCGATCGCCGCCGACTGGCGGGCCGCGGCGAGCGAGCGGAAGAAGGAGTCGATGGGCAGGTGCATCCCCCCGGCGCGGGAGGCGCGCTTCTCCACCTCGAGCCGGCCGCCGCGCAGCGAGAGATCGCCGCCCGGCGGGATCACGTACACGTGGTCGGGCTCGACCTCGGTCGCGCGCTGGACCTGCGTCACCGGCATCGAGGTCGCTTGCAGCAGCACCTCCGAGAGGAAGCTCTTGTGGTCGGGCGCGAGGTGCTGCACGACCACGAAGGCGAGCCCGGTCTTCGGCGGGAGCGCGGCGAGCAATTCCTTGCAGGCCTCGATGCCGCCCGCCGAGGCGCCGATGACCACGGCCTCGATCGCG
>DATJNL010000261.1:0-6449 GCA_035508175.1 Myxococcales bacterium
GGCACCGCCCGCGTTCGCGGGCGTCGAGTCGGAGGACTCATGGCCAGCGTGCGGGGAAGCTCGCGTCGAGTCGCGCCACGCAAGGGCACCGCCCGCGATCGCTGGCCTCGAGTCGGGGGACTCACGTCCAGCGTTCGAGGGAGGTCGCCTCGAGTCGCGCCACGCAAGGGCACCGCCCGCGATCGCTGGGCTCGAGTCGGGGGACTCACGTCCAGCCTTCGAGGAAGGTCCCCTCGAGTCGCGCCACGCATCGGCGCCGCCCGCGGGAGCTGGCCTCGAGTCGCGCCGCGCAGGGCGACCGATCGCGGTCGCTGGCCTCGAGTCGGGCGACTCACGTCCAGCGTCCTTGGGAGTTGCCCGTGCTTGGCGCGACTCACGTCCAGCGTCCGCGGGAGCTGGACGTGAGTCGGCGCGAGATGGGGCAGCGGCGGGACACGCTCGAGCAGCGTGGCGCGGCGATGGCCGTGCTCCCGCGCGAGGGCGCCGTGCGCCGCGACGAGGAGGGGCAGCGCGTCCGGGAGGACGGGTCTCTCCGCGCCGCCGTCGAGCAGCGTGGCGTGGAGGCCGCCCCCTTTGGCGTGGCAGGGGCGGTGAGTGGCGCGCTCGACGTCGTGTGGCGCGACACGATGACCGAGCGTGGCGCGCCGCTGGTCCCTCTTGTCTCGCTGCTGGACGCGCGTGGCGCGCCACAGGGCCTGTCGCCACGATCGGAGGGCAGGTTCGTCGCGGCACGGCCTCGAAGTGGCGCGTTTCTCCGAGACAGGCTGCCTTCGCGGCCCCTGCTCGTGGCCTGTCAGGGCTTGCGCCGGCGCTCACACGCCGCCAAGGCTCTCGCGGGAGCCTCTCTTCTGGGGCCTGGCGGGACGCGTGCCCCGGCGGGAATCCACCGCGGCCTGAAGGGAGCCCTGCGGGGCGTGCCGTTCCTCCAGGGTCGCTTGCCGGTGAGGCACCTCCGGCCCGAGGGGCTCGCGCGCGGCGGGGCGGGCGGCCAGTCCGTCGCCCCGGCGTTCGGCAGGCCAAATTTCCTTGCCAACGCGAGGCCGATCGTCGAAGAATTCAGCGTCTCGAAACCCACGAGCGTGAGCGCCATGGCCGAGCAGATCCGTCTCCGCGTCAAGCGAGGCGTCACCGGGCAGCAGCACTGGGAAGAGTTCGCGGTCCCCCAGCACCAGGGCGCGAACGTCATCTCCTGCCTCATGCACGTGCAGCGCAACCCCGTCACCACCGACGGCAAGAAGACCTCGCCGGTCGTGTGGGACTCGAACTGCCTCGAAGAGGTCTGCGGCGCCTGCACCATGGTCATCAATGGCCGGGTGCGGCAGGCCTGCTCGGCGCTGGTCGCCAAGCTCGAGCAGCCCATCGCGCTCGAGCCGATGACGAAGTTCCCGCTGGTCCGCGACCTGGCGGTCGACCGGCAGAAGATGTTCGAGGCGCTCAAGCGGGTGCATGCCTGGATTCCGCTGGACGGGACCTACGACCTCGGCGCCGGCCCCCGCGTCGATCCCGACGTGCAGCAGGAGCGCTACGTCCTGTCCACCTGCATGACCTGCGGCTGCTGCCTCGAGGCGTGCCCGCAGGTCAACGAGCACTCGGCCTTCATCGGGGCCGCCGCCATCTCGCAGGTGCGGCTCTTCAACCTCCACCCCACGGGCCAGCTCCACGCGGCCGAGCGGCTGCGGGGCCTGATGGGCGACGGCGGAGTCGCCGACTGCAACAAGGACCAGAACTGCGTGCGGGTGTGCCCCAAGCACATCCCGCTCACCAGCTCGCTCTCCGAGATGAGCCGGTCCACGCTGGTGCAGTCTCTCAAGGACATGGTGCTCTCCGACCACGGCGAAGAGACGCACGACGATCCGCATTACCGGTAGATCCGTGAGGGATCCCCGCTCACATTCGTTCGGTGAGGCCCCGGAGAAGGGTGCAGATGCGAGGCGCGACCGAGCGAGCCGCGCAAGCGTGCGACGTTGTACGCTGAGCAGCGCAGCGACCGAGCAACGAAGCAGATGCGCCCTCATCGGGAGCCGAACATGAAGATTCACGAGTACCAGGCGAAGGACATCTTGCGGCGGTTCAACGTGCCCGTGCCGAAGGGGCGCGTCGCCGCGACGCCCGACGAGGCGGAGGCGATCGCCCGCGAGCTCGGCGGGGGCACGGTCGTGGTGAAGGCGCAGATCCACGCGGGCGGGAGAGGCAAGGGCGGCGGCGTCAAGCTCGCCAAGGGGCCGGCCGAGGCCCGCGCGCGCGCGACCGAGATCCTGGGCATGCAGCTCGTCACCCACCAGACCGGCCCCGGCGGCCAGAAGGTCCGCAAGGTGCTGGTCGAGCAAGGCTGCGACATCGCCCGCGAGCTCTACCTGGGCATGACCCTCGACCGCGAGAGCTCGCGCCTCACGGTGATGGCCTCGGCCGAGGGCGGCGTCGAGATCGAGGAGGTCGCCGCGCACCACCCGGAGAAGATCCTCAAGACGGCCATCGACCCCGTCGTCGGGCTCTCGTCGTTCCAGGGGCGCAAGCTGGGCTTCGGCCTGGGCCTCGACAAGGACGTCGTGTCGCGCCTGGTGGATTTCGCGCGCGGCCTCTCCGTCGCCTACGAGCGCATCGACGCGAGCCTCGCGGAGATCAACCCGCTCGTGATCACCAAGCAGGGCGAGGTGCTGGCGCTGGACGCGAAGATCAACCTCGACGACAACGCGCTCTTCCGCCACCCCGACCTGGCCGCGCTGCGCGACCCCGACGAGGAGGATCCGAAGGAGAACGAGGCCAAGAAGTTCGACCTCTCGTACATCGCGCTCGACGGCGACATCGCCTGCATGGTGAACGGCGCGGGCCTCGCCATGGCGACGATGGACATCATCAAGCTGACCGGCGGCTCGCCCGCGAACTTCCTCGACGTGGGCGGCGGCGCCGACGCCAAGAAGGTCACCGCGGCCTTCAAGATCCTCCTCGCCGACCCCCATGTGCGGGCGGTCCTGGTCAACATCTTCGGCGGCATCATGAAGTGCGACGTCATCGCCGAGGGCATCGTGACCGCCGCGCGCGAGGTGGGGCTGCGGCTGCCGCTCGTGGTGCGGCTCGAGGGGACGAACGTCGAGCGGGGCAAGCAGATCCTCGCGCAGAGCGGCCTGGCGGTGATGTCGGCCGACGGCATGCGCGACGCCGCCGAGAAGGTCGTCCGCGCAGCGCGAGCTTAGGAGCGTTCCATGGCCATCTTCGTCGACAAGCGCACCAGGGTTCTCTGCCAGGGCATCACCGGCTCCGCGGGCAGCTTCCACTCCGGCCAGATGCTGGCCTACGGCACGCAGCTCGTCGCGGGCGTGACACCGGGCAAGGGCGGCGGGGTGTTCGAGTCGCCCGCCGCGCCGGGCAAGAAGGCGCCCATCTTCGATACCGTCTCCCAGGCCGTGCACGCCACGCAGGCGGACGCGAGCGTGATCTTCGTGCCCCCTCCCTTCGCCGCCGACGCCATCCTCGAGGCGGCCGACGCGGGCGTGCGGCTGATCGTCGCCATCACCGAGGGCATCCCCGTGCTGGACATGGTGCGGGTGAAGCGCGCGCTTCAGGGCCGCCCCGTGCGTCTCATCGGGCCGAACTGCCCGGGAGTCATCACCCCCGGCGCGTGCAAGATCGGCATCATGCCGGGGCACATCCACAAGCCGGGTCGGATCGGCGTGGTCTCGCGGTCCGGCACGCTCACCTACGAAGCCGTCCACCAGCTCACGCTCGCCGGGATCGGCCAGTCGAGCTGCGTGGGCATCGGCGGCGATCCGGTCAACGGCACGGACTTCATCGACTGCCTCGAGCGCTTCCAGCGCGATCCGGGCACCGACGGCGTGGTGATGATCGGCGAGATCGGCGGCAGCGCCGAGGAGCGCGCCGCCATCTACATCAAGAGCGAGATGACGAAGCCGGTGGTCGGCTTCATCGCGGGCCGCACCGCGCCCCCGGGCAAGCGCATGGGGCATGCCGGCGCCATCATCAGCGGCGGCAAGGGCACGGCCGCCGACAAGGTAGAGGCGCTGCGCGCCGCGGGCGTCCACGTGGTCGAGAGCCCTGCGGACATGGGGCTCGAGATGAAGCGCCAGCTGGAGCGGGGTCGACCGAAGCGGAGCGCCAAGCCGCGGGCGGTCGCGGCCCGCAGGCCGAAGAAGCGCATCGCCCGCAAGCCCGCCCCGGCCAAGCGGAAGCGGCCCGCCCGGGCCGTCGCCAAGCGCGGCCGGAGGTAGTTGACAGCGGCGGTGGCCGCGGTCGACGCTCGGGGAGACGTGCCCTTCCAGTGCCCCACCTGCGGCGCCGAGATCCCCCTTCGCCACGTCGGCGTCGCGCTGTACGTCTGTCCCTTCTGCCATGCGACCTGCGCGGTGGCCGAAGGCGGGCTCGCCCCGGGGGACGTTCGCGCGGCGCTGCTGGAGCCGGAGGGGGCCTTCGAGGTCGGCGCGCACGGCACGCTCTCGTCCGTGCTCGGCGGTGGCCCGTTCGAAGTGGCGGGCCGCGCCCGTTACGACGCGGACGAAGGCGGCTGGGAGGAGTGGCTGCTCATCCTCGAGGGCGGCCGCTGGGCGGTCGCGGAGTGCTCGGAGGGGAGCTGGCTCCTGTTCACCGAGCGGCACGTCGCCGCGCCCACGAGGCCGGCACGGCAGGTCGGGGACCGGCTGGAGCTCGCGGGGCACAGCATCCTCGTCAACGAGGTGGGCCGGGCGCGCCTCGCCGCGGGGCGCGGCGGTCTTTCCGCGCCCTTCGCCGCCGGGCAGTCCTTCGATTTCGCGGTCGGGACCAGCGAGCACCGCGTCGCCAAGGTGGCGGTCGATGGCCGGCGTTCACTCTTGTCCCTGGGACGACCGGCGGACGCCGACGACTTCGAGCTCGGCTGATCCGTGGACGCGGCAGCCCCCACCAGCCGTGCCATCACCTGCAGCCGCTGCGGCGGGGCGTTGACCCTGCGGGCGGAGCGTGCCGAGACCGCCGTCTGCCCCTACTGCCACGCGCAGCTCGACTTGACCGGGTCGGGCTATGCCTTCCTCGAGCAGCTCCGCCGCCGCCCCGACGACACCGCGCTGTCGGTCGGGCTCGCCGGTCGCCTCGAGGGCGTCGACTACGTGGTGGCGGGCTTCGTGCGATGGAGCGATCCCGACGCGGAGAGCTCGTGCCTCGACGACTGGTTCCTGCAGGGGCCCGCGGGGCGCACCGGCTGGCTGCGGTTCGATGGCTACGCGTGGCAGCTCTGCCACGTGCTCCGGCCCACGGACGCCGACCCGGTGGACCTGCAGACCCTCGATCCCGAGAGCCAGTGGGTGAACTGCGACGGCGCGCACCACCTGGTGCTCGAGCGCAGCCGCGGGACCATCACGTATCTCGAGGGCGAGCTGCTCTGGAAGGCACGGGTCGGCGAGGCCGTGATGCGGCTGCACTGCGATCCCGACGTGAGCGTGGAGGTCGGGCCGACGCGGGTCCGCTACTTCCGCTGGCAGCACGTCGCCTGGCAGAACGTCGCCGAGGCCTTCGGGGTGCCGGACGAAGCGGCCCGGCCGGCTCCTTTCGAGCTGCCAAAGGCCGCGCCCGCGCCGAAGCCGCCCGCCGCGGACGAGGAGCCCGGCGGCTACTGGATCTGGATCCTGCTGCCCGCGCTGGCGCTGGCCGCCATCGCCTGGGGGCTGGTCCTCCTGCGCGACTACGTCGATTCCGCCGGCGACGCCGCGCCCGCCCAGGTCGAGCTGCAGCGCCCGCCGCACGCGCACGCCCTCCAGCGCCCCTGACGCTTGCCTTTCGCGGCCTTTCCGTCGTACACAGCGCATCCATTTTTCGACGGATCGGAGACCTCCATGGCCAGCCAGCGCACCCTGTCCCTCATCAAGCCCGACGGTCTGGAGAAGGGGATCGTCGGCAAGATCGTCGCCCGCTTCGAGGAGAAGAAGCTGAAGCCCGTGGCGATGAAGCTCGTTCGCCTGACCCAGGCGCAGGCCGAGGGCTTCTACGCCGTCCACCGGGAGCGGCCCTTCTTCAAGTCGCTCTGCCAGTTCATGACCTCCGGGCCGATCCTGGCGATGGTGCTCGAGGGCGAGAACGCCGTGGCCAGGAACCGCGAGATCATGGGGGCGACCGATCCGAAGAAGGCCGACGCGGGGACGATCCGGAAGGACTTCGCGACGGACGTGGAGAAGAACACGGTCCACGGCTCCGACTCGCCCGAGAACGCCGCGGTGGAGATCGCCTACTTCTTCGGGCAGCTCGAGCTCCAGCCCTACGACTGGAAGTAGCCCTCAGGCGAGCAGCGCCGCGACGGTGGGCGCGAGCTCGCCGCCCAGCTTCAGCTTCCACAGGCACCGGTTGGCCCCCAGCGCGAGCAGGCGCGCGGCGAGGGCGTCGTCCATGTGCGCCGAGATCATGACCACGGGGACGGCGAAGCCCTCGGCGCGCACGGCGGAGAGGACCTCGGCCCCATCGAGGCCGGGCAT
>DATJNL010000262.1:0-9169 GCA_035508175.1 Myxococcales bacterium
CTTCCAATCGATCGATTGGAACTGACTCACGACGGAGAGTCATTGCCAATCGATCGATTGGAACCGACTCACGACGGAGAGTCATTGCAAATCGAACGGTTGGAAGTGACTCACCGTCGATTGTGATTGCCAATCGATCGATTGGAAGCCCGAACCGTCGGTGAGTCAGTTCCAACCGCGCGATTGGAAGATCCAATCGTCGGTGAGTCGGTTCCAACCGCGCGATTGGAAGATCCAACCGTCGGTGAGTCAGTTCCAATCGATCGGTTGGCAGTTCCAATCGTCGGTGAGTCGGTTCCAATCGATCGATTGGCAATGCCAACCGTCGGTGAGTCAGTTCCAATCGATCGATTGGCAGTTCCAATCGTCGGTGAGTCAGTTCCAATCGATCGATTGGCAATCCCAATCGTCGGTGAGTCAATTCCAATCGATCGATCGGCGCCCGAAACCGCCAGGAAGGTCGCCTACTTGCGAAGCCGCTGCAGCGCCTTCGGCACCACGCAGCTGCCCATGGCGCGGCAGACCTCGAGGGGCTCGGCCAGGACCTCGCACGCCGACGGCGGCGCCGGGGGACCCAGCGCCCGGATGACCTTGCGGGCCGAAAAACGCATGCGGCGCGAGGTCTTGCCCTCGGAGATGAGCTCGCCCTCCACCTCGAGGAAGTCGCCCGCGTACACCGGCGCCAGGAACTCGATGTTCTCGTAGGCGCGGAAGAGCCCCTCGTCGCCGTCGGCCCGGATGAGCAGCTCGGTGGCCACGTCGCCGAAGAGGCCCAGCACGCGCGCGCCATCGACGAGGCCGCCGCCGTAGTGGGCGTCGTGCTCCGACATCCGCAGACGCAGGGTAGCCTTCACGCGGCCCTCCTCACGGGTGGCTCCGGCCTGCGGGCTCCGCCCGGTCGCCCGCGGGGCCGGCCCCAGCTGCTTGCTGGGTCATGCGCGCGAGCAGGTAGTTCGCCACGTCGGACGGCTTCGTGCCCGGGCCGAAGCCCGCGTCGAAGCCGAGCTCGAGGGCCAGCTTGTGGTCGATGCGCGGCCCGCCGAGCAACAGCAGCATCTTGCCGTACACGCCGGCCGCCTTGCAGGCGTCGATGAACTGCCGGGCGTTGTCCTTGTGCAGGTCGCGCTGCGTCACCACCTGTGACACGAGGATCGCGTCCGCGTGCCAGTCCTTGGCCTTCTGGATGAGCACGTCGTTCTCGACCTGGCTGCCCAGGTTGTGCGCCTCGAAGCCCGGGTAGCGCTCGAGGCCGTAATCGCCGGCGTAGCCCTTCATGTTCATGATGGCGTCGATGCCGACGGCGTGCGTGTCGGAGCCGGTGCAGGCGCCGACGACCACGATGCGCCGGCCGATCTTCTCGTGGATCTGCCGGTTCACCTCGTCGAACGAGAGCTTCTTGAGCACCACCTCGGGCACGTCGATGGCCGCGAAGTCCACCGCGGCGTGAGTGCGGCCGTACACCACGAAGAAGCTGAAGTCGTCGCTCGCGGCCTCCATGGTGGCCACGAGCGCCTGCTGGAAGCCGAGCTTGCGCACCAGCTGGATCGCGGCCTCCTTCGCCTTCTCGGACGGCGGCACGGGCAGCGCGAACGAGAGCTGGACGACCCCATCATCGCGGCGGTCGCCGTAAGGGCGGAGCAGCTCGCGGTGGCGGTTCTCGGGCATCGCTTTCCTCTATGCCGAGCGCCGCGCCTCGGTCAACCTGATGGCGTTCTGGCGCCGGCATTCGCGGCGTGGCACGCTGGGCCCGGTGCTTCCCTGGCTCGCCGCGCTCGCGCTGGCCCAGACGTGCCGGCCCGGCGAGTACTGGGACACGTCGATGGACATGTGCATGCCCGGCTCCGCGCCGGCCCCCTCGGCGCCGCCGCCCGCGAACGCCCGGCTCTGGGATCTCATGACGTCGCCCGACGGCTGCGCCGCGGACGGCTACTACGAGCTCGGTATGTCGATGTGCGAGCCGCGGCCCGCCCGCCCCGGGCGCTTCTCCGGCATGGTGATGGGCAACGCCTTCCTCGCCGGCATCGACGAGGAGGGGCCGCGCGGCCGGCTCGCGCTGTCGTCGCCCAACTGGCTCATGGGGGACGTGGGCGTCGACCTGGCCCGCTGGAACCGCCTCGAGCTCGACGCCATGCTCACCGCGGAGCTCTGGACCACGCCGTCGAACGGCTACCCCGAGCTGCTGCAGATCGGCGAGGACCAGAGCGACGGCCAGCCCTTCCTGGACGCCCAGCACCCCCACTCGTCGCCCATCATGGGCCTCACGCTCACCGACGTCGTGGCGCTCGGCGCGGGCGGGATCCTGCGGGTCTTCTTCGCCCCCAGGGGCGAGAGCACCGACGGCCCGATCGCCTTCATGCACCGCCCCACGGGCACCGTGAACCCCGACGCGCCCCTCGGCCACCACATCGGCCAGGACGTGGGCCACATCACGAGCACCGCGCTCGGCGCCGGCCTGTACCTGGGCCACACGATCGTCGAGGCGTCGACGTTCCATGGCCTCGAGCCGCAGCCCACGCAGGTCGACCTGCCGCTGGGCGCGCCGGATTCGGCGGCGCTGCGCCTCTCGCAGATCCTCGGCCCTCACCTCACGCTCTCGGCCTCCGGGGCCTACGTGAACGATCCCGAGGGCGATCCCACCGTCCCGCACGACTGGCGGCTTTCGGCCTCGGCCTACGGGCAGGCCGACGTGCTCGGGAGCTGGCGGCTGCACGTCTTCGCCGCGTGGGGCGGCATGATCGGCTACGACCACGCCACGTTTCTCGATTCCTTCATCGGCGAGGCGCTCCTCTCCGACGACCGGGCCGACCAGATCTGGGGGCGCCTGGAGGTCTTGCAGCGCACGCCCGCGGAGCTCGAGGTGGCCGGCGCTCCCCAGCCGGACGTGGGCCAGTGGGTGGGCGCCCTGACGCTCGGCTACACGCGGGTCGTCGTCTCGGTCTGGGGCTTCGACTTTTCGGCCGGGGTCTCGGGCACCGCCAGCGGCGTGCCGGACGACTACGCCGTGGCGTATGGCCACGACGTCGTCTTCTCGGGGAAGGTCTTCCTCGAGGCTCGCTTCCTCCGCGGCTTCTCCGTGGGTGGCTGAGCCTCAGTAGCCGTAGGGATTCGGGATGTCGAAGGCCGCGGTGAGCGTGTACGTGTGCAGGTGGGTCGCGTCGCCCAGCACGTTGAACGAGACGCCGGCCGCGAGCCGGGTGCCGTCGCTGACGAAGGTCGGGAACGGGCCCAGGAAGAGCTCCGGGGCCACGTCCAGGACCTCGTACGGCGCCGCCGTGGCGAGCGGGGGCAGGGCGGTCGTGCCGTCGAGGTAGGTGAAGCTGTCCGCCTCGACCTGCAGGTAGACCGGGAAGGCCGCGCGGAGCGGCGTGACCAGCACCGAGACGAGCGCGGCCGCGTCGACCTGCCGCGCCGAAGAACCGTGCACGACCGGCAACAGGCCGGTGACGTTACCCTCGAAGATGAGGCGGTGAAAGAAGCGCTGCGCGCCATAGACGAAGAGCCCCTCGTAGAAGTCGCCCATCGTGAGCCCTGGCGCGCCGGCCGGGAAGGTCGACTCCACGCCCGCGGAGACCATGTCGTCGAGCTTCAGGGATCCCGCGGCCAGCCACTGCACGAGCAGACTCAGATCCTGGAAGCCGGTTGGCTGCCCTTGCCAGCCCACCTGGAAGGGAACCGTCAGTACCAGCCCCAGATGGGGCGCCGCGATCACCGCGAGCTCCGCCTGCGGCTCGTCGCCCAGGCCCTGCGTCCCCTCGAAGAAGGAATCGAAGATCTGGACCTGCTGCTCGAGCTGCGGCGGCGCGCCCACGATGGGGAAGGGGAAGAAGAGCTGCTCCCACTTCGTGGGCGTCTGCCCCGTCGCGAGCGACAGCAGGAGCAGGGCGGCGCGCACCGAATGACGTTGCGCACGGGGCCGGAGCCTTGCCGTGGGGGGCAAGGCGACGCAGCTTCCCGTCGCGCCGGCGCTCGAGCCGGCACTTTGCGTACGAGGAGACGAAAGATGGCGATCACGCGTTGGGATCCGATGTCGGAGCTGCGGGCGTTCACCCGCCAGATGGAGCGGAGCTTCGGGCCGCTCATGGGAAGCCCGAGCCGCTTCTTCGCCGAGCGCGAGCCGCTCGCGTACGCCACCGGCGAGTGGCCGACGGTGGACGTCTACGAGGACCAGGAGGAGGTGCTCTTCCGCGTCGAGGCCCCCGGCATGTCGCAGAAGGACATCCAGGTGCAGGTGGAGGACTCGACCCTGGCCTTGCGCGGCGAGAAGACGCTCAACCGGTCCGAGAAGAAGGAGAACTACCAGCGGCTGGAGAGCTTCAGCGGCACGTTCTACCGCGCGTTCTCGCTCCCCTCGACCATCGACCGCGACAAGGTGAAGGCCGAGATGAAGAACGGCGTGCTGGAGATCCACGTGCCCAAGCGCGAGGGCGCGAAGGCGAAGATGATCCCGATCGGGTCCTGAGAGACGTGGGGGTCATGGTAGGCTTCCTGCCCGGGAGCCACCATGACCCTCGCACCGTTCGTCCCGCTGCTGCTCGCGGCGGGCCCGCCGCTGCACCACCGGCCGCACGACAACCCGCGGCGGGCCGACCGCAGGGCGTTCGTCGAGCGCGTCGAGCACGCCGCGGACGCCGCGGACGCCGGCTTCTGCACCTCCGACGACGGGGAGTGCTTCTGGTGGACGGGATCGACCTCCACCGACAGCTCGGCGATCCCGAACGACGGCGTCGCGACCGCGATGCAGGTGGTGAACTACCCTCCCGACGGCGGCTGCTTCGACTGCTGGATCTCCGACCTCCTCGACAACCAGTACTGGGGCCAGGTGGGCTTCTCGGCCTGCGGTCCGCCGTACTCGAACTTCACGACGTTCTACCAGGTGTGGAACACCGACGCCGGGGCGCTGCTCGTGGACGGCGAGACCAGCTGGGCGACGACCGGCCTGCACGCCTTCGCCATGACCCTCGACGCGGGAACGACCTGGACCTACTCCGTCGACGGGACGGTGTTCGGCGCGTGGGACATGGGCGCGGCGGCCTCCCACCAGCCCTACGCGGTGCAGACCGTCTGCGAGGAGGGCGACGGCATCACCGCGGCCTTCGACCCGCCGCTCGTCGGCATGCCGGTGACCATGGACGTGGCGGACCTGGGACAGTGGGCGCCGGCCGGCACCGCCTGGTCGTACGACACGACGGGCTTCGTGGGCGTCGCCGGGAACGACCAGGAGTCGGCCCTGGTGGACGATCAGACCGCCGTCGGCGGCTCGACGCCCTACCTCGCGCCGGACGCCGTCCTCTGGAACGGCGCGACCCGCGACCTGCCCGAGGACGCCGGCAGCCCACCGCTCACGCCGCCGCAGGTGGAGATCCTCTCCCCGGCACCGAACGCCACCGTCAGCGGCACCGTGACGATCTCGGCGGCCATCACCACGCCGCCCGGCCTCACCCTCTCGGAGGTCGACTTCTGGGCCGACGACCCCGCCACGCCGAACTGCACCCTCTCGGCGCCGCCCTGGGTCTGCGCCTGGGACACGAGCGCGGACACCCCCGGGCTCTACGCGGTTTACGTGTACGCGAACGACAGCGCAGGCCAGTGGAGCTGGATGGACATCGCCGTGACCGTCGTTCCCTCCGCCACGAGCGGCGGCTCCAGCGGGGGCGCCGGCTCCAGCGGCGGGACGGTGACGGGGGGCCAGGGCGGGAGCTCCGGCTCGGGCACGTCCGGCGGGAGCACCGGCGGCACGCTCGGCGGGAGCGCGTCGGGGGGCGTCACGAGCGGCGGGCAGGAGTCGTCCGGCGGCAGCACCGGCGGGCAGGCCAGCGGGGGCCACGTGACCACCGGGGGCTCGGGAACGGGCGCAAGCGGCACCGGTGCGGCCGGGTCGTCGGGCGCGAGCGCGGCCTCCACCACGGGCGGCGCGTCCGTGGGTCCCGGTCCCAAACCGGCCCCGGCAGCAGGCTGCGGTTGCTCGGCCGGCACGGGCTCGCCGGTCGTGACGGCGCTCTGGCTCCTGGCCGTGGCCCTGTGGCGCAGGCGCCCCGTGCTTGCCGCTCGGCGGCGCGGCTGTTAGAAACGCGGGCCCATGGAACAGGTCACCGTCACGCTGCCCGACGGTACGCAGAAGCAGGCGGACCGCGGCACCCGCATCGCCGACTTCGTGGCGAGCGCCATCGGCAAGGGGCTCGCCAAGGCGGCGCTCGTCGCCAAGATCGACGGCGAGCTCGTCGACCTCTCGCGGCCGCTCGAGAAGGACGCGAAGCTCGAGGTCGTCACCACGAAGAGCCCCGAGGCGCTCGAGGTGGCGCGGCACGACGCAGCGCACGTGGTGGCGAGCGTGGTGCAGCGGCTCTTCCCGGGCACGCAGGTCACCATCGGCCCCACCATCGAGGACGGCTTCTACTACGACTTCGCGCGCGACCAGCCGTTCACGCCGGAGGACCTCGAGAAGATCGAGGTCGCCGCGAACGCGGAGATCGCCGCCGACCACCCGTTCGTCCGGGAGGAAGTGTCGCCCGCCGCCGCGGTGCAGCTCTTCGAGGGCAAGGGCGAGAAGTACAAGGTCGAGATCATCGAGGACATCGTCGCCAAGGGGGCGAAGACGCTCACCCTGTACCGCCACGGCGACTGGGTCGACTTCTGCCTCGGCCCCCACGGCCCCTCCACCGGGCGCATCGGGGTGGTGAAGCTGACCAGCGTCGCCGGCGCCTACTGGCGCGGCGACTCGCGCAACCCCATGCTGCAGCGCATCTACGGGACCGCCTTCTTCGACAAGAAGGCGCTCGACGCGCACCTCGCGCGCCTCGAGGAGGCCAAGAAGCGCGACCACCGCAAGCTCGGCAAGGAGCTCGAGCTCTTCATGACGCACCCGTGGGCGCCCGGCGCGGCGTTCTGGCTGCCGAAGGGCACGGTGCTCTACCAGACGCTCTCCGACTGCATGCGGCGGCTGTTGCTCTCCGAGGGCTACGTCGAGGTGAAGACGCCGCTCATCTACAACAAGGCGCTCTGGGAGCGCTCCGGCCACTGGGAGCACTACCAGGAGAACATGTTCACCTTCCAGAGCGAGGAGCAGACGTTCTCGCTCAAGCCGATGAACTGCCCCAGCCACATGCTCATCTTCGGCTCGCGCCGCCGCAGCTACCGCGAGCTGCCCATGCGGCTGCACAGCCAGGACGTGCTGCACCGCAACGAGGCCTCGGGCACGCTCGGCGGCCTCACGCGCGTGCGCCAGTTCCAGCAGGACGACGGGCACACCTACCTCGAGGAGTCCCAGATCGGCGAGGAGGCGGCGAAGCTGTTCGCGCTCCTCGACCGCGTCTACAAGGCCTTCGGCCTCGGCTACACGGCCAAGCTCTCGACCCGCCCCGAGAAGTTCGGCGGCGAGGTCGCGCTGTGGGATCGCGCCGAGGCCGCGCTCGCGGCCGCGCTGAAGGCCCAGGGGCTGCCGTTCACGACCGCTCCGGGGGAGGGCGCGTTCTACGGACCGAAGATCGACTTCGACGTGCACGACTCGCTCGGTCGCAAGTGGCAGTGCGCCACCTTCCAGCTCGACTTCGTGATGCCGCGGCGCTTCGAGCTCTCGTACGTGGGCGAGGACAACGCCGAGCACGTGCCGGTGGTGATCCACCGGGCCATCTACGGCTCGTTCGAGCGCTTCATCGCGATCCTCATCGAGCACTACGCCGGCGCCTTCCCCGCCTGGCTCGCGCCCGTGCAGGCGCGCGTGGTCACCGTGGCCGACCGCTTCCTCGATTACGGCCGCGAGGTGGCCGCCGAGCTCGCGGCCAAGGGGATCCGGGTCGAGGTCGACGCGAGCGCGGACAAGCTGGGCGCCAAGATCCGCGAGGCCGAGCTCGCCAAGATCCCCTACATTCTGGTGATCGGCGAGAAGGAGCAGGCCGCCCGCGCGGTCGCGCCGCGCCAGCACGGCAAGGGCGACCTGGGCCAGATGCCGCTGGCGAAGCTGGTCGAGCTCCTGCAGCACGAGGGCAAGCCGCCCTTCGGTGCGCCGTAGTCCGCTGCCGTTCGGTTGAATCACGCAGCGACTCGTCCGTCGATGCAACGTCGGGAGAGGAGGTCCACCGTGCGCTGGCTGCTGCTCATGGCTGCGGTTGCCGTCGGTTCCACGTCCGTTCGGGCGCAGGCGCAGGTTCCCACCCCGCAGGCGGCCGCGCCGGGCCCCACCTACCCGCCGCCACCGCCGCTGGTCCTGGAGCCGCCCACGCTCGGGATGGAGCCCGCGCGCCTTCCCCTCTCGATGCGCCTCATCGAGATCCGCGGGCCCTCCGCCTGGGGCACGTTCACGTTCGACCGTGGGGGCGTCACGGTCGTCAACAGCCGCTACGTGACGGGGCTCGACCTGGCGGTCGCCGGCTCCGATCGTGCCGTCGCCTTGGCCCGGGAAGCCCACGGCGACCTGGTGACGGGCGCTGCCTTCACCTGGTCGGGCCTCGGAGTCATCGTTCTCTCGGCGCTCGCGGAAGGGGTGGCGGTTTCGGCGCTGGCGCCCTCGTCCGGGTCCTCGTCGGACGGCGTGCTGGAAGGGACGCTGATCGCCGGCTCGGTCGGTGTCCTCGTCGGCGCCATCCTGATCGTCGTCGGCGCTCCCTACACGCTCTCCGGGAACCAGAAAGCGCTCGATGCCGCGAACGCCTACAACGGTGACCTGGTCGATGGACGGCTGCGCGCTCCCACGAGCTTCGCCCTCCCCGGGGCCTGATCGCCGGCGCCGTGCCCAGCTCGCCGCCGGCGGACCAGGGCGTTGACTTTCTGCCGCGGATCTCTATCCTAACGCACCCCGTCGTCCGGGGGCGGCCGGCAGCCTGGCCGTGACAACCCTTCATCGGAGGTAGAAGACCATCAGGGACGCCAGAACGAACCGCCGCATCCGCGCCCGCGAAGTCCGCGTGATCGGCGCCCAGGGAGAGCAACTCGGCATTCTCACCATCGAAGCCGCCCTGGCCGCCTCACAGGAAGCGGGCCTGGACCTCGTCGAGATCTCGCCCACCGCCAAACCGCCGGTGTGCAAGATCATGGACTACGGGAAGTTCAAGTACGACGAGAAGAAGCGGGCGGCGCAGGCGCGGAAGAAGCAGTTCATCGTCCAGGTCAAAGAGGTGAAGCTGCGCCCCAAGACGGACGAGCACGACTACGACTTCAAGGTCCGCAACGTTCGGCG
>DATJNL010000263.1:0-5349 GCA_035508175.1 Myxococcales bacterium
AAACGGCCCAACGCCTGCGCTGCCGTCACGCCCTTCACACTTATCGTTCCGGAATACGAGAAGGGCAAAGGCATGGCCCACTCCCCTCCTCCTCTTGCTTGGCACCCCTGGTTCTAGAGCGGCTTTGGGTACCGGTCAACGACCTCTCAATCCCAGGCCACTGGCCATTCACTCTCGCCGCGCTGCCGCAGCGCTCGGCGGCTCCGGGCGTCAGGGCAGCGGCAGGTCGGCGCCGAGCAGCTTGATCCCTCGCAGCTTGCCCCGCAGCGGACCCGGGACCGAGACCGTGAACCAGCTGCTGGACGAGGGGTTGGTGATCCACTCCGGATCCAGCTCTGCCGGCGCGGCCACCTCGGTCCCCGACACGAAGTCGAACGTGTAGGGCGGCGGCCACCGCTGGGGCCGGCGCGGGTTCCAGTCGAGCTGGCGAATGGCCCGCAGCGTGGCCGCTTCGAACGTGCCGTCGTCCAGGTCGAAGGTGACGTCGATGGTCCGCAGGCGGTCGGTGCGCACGTAGAAGACGTAGCGATCGCGCTCGGAGTCGCCGCGGTGGACGGCCACCCCCAGCACGTGCATGTCCCCGTAACCCTCGACGGGCACGTCGATGCGGGTCAGGTCCGGTGGAAGGTCGGCGGGCGCGACCAGGGGCGCGTCGAGGTCGTAGGCCTGCAGCCACGAGCTCGCGGGAACCCCCGCGACCCGGGCGTACGGCTGCGCGATGCCGCTCACGAGGTAGGGGTGGAAGCCCTTCTCGCGCGCGATGTCCACGAGGTCCTCCCGCGCCGGGTAGGTCATGCGCCCGCTGTAGAACATGAGGCTCTGCCGCCCGAAGCAGCACTTGGGGTCGCGCGACGTGAGGAACAGCACGGAGTTCTTGGGCAGCAGGGCGTCGAGCGGCTTCCCGATGTCGTCGCCGTAGGAGTCCACGGCCGCGTCGCCGTAGTCCTTCCAGCTCGCGTGAATCGCCTGCGCCGACTGCACGAAGCCGACCCACGCCGCGCAGACGACGGCGGCCGCACCCAGCAGGCGTCCCACCCGCCGGTCGCCCCACAGACGCTTCGTCGCCGCGTACCCGAGCGCGCCCGCGAGCCCCGCGAGCACCAGGCCTTCGGCGAGGCCCGGCCGCTTGGCGGCCTGGAGGCCCGCGGGCAGAACGCGCCTCACCTGCGAGAGCCACGGCGCCAGCCTCAGGGCCACGTGGGTCGCGAACGCGCCGAGGGCGACGCAGGCGAGCCACGGGCGCTCGAACGAGTCCGCGAGGAGCAGACCCACCGCGAGGAGCGCGGCCGGGACCGCGCCCCACGCATGCGCCGGCACCTTCACCACCGCGATCGACAGGGGGACCCACTCGCCCCACAGCCAGAGCGCGAGGAGCCAGAGAACGAGTGTCCGCCGCTTCCAGGCCGCCCACACGAGCCAGAGGCCGGCGAGCAGAAAGAGCGAGACCGGCCAGGGCCCCAGCTCCGCGGCGTTCACGTCGTTGAAGACGCCGTCGAGCTGCGGCCGCGCCCAGAGCCGGCTCGTGTCCGAGAGGAACGCCATCGTGTAGCGCGCCTCGAACTTGTAGACGTCCGGCCAGCGGAGCGCGGAATACAGGTTCCACGGCGCCGCCACGAGCACCGCCGCACCCGCGAACGCCAGCACCAGACGCAGCCGCACGCGCGGCGCGAGCCCGCGGGATCCCAGCACCGCCAGGGCGACGACGACGCCGAGCGGCGTCAGCGCGAGCGCGCTCTTGCACAGATAGGCGCAGCCGCAGAGCGCCCCCGCGCCAGCGGCGATCCAGGCGTCGTCGCGCTCGAGCGCGACCAGCAGCGCCCACATGGAGAGCGTGAGGAAGCCGAGCAGGCTCACGTCGGTGACGTCCGACCACTGGTAGCCCTGCACCATCGCGAAGCCGAAGGGGAGGCACAGAAAAGCGACCGCGAGCCCGGCCGCCAGCCAGGCACCGATCACCCGGCGCCCCAGGTAGTAGATTCCGACCGACGCCGCGTAGGCCGTGAGGAGCGACACGAAGCGCAGCGCCATCGGGGTGACGCCGAAGAGCAGCATGAAGAGGCCGCCCAGCCAGAACGACAGCGGCGGTTTGTGCAGGAACACGCCCGCGTCCCAGTAGACCGTGAGCGGCTCCTCGCCCGGCAGGTTCGGCACTATCGGATGCTCGTAGATCCGCGGCACCCCCGTGTCGTAGACGCCGCGAGTCGCCGGCTGGTGGCAGGCCTCGTCGGCCCGCTGGATCGACGGGTGACCCAGATCCGGCAGGAACAGCGCGAGCGCGAAGGCCAGCAGAAGGAGCGGGAACCACGCGCCGAGGAAGCCCAGGCGTGCCTGAACTCTCTGGAAGGACTGGGACAAAGGCATCGGGAGCGCCTTCATACCATGAGCGGCATCGGGGCGATCATCCTCGCGGGCACGATCGCGGGAGACGCCCGGGGTACCCAATTGTTTCGATCTTTCTTTGGCAATCGAATCGGTCGAATCGGTCACAATGCCTTTACAAGCGACGGGTAGACATTGCAGATTCTGCGGCTCACCGAAGGGGTACTGCATGCGAGTCTTGGTTCTCGGCGGCGATGGTTACCTGGGCTGGCCCATGGCCCTCCACCTCTCGGAGCGCGGCCACGACGTCGGCGTGCTCGACAACCTGGCCCGCCGCGGCTACGACAAGGAGCTCGGGACGCACAGCCTGGTCCCGATCCAGACGCTGCCGAAGCGCATCGCCCGCTGGAAGACGCTCACCGGCAAGTCGATCGAGTGCTTCGAGGGCGACCTCATCGAGCCCGACTTCCTGCGGGAGGCCTTCGCCAAGTTCCGCCCCGAGGCCGTCGTCCACTTCGCCGAGCAGCGGGCCGCGCCCTACTCGATGATCGACGAGGCGCACGCCGTCTACACGCAGGAGAACAACGTCGTCGGCAACCTGCGCGTGCTCTACGCCATCGGCGAGACGGATCCCTCGATCCACCTGGTCAAGCTCGGGACGATGGGCGAATACGGGACGCCGAACATCGACATCGAGGAGGGCTTCCTCGAGATCACCCACAAGGGCCGCACGGACCGCCTGCCCTACCCCAAGCAGCCAGGCTCGTTCTACCACCTGTCCAAGGTCCACGACTCCCACAACATCGAGTTCGCCTGCCGCATCTGGAACCTGCGGGCGACCGACCTGAACCAGGGCGTCGTGTACGGCCAGGCCACTCCGGAGACGACGCGGCACCCCGACCTCGCGACCCGCTTCGACTTCGACGAGGTCTTCGGCACCGTGCTGAACCGCTTCGTGGTGCAGGCCGTGGGCGGCCTCCCCATGACCGTCTACGGCAAGGGCGGCCAGACCCGCGGCTTCATCAACATCATCGACACGATGGCCTGCATCGAGCTCACGCTGAAGAACCCGCCGAAGGCCGGCGAGTTCCGCGTGTTCAACCAGTTCACCGAGCAGCTCTCGGTCAACGACATCGCGCTGCGGGTCGCGGACGCGCTGCCCGAGCGGCAGCCGAAGGTCGAGCACCTCCCCGACCCCCGCGTGGAGAAGGAAGAGCACTACTACAACGCGGTCCACACGAAGCTGATCGACCTGGGGTTGCAGCCGCACCTCCTGGATGCCGGCGTCATCCGCGGCATGGCGGCGCTCGTCGAGAAGCACGAGGACCGCATCGACCCCTCGGTGATGCTGCCGAAGGTGAACTGGCGGCTCCGCAGCGGTGCGCGCCAGGCGCCGCGCGTGCCCCGCAAGGCCGTCCGCCGCGCCGCCCGGGCGGGCTGAGTGCGCGCCGTCGTCACCGGCGCGTCGGGCTTCATCGGGCGCAGGCTGGCCGCCGCGCTCGTGCGCCGCGGCGTCGCCGTCCTGGGCGTCGACCGGCAGCCCTCGCGCGATCCCGGCGTCGAGGTGCGGCTCGGCGAGCTCACGGACCCGGCGGTCGCCCGCGCCCTCGTCGATCCGCGGCCCGACGTCGTCTTCCACCTGGCCGCCCGCACCTCCGTCGTCCAGTCCAAGGCCGACCCCCAGGGCGTGTACGAGACGAACGTCGCCGCCACGCAGCTGCTGCTCGAGGCCTGCCGGCAGGCGAGCGTGCCCGCTTTCGTGCTCGCTTCCACGAACGCCGTCGTGGGCAACTCCACGGCCCCGCTGCTCAGCGAGGGCTCCGTCCTCCGCCCGCTCACGCCCTACGGCGCGACCAAGGCCGCCGACGAGATGCTCCTGTCGGCCTACGCCGACTCCTACGGGATCGCGGCCGCCGCCGTCCGTCTCACCAACGTGTACGGCCCCGGGATGACCGAGAAGGACAGCCTCGTCATCCGCCTCTTCCGCGCTGCGGTCGGCGGCCCGCCGGTCAAGATCTACGGCGACGGCCAGCAGATCCGCGACTACGTCTACGTCGACGACGCCGTGGCCGGCTTCCTGCTGGCCTGGGATCGCAAGCACGTGGGGCCGCTCGTGATCGGCAGCGGCAAATCGGTCGACGTCCACGAGGTCCACCGGCTCGCCTGCCAGGCCACGGGCCTCTCCATCCCCGTCGAGAAGAGCCCCGCCGTCCCGGGCGAGATGCGCGCGGTGAAGGTCGACCTCGCGCTCGCGCGCAGCCTCGGCTACCAGCCACAGCACGACCTCGCGAGCGGGCTGCCGCCCACGTGGCAGGCGCTGCGGCCGCAGCTCCAGTCGTCCACCGCCGCGGGATGACGCTGCTGGCGGACAGCGATCCCCTCGAGACGGCGGCGATCGAAGACTTCCGCAAGGCCCATCCCTCGCTTCAGCTCGGCCCCATCGCGGTCGTCATCCCTTCGTACCGCGAGGCGGGCAGCATCGCGGGCACGCTCGAGCGAATCCCGAAGGAGATCGCCGGCCACGCCGTCCGCACGCTCGTGGTCGTCGACGGGCCCGACGACGGCGCCGCGCGCATCGCCGTGGACCATGGCGCCTACGCCACGGGCACCGGCGGCTCTGGCCCGCGCGGCCAGGGCGCCGCCCTGCGGCTCGGCTACCGCATCGCCGTCGCCCACGGGGCGGCCTACCTCGTCACCATCGACGCGGACGGCCAGTACCTGCCGGAGGAGATCCCGGCCGTGCTGGCGCCGCTCCTGGCCGGCGAGGCCGACTTCGTCTCCGGCTCGCGCCGCCTGGGCGAGAACGGCTCGCCCGACCGGGTGCGCACGCTCGGCGTCTACGTGTACGCCGCCGTCATCAGCGCGCTCACGGGTCGCCACGTCACCGACCCGGCGTTCGGTCTCCGCGCCATGACCGCCGAGGTGGCGCGCACCGTCACGCTGCGCCAGCCGCAGTACCAGGCCTCCGAGCTGCTCATCGGAGCCGCCATGCACGGCTACCGCCTCGCCGAGCGTCCCGGCACCATCCGC
>DATJNL010000264.1:0-7761 GCA_035508175.1 Myxococcales bacterium
GAAGCGAGCCGGGCACCCGAGAAGTGAGCAGCGGAAACGTGCCCTCTGAGGCACGTTGAGCAGCGGAGCGACGAGGCTGCCCGGCGCAGCGAGAGTATCGGCTTTCGCAGTAGGCCGGGGGTTTTGAAACTGCTTCTAGCCGTCCAGCGGCGGCTGCAGCTCGGGCGGCAGGTGGCGGGCGTCCGCGAGCGCGAGCAACATCGGCCCGCCGTCGCGGAAGTCGACGATCGTCACCGTCCCCGGCGGCGCGGCGATCTTGCGGCGGAACTCGGTCACGGGGATCCCGAAGAGCGCGCACACGAGCACGCGGATCGTCGCCTTGTGCGAGACCACGCACACGTTGCCGCCCTCCGGGAAGCGGGCCCGGACGGCGTCCACCGCCCGCAGCGCGCGTTCCGCGATGGCGAACCCCGTCTCCCCACCGGGCGGCGCGCGGTGACCGGGGTCGGCCTGCCAGGCCTGGAACGCGGCCGGCTGCGTGGCCGCGACCTCGGCCTCGCGCAACCCCTCCCAGGCCCCGTAGGAGATCTCGCGCAGGTCGTCGTCGATCTGCAACGGCAGGCCCACGCGGTCCGCCAGCGGCTGCGCCGTGTCGCGCGCGCGCTGCCGCGGGCTCGCGTAGATGGCCCGCCACTCGGTGGTCGCGTAGTGTCGCGCGAGCGCCTGGGCCATCGCGTGGCCGCTCGGCTCGAGGGGCACGTCGATGTCGCCGCAGAAGCGCCCTTCGCGCGCGCCCTCGGTTTGGCCGTGGCGGGCGAAGTACAGCCGCAGGTGCGAGGCCATGCCGCCATTCTAGCGGACCGCCCGCTTCCCAGGCGTGCGATTTCGGGTCACAATCGCGCACCGTGCTGGCCCTCGTTCTCGCCCTGGCCGCTTCCTCTCCCCGCGCGCCGCTGCCCTTCGTCGAGGACGACTACGCGGCGGCGCTCGCGCAGGCGCGCGCCCGCGACGTGCCGCTGTTCATCGAGGCCTGGGCTCCCTGGTGACACACCTGCCGCTTCCTGCGCGCCTACGTCTTCACGGACGAGGCGCTCGGAAGGCAGGCCGGGCGGTTCGTCTGGCTGGAGGTGGACACCGAGCGGCCGTCGAGCGCCGCCTTCCTCGCGAAGTTCCCCATCGACTCCTGGCCCACGCTGCTGCTCGTCGATCCGAGGACCGAGCGGCCGCTGCTGCGCTGGCTCGGCAGCGTCACCGACACCCAGCTCGTGCAGCTGCTCGACGACGGCGAGCGGGCCTTCCGGCCGGCGGGAGCGGATCCGCTGCAAGCGGCCGTCGCCGACGCGGACCGGCTGCAGGGGTCGGGGCGCTCCGCCGACGCCGCCAAGGCCTTCGCAGAGCTGCTCCGGAAGGCCCCGCCGGACTGGCGGGATCGAACCCGCATCGAGGAGTCGCTCGTGCTGGCGCTCGAGGACGCCGGGGAGTGGCAGGCCTGCGCCGAGACCGCCCGCACGTCCAGGCTGCCGAGCGGCCACTCCCGTTCCGACGTGCTGGGCACCGGCCTGCTCTGCGCGCTCGAAGCGCCCAAGGCCGCCCCCTGGAGAGGCGCGGCGCTCGACGCCGCGCGGGCAACCGCCACCGCGGAGCTGGCCGACGACGCCCAGCTGGCCGACGATCGGTCGGGGCTGTACGAGCTGCTCGTGATGGACGCGCAGCAGGCCGGGCGGGCCGGGGAGGTGAAGCGCCTCGCGCGCGAGTGGCTCGCCTTCCTCGAACGCGACGCCCGCGCGGCCCCGGACGCCTCGGCGCGCGCCGCACTCGACCCGCACCGCCTCGAGGCCGCGCTCGACGCCAGCCAGCCGGCCCTCGCCCTCCCCGCCCTTCTCCAATCCGAGCGCGAATCACCGGACGACTTCGAGCCGCCGGCGCTGCTCGCCATCGCCTACCGCGAGCTCGGCCGCTACCCCGAGGCGCTCGCGGCTTCCGAACGGGCCTTCTCGCGCGCGCAAGGCCCCCGGCGGTTGCGCATCCTGTGGGACCGCTCGGAGATCTACGCGAAGCTGGGCGATGCGGCAGCCCGGGCGCGCACGCTGCGGGCGGCGCTCGACCTGGCCGCCACGCTGCCGCCGGCGCAGCGCCCGGCCCGCGAGGTGAATCGGCTCCGCGAGGCTCTTGGGGCAACGCAGGCTCGCTGATCCCGACGGTACGCCGCGACTCGACGCCGGGCTTGCGGTAAGTTCGGCGCCATGATTTCCCGCTACGCCCGTCCGGAAATGACCGCGCTGTGGAGCGCGGAGGCCCGTTACGCCCGCTGGCTCGACGTCGAGCTCGCCGCCTGCGACGCCATGGCCGAAGAAGGGCTCGTGCCGAAGGAGGCCGCCGCGGCATGCCGGGCCCGCGCTGGCAGCATCTCACCGGCCGACGCCGTCCGCATCGAGGAGATCGAGAAGACCGTCAAGCACGACGTCATCGCCTTCCTCACGTTCCTCGAGGAGCGCATCGGGCCCGACGCACGCTGGCTGCACCTCGGCATGACGTCCTCCGACGTCCTCGACACCTCGCTGGCCTTGCAGCTGGGCGCGGCGGGCACCCTGCTGCTCGCGGGCCTCGACCAGGCGCGCGCGGCCGTGAAGAAACGGGCCTTCGAGCACCGTCACACGCCGATGATCGGGCGCTCGCACGGCATCCACGCCGAGCCCATCACCTTCGGCCTCAAGCTCGCCCTGTGGTACGACGAGCTGGGTCGGGCGCGGAGTCGGCTCGAACGCGGTCTCGCCACGGTGCGCGTGGGCAAGATCTCGGGTGCCGTCGGGACATTCGCGAACGTCCCGCCCCAGGTCGAAGCGCGCGTCTGCGCGCGGCTCGGTCTGGACCCGGCGCCCGCCAGCTCGCAGATCGTCCAGCGCGATCGCCACGCCGAGCTCTTCTCGGCCATCGCGCTCGTGGGCGCGTCGATCGAGAAGTTCGCCGTCGAGATCCGACACCTGCAGCGCACCGAGGTCCGTGAGGCCGAGGAGCCGTTCACGGCGGGCCAGAAGGGCTCGTCGGCGATGCCTCACAAGCGCAACCCGATCCTGTCGGAGAACCTCACCGGCCTGGCCCGCCTGCTGCGCGGCTACGCCCTCAGCGCCCTCGAGGACGTGGCGCTCTGGCACGAGCGCGACATCTCCCACTCGTCGGTGGAGCGCGTGATCGGGCCCGACGCCACGGTCCTGCTCGACTTCATGCTCCACCGCTTCGGCCGCCTCGTGGCCGAGCTCCGCGTCTACCCCGAGCGGATGCGGCACAACCTGGAGGCGACGGGCGGCCTCGTCTTCTCGCAACGCGCTCTGCTCGCGCTCGCTCGCAAGGGGGTGCCGCGGCAGACCGCCTACGTGATGGTCCAGCGCAACGCGCTGCGCGCGCTCGACGAAGGGCTCGATTTCAAGAAGCTCCTGCTCGGCGACGAAGAGCTGCGCCACCACCTGGGCGAGGCTGAGATCGAGGCGTGCTTCGATCTCCAGCAACAACTCCGTCACGTCGACGCGATCTTCGCGCGCGTCTTCGGCTGAGCCGGAGCTTCACTCGATCGGGAGCGCCTGCTGCGTCGCGCCCCCGTCGTCGGTCAGCAGGATCTCGAGGGCGCCGGAGGGGAAAACCTGGCGGCGCAGCTCCTTGCCGATCTCGCCGAAGGCCGCGATCACCTTGGCGTCCTTCCATTTGCCGTCCTGCACGACGAAGGCCACCGCCATGCCGCCGGCTTTCCGGCGCACCTTCACGTCCATCTCGTCGCCGGGATCGAGGCCCGCCGCCACGAGCGTCTTCAGAACGGCGCGCGCGTCCTCGATGCCGGCGCCGTCGTCGAAGCAGACCTCGTGATCGCCGTCGATGGCGCAGTCCCTCAGCTTCTCGCGGAGCCCGACCGGACCGGCCACGGCCAGTCCACCCGCTGCGCCGAAGAAGACCGCGAGGCTGGCGACCCCCAGACCGAGCGCACTCCAGGTCGATCGGACCCGGCCACCGGCGGCCTTGTGCGCCTCGACCGCGGGGCCGATCGAGCCCTTGGCCCAGCGATGCAGCCACCAGACGCCGAGGACGTCCCCGAACGAAGCATGGACGTCGCTCGGCAGGAGAATCCCGAGCACGATCAACAGAACGGTGGCGCCGCCGGAGAGCCAGAGCACGCGCGCCGCCTCGGCGCGACGATCGAGCCGCCGCAGGCTCGAGGCCAAGGCCAGTCCTCCCGCCAGGGGCAGCCCGAAGAAGGCGGCGACCGCGACCTGGCCGGGCGTGTAGAGCTTGCCGGGCCCGGCGACGTGCGCCATCCCCGGACCCGTGACCAGTGGGGCCTGCGCTGACGCCGACGGGTCGGCGGAGGCCGCCAACGGATCGTCGCTGCGCACCGGTCAGACCGCGCGAGGTGCGGGGGCCGGTGGGGCGTGCGGGGCTGGCAGGGACACCGGTAGCCGTGGCCCTTCGAGGAAGGGCTTCACGAGGTCGATGGGCAGCGGGAACATGATCGTCGAGGTCTTCTCGGTGGCCAGCTCCACGAGCGTCTGCAGGTAGCGCAGCTGCAGCGCGCCCGGCGACCGCGCGATCACGTCCGCCGCCTGTCCCAGCCGCTCGGCGGCCTGGTGCTCGCCTTCGGCGGCGATGACCTTGGCGCGGCGCTCGCGCTCGGCTTCGGCCTGGCGCGCCATGGCTCGCTGCATTTCCTGCGGCAGGTCGATCTGCTTCACCTCCACCGAGGCGACCTTGATGCCCCACGGCTCGGTGTGCCGGTCGATGATCTGCGCGAGCTGCAGGTTGATCTTCTCGCGCTGGCTCAGGAGGTCGTCGAGCTCCACCTGCCCGAGCACCGAGCGCAGGGTGGTCTGCGCGAACTGGCTCGTGGCGAACAGGAAGTTGTTGACCTGCAGGATGGCGCGGTCGGCCTGGAGCACCCGGATGTAGATGACGGCGCTCACCTTCACCGAGACGTTGTCGCGCGTGATGATGTCCTGCGGCGGCACCTCCGAGGCGGCGACGCGCATGTCGACGATGAACATCTTGTCGATCCACGGGAAGATCCAGTTGACGCCGCCGGTCTTCACGCCGGCGAACTTGCCGACGCGAAGAATCACGCCGTTCTGGTACTCGTTGACGATGCGGATGCCGCTGATGAACCAGCCGATGACCAGCAGCACGGCAACGATGACGATGAGACCACCCACTTGGCACCTCCCGGTGAGGCGCCCCTTCTAGCCCGCGGTCGCCTTCTTTTCAACGGCCACCCGGGCCACCAGCCCGTCGACCGAGATGACCCGGAGGGAAGCCCCCTTGGGCACCGGCTCCTCGCTGCGGGCCTGCCAGTACTCGCCGTGCAGGAAGATCTCGCCGGAGGTGGGGGTGATCTCGGTGAGCGCCTCGGCGTGCTGGCCGATGAGCCCGGGAACGCCGACCACGGATGGCCGGCGCCGCGTTTGCGCCACCTTCACGGCCACGAAGAACATGATGAGCGCGAGGGCGATGGGCGTGGGCCAGACGACCACCGGGGAGATCTGCCAGGCTCCCGGCGCGAACTGGTAGTCGGGCGAGCTCTTGTTCACGAAGAGCAGCGCGCCGAGCAGGAGACAGACGGCGCCCAGGAGCCCGGCCGCGCCGTGGAACGAGATGAAGGCCTCGGTGATCAGGAGGCCCGCGCCGACGAGGAGGAGGATGATCGCCCCCAGGTTGACGGGGATCACCTCGGTCGCGAGCAGGCCGAGCAGCAGGAGGAGCGCGCCGATGGCGCCCGGGTAGATCGCGCCGGGGTGGTAGAACTCGAGGCCGATGCCCGCCATGCCGAGCAGCATGAGGATCGCGGCGAGGTTGGGATCGGCGAGGAGCGAGAGGAGCTGCTGCCGGATGCTCATGGAGAAGGGCTCGAGGGTCGCGCCCTTGGTGTGCAGCACCCGCGCCCCGGCGGCCGTCTGGACCGTGCGCCCATCGGCGTCGGCCAGGAGATCGGGGACCGACTTCGCGGTCAGGTCCACCACGTGGAGCTTCAGCGCCTCGCCGGCGGTGACCGACACGCTGTCGCGCACGGCCTTCTCAGCCCAGTCCACGTTGCGACCGCGTGTCTTGGCGATGCTTCGCGCGAACGCGGCCGTGTCGTTCTCGACCTTTCGCGCCATCTCCTTGCCGGCTTCGGCCTCGACGTCCTTGCCATTGGAGGAGACGGGGTGCGCCGCGCCGATGTTCGAGGCGGGATCCATCGCCGCGAGGTTCGCCGCCATCGTGATGAACACGCCCGCCGAGCCGGCCCGCGCCCCGGCCGGTGACACGTACACGATGATCGGCACGTCGCTGGCCAGAAAGCCCTCGACGATGGCGCGCGTGGCGTCGAGCGATCCGCCGGGGGTGTCGAGCTCGATCAGGACGCCGTCGAAGCCTCCGTGCTTGGCCTCCTCGAGGCCCGACGCGAGGTACTCCTGGGTGGCGACGGTGATCGGCTGGCGCACCGTGAGCTCGAGCCAGCGCGGCGCGGCGCCCTCCACCGATCGCGCGGCGCCGATCGCGCCCGCACAGAGAAACAGGAGCCCGGCGAGGCGGCGGCTCACGACGCGGGCGCCAGCTCGGCGACCACCGCCGGCGCGAGTTCCTGCATCGAGAGCAGCTTCCGCTTGATGTAGCGCCCCTGGCCAGTGACCATGGTGCCGCGGAGCTCGCCCTGCTTGCAGCGCTTGCAATGGACGAGCGCGATCTCGATGCGGGCTGGCAGCTTGCCTGCCACCTTGCTGCCATGCTGCGAGAGCAGCTGCCGCACCGCGGCGCCCTCGCCGCGGCTGCCCGCGCCGAGAATCGCCGTCATCGCCTGCTGTCCTTGCGCCAGGCTCGCGGCCTGGCTCGCCTCGTAGGACGCGAAGGCCTCGACCTTCTTCTTGGAGACCCGCTTCGCCGGCACCGAGGCCGCGAGGGTGCCCAGAGACCGCGTGCGCTTGTAGCGCTGGCAGGCCTCGCAGTAGGGCTTCGAGCGCAGCACCCAGGGCACGGCCACGCCGCCGCCCACGAAGCCCACGACCTCGAGGGCGCGGATGCCGTAGCCCCAGAGCCCCAGCGCCGTGCCGGGCTGGTGGCTGGTCTCGTCCTCGAACGCGATGGCGCGGGTCACGAGGTCGAAGTAGCTCCAGAAGCCGAGCGGGGTGCCGTCGTCGAGCTGCGCGCCGGAAGGGAAGAGCATGCGGAACTGGAGGTACTTCGCGAGGAAGTAGCCGCCCGTGAGCATCGCCACGACCAGGAACAGGAGGCGGCCGCTGATCTTCGTCCCCGTGGCCCACGACGCGATGCCGTAGCCGCTCGACGCAACGAGGCCCACGAGCAAGGCGCCGATGGGGATGACGTAATCCCCGTACCAGCCCATCACGTTCCAGCCCACCTGATCGAGCAGGTAGACCGCGACGAGCGCGACCCCGGTGGAGGCGGCCCCTCCGAGGAGCACGGCGGCGCCGCTGCTACCCGGGGCCGTCAGCGCCGGCGCGGAGGGAGAGAAGGCGTCGTTTTCCATTCGACGAGTGTCCGCGGGGGCAAACGGGCCTGTCAAGCGCGGTGGTGCCGCCCCCGACGCCAGGGACCTCGCCGCCCAGGCCGGGGCGCGCCGTGAGGCTGCGCCGGCTCCGGCCCCTTCGCGAGCGCAGCCTGGAAGATCGGCGAGGCGTGCGGCAGCGCCGCCCGCGCCACCGGGCGCCGCGTCAGCTTCTCGATGCCGCGCAGCAACTCGAGCTCCTCCGGCGACGCGAAGGTCGAAGCTCGCCCGCTCTTTTCGGCGCGCGCGGTGCGGCCGATGCGGTGCACGTAGTCTTCCGGAACGTGCGGCAGGTCGAAGTT
>DATJNL010000265.1:0-2749 GCA_035508175.1 Myxococcales bacterium
TTGGTTAGGTGATGTGATTTGACAATAAGCCTTACGTCATGTAGCTTCGCGGTTGATGTTCTGGAGCCTCGAAGCTGATGGCTAAGCAATCGTCTGGTGGGTCACGTGGCGTGCTCGGCGAGATCGACCGCCGGCTGGCTCAGGTGGAGCAACAGCTCGAGAGCCACAAAGAGCTGCTGGCAGAGCGCGAGCGACTAGTTCGAGCACGAGCCGCGATGACAGGCGAGTCCGCGGTCAAGCAGGTCTCCCAGGCGGAAGTGGCGCAGTTCCTGGCCCAGCATCCCGGGGCCCGCGCGGGCGAGATCGCGGAGGGCCTCGGTGTCTCCTCCGGACGGGTCTCCGCGCACCTGTTCCGCGGCAAGCACGACCGCTTCGTCAACCGCGGCGGCGGCTGGTATCTGCGATGAGCACGGGTAGCCTGCGGCAGCGGCTGGGTCAAGGTCGGCCCTTCGGGCTCGCCCTGCGGGCGCCCGCTGACGCGGCTCCCCTGACCCATCCTCGCCTTCGGCTGTCGAGCACTCAGGTCGGCAGGGATGGGCCTGCCGACCGTGTCCGGCGACCATGCAGGCAAGGCTCCCGGCGGCGAGCACGGAGATCATCATCGCCAGAGCCCAACGAGTCCCAAGCACGCGGGAAGATGCGCCAGGCGCCGCCCGACATCGGTCTCGACCCCGGAGGAACTCTTGATGAGCCCACCGTCAGCCCCGACCTCCAGTCCTTCGCTCGCTGGTTCGCCGACTGGTGGATCCGCCGTGGCCACGAGCTCACAACCGCGGAGCCCGCGGATGGCCGCTAAGCCTCAGCGCGCCGCGGCCTATGTGCGGGAGTCAACCGAGGAGCAAGGCCAAGGCTTCTCCCCCGACGCCCAGCGCCAGGCGATCTCGAGATTCGCCGAGGAGAACGAGCTCCTGCTCATAGGCGAGTACTGCGACTTCCACTCCGGCTGGCGCAAGTCCGCAGGACGGCCAGAGTTCCAGCGACTCATGGCCGACGCCGCCGAGCGCCGCTTCGAGGTGGTGCTCGTGTACCACACCTCTCGCTTCGCGAGAAACCAGGTCGAGTCGCGCCGCTACAAGCAGCTTCTGCGCGAGAACCTCGGGATCCGGGTCATCTCTGTCACGCAGCCGATGGGCGAAGACCACACCGACCCCTCGGCCTTCCTGGCCGAGTCAATCCACGAGATGTTCGACGAGTACTACTCGGTCTCGCTGTCCTTCTGGACCCGCTCAGGCCTGAAGGAGAAGGCCCGCCAAGGCCACCTCGTCGGCAGTCTCCCCTGGGGCTACGTCCGGAACCCCGAGACTAAGCTCGCAACCCCACACCCCGACCGCGCGCCACTCGTCGCGGAGATGTTCGAGCGCTACGCCACCGGGCAGGAGTCAGACCGCACAATCGCCGCGTGGCTCAACGCGAAGGGAGCCCGCACCGCGCGCGACCGGCCGTTCGGCAAGGACACCGTCCGCGAGATGCTCTGCAACGCCGCCTACGCCGGCTACGTCAGCGGGCTGCGCGACAAGAGCCGCTCGATCCAAGGCCTTCACGAACCGCTCGTCAGCGACGAGCTCTTCGACCGCGTCCAAGAAGTGCGCTCCTGGCGGACCCGCGTGCTGAAGCCCGGGCGCCCATCCGAGGAGTACCTGCTCAAGAAGCTGCTCTATTGCGAGCGCTGTGGCGCGCGCATGCACGGCACCTACGGCTCGCGGCCGCCAGTCCGGCGCTACATGTGCTCCACACGGCGCCACGGCGACCCCTGCGGCGAGCCGATCGTCAAGGCGCTCCCGCTCGAGGAGCAGCTGGTCGACTGGCTACGCGGCTTCCAGCCCGACGAACGCCTCCTGGAGCTACTGCTCGAAACGCTCCGCGCCCACGCGAGCCAGCAAGCCGGACCGGCTCCCGAGCGGCGTGGCGAGCTGCTCGCCCAGCTCGAGCGCCTGCGCGACCTCTACCTGATGGGCGATCTCACCAAGGCGCAGTACGTGATGCGCCGCCAAGCGATCGAGGAGGAGCTCCAGCGCCTGGGCCCGCCACACGACCCCGAGATCGAGCGGGCCCGCCAACTGCTCCAGGACTTCGGGCGCCTCTGGGAGCTCGAGCCCGAGCCCGCCGAGCGGCGCCGGGTCCTGCTCTCGCTGTTCGCGCAGGTCTGGGCCAAGGATGGACGCATAGTCGCCGTGCGCCCCCACGACGCATTTCTGCCCTACTTCCAGGGGGTTAGCACCGCACAATCCCAGTCGGGAAAGCTCGGTGCCAAAGGCGGGAGCGACGGGACTCGAACCCGCGGTTGTCACCCCTTAGATCGACATCCGACCATAGAGGCCCGGGCGATGGCTGCCCGCGCCAAGCGACGTCGCGTCGAGCACCCGGGGACCCGAGGTCGAGGGGACCCTGCCGAGAGGCCGGCGGTTGCCCGGCCTCCCAGGGGCCGCTGAGCCGTGGACGACCCCGCGCTTCAGCGAGTTGCGCGGATGCGCACGGCGCCGGTCAGCATGTGCACGTGGTATTTATCTCCATTTGTTCTTCTGGGTGTTCTAGTTTCATCGTCGCCTCAACACCGAGCTTTTCCAATTTCCCACCGCCTATCATCTGTTCGAACAAGGGCGACGTCGAGCCTTCAAACTGTTCCGGCTGTTGTTCGTTACCCCGGTGCATGAATTTTAGTTCGAATTCGGTAGACATTTTGTTCGGAGTGTCGGGCGGCAGCATCGGAATGATGCTGCCTTCCACGGTTCGTTTTGTTTTCATCGTGCCG
>DATJNL010000266.1:0-5110 GCA_035508175.1 Myxococcales bacterium
GGAGGCCGGCCCGCCCCCGCGCTCAGACAGTCCTCGCGCGTGGGGGTTCCGGGCGAAATGGACCCGTGGGCGACGCGCTGCGGAACTCGCGCGGGGACGGGCCGTCCTCCCGCCGCCCGAAGGGCCCTGGGGCCAGCGCTCCCTCCTCAACGCGCTCGGGGCCGGCGGCTATGCACCCTGACGCCGCCGGGCCCCCGCGCGTCGGACCTACCTCGTGGCGGCGGATGCCTGGGCGACTTCCTGCATTGCCTGGCGAATCAGATCCTTGGCGTGCGCGGCGTGGCCGCCCATGTCGAACTCGTTGGCCCGCTGCGCAGCGCTGATGTGCTCGTCCGCCTGCCGCAGCAACCGCTCCGCGGCCTTGAGGTTCGGGTGCTGCCCCGGAGCGGCGAACGCGGTGGCGCCGACGAGCAGGGCGCCCGACAACGTGGTGACGAACATTAGACTCTTCATGGTGCCTCCTTGGATGGTTGGACGAGCGCCTTCTAGCAATCGTCCCGCCTCCGGGCAATGCTGCATTTTGCAGCGCCAACGTTATGCTTTGACTTCCGATGGCACGCGCCGCTCACCGGCTCGAAGACAACGCCCCGGGGGCGCTCTTCGTCGACGACAGCTGCATCGACTGCGACCTGTGCCGCCAGCTGGCCCCGCGGACGTTCGGTCGCGCGCACGGCCAGTCGATCGTGGAGCGTCAGCCGGTCGAGCCCGGGGAGCGGCGGCGCGCCGCGGTGGCCCTGGTCAGCTGCCCGACCGCTTCGATCGGCGGGGCCGCGAAGGCGGACGTGTCGGGGGCGATCGACGCGCTGCCCGAGCCGCTGGGCGGCGGCGTGTACTTCTGCGGCTTCGCCTCGGAGCGATCCTTCGGGGCGTCGAGCTACCTGATCCGGCGCCCGGGCGGGAACGTGCTCGTCGATTCGCCGCGCGCCGCCGAGCCGCTCCTGCGCCGCCTCGAAGCGCTGGGCGGCGTGCGCCTCCTCTTCCTGACCCACCGCGACGACGTCGCGGACCACGAGCGGCTGCGGCGCCGCTTCGGCTGCGAACGGGTGATGCACGCGGCCGACGTGACCGCCGGCACGCGCGGGGTCGAGCGCCAGCTCGAAGGGGACGCGCCGGTGCCGCTCGCCGAGGATCTCCTGGCCATCCCCGTGCCCGGCCACACCCGCGGCTCGCAGGCGCTCCTCTGGAACGGCACGCTCTTCACGGGCGACCACCTGTGGGGCGGCGACGCCGGCGACGGCCTCGAGGCCTCGCGCAGCGTCTGCTGGTACTCGTGGGCCGCGCAGCTGCGCTCGATCGAGCGGCTGCTCGCGCACGACTTCGCGCGCGTGCTTCCCGGGCACGGCCGCCGCCTCGAGCGGCCCGACGCCGCCAGCATGAGAGCCGAGCTCCGCGCCCTGCTGCAGCGATCCCGCTAACCCGGCATGAGCTTGCCGCACGAGGGGCAGAGCATCTCGCCCGCCTCCAGCACCGCGGCGCAGTACGGGCACACGCTCGAGGCGCCGAGGCCGGCCAGGTCGCGGCGCTCGGCCTGCTCGAAAGCGGGCTCGAGGCGCCGGTACACGAAGAAGGAGAACACCGGGCCCATGAACAGCCCGGCGAGCAGCCCCTGGCCGAAGCTGCGGCCCTTGCTGACCCACAGCCCGCCCATCATCACGCCCAGCGCCGCCCAGACGAGCCCGGCGATCTCCCAGATCTGCTTGGCGCTGGCGGGCGCCGCCTCGAGCGAGAGCGGCGGCGGGCGCGGCCCGTCCGGCAGATCGTCGATGTCGGGGAGGCCGGCCACGGCGGCCCGGCCCACGAGCGCGGGCGCGGCCACGGGGTGGGCGCCGCAGAGCCAGGCGACGAGGAGCGCGGCGGCCACGGGCTCGCGGGCTACGCGGCCTGCGACGAGAAGCGCTTGTAGAAGCTGACGATGCCCTCGATCATCGCGTCGGTCGATTCCTCGTTCTCGAGGCCCTGCTCCAGCCAGATGCCGCCGCAGGATTCGCAGGTGTCGTACCGCAGCGCGTGCTTGGGGCCGCCCTCCACCACCACGAGGTCGACCTGGCATTGGGGACACTGCCCGGCGATCTCTTCGATGTTCGGCTTGCCGCCGAGCTTCTCGAGGCCGGAGAGGTTGTGGCGGAGCAAGACGCGGTTCAGATCCGCGACGTCGATCCAGATGCCGCCACACGTGCCGCAACGCTGCAACGAAACCTGATCATCGTCGTGCTGCTGAAACTCCACCGCACACTTCGGGCAGTCCATGGGGTCCGTCGCCCGCCGCGGCGGGCCTCCAGTATTTCACATCCTAACGCCAGCCCTCACCCGCCGGCAACCCGTCGCACGTCCCCCCCCAGGCTGCGCAGCTTGCGCTCGAGCCGCTCGTAGCCCCGGTCGAGGTGGTAGACGCGCTGCACCGTGGTGGTCCCCTCGGCCACCAGGCCCGCGATCACCAGCGACGCGCTCGCCCGCAGGTCGGTGGCCATGACCGGCGCGCCGGAGAGCCTCGGCACGCCCTTGACCACCGCCGTGCGCCCGCTGACGGCGATGTCCGCGCCCATGCGGTGCAGCTCGAGCACGTGCATGAAGCGGTTCTCGAACACGGTCTCCTCGATCACCGAGCTGCCGTCGGCCACGGTGAGGAGCGCCATGGTCTGCGCCTGCATGTCGGTCGCGAAGCCGGGGAACGGCGCGGTGCGCACGTCCACCGCGCGAAGGCGTCCCGCGCCGCGCACGCGGACGCGATCGCCGTGGGTCTCCACGGAGACCCCGGCCTCGCGCAGCTTGAGCAGGAGCGCCTCGAGGTGTTCGGCTCGAGCGCCGCCGAGCTCGACGTCGCCGCCCGTCGCGGCCGCGGCCACGAGGAGCGTCCCGGCCTCGATCCGATCCGCGATCACCTCGTGATCCAGGGGCCTGAGCTCCGGGACCCCCTCGATCTCGATCGTGTCGCTGCCGGCGCCCTGGATGTGCGCGCCCATGCCGGTGAGGGCCCTGCCGAGATCCGAGACCTCCGGCTCGCGCGCGGCGTTCTCGAGCACGGTCGTGCCCTTGGCGAGGGCGGCCGCCATCAGGAGGTTCTCGGTGCCCGTGACGGTGACGACGTCGAAGGCGACCCGCGCGCCGCGCAACCCGCCCGCGGGCGCCGCGGCCTCCACGTAGCCATGGCGGAGCTGGATGTCGGCGCCCAGCGCGGCCAGCCCTTTCAGGTGCTGGTCGATGGGCCGCGCGCCGATGGCGCAGCCGCCGGGCAGGGAGACGCGGGCCCGCCCGACGCGCGCGAGCAGGGGGCCGAGCACCAGCACCGACCCGCGCATCGTCTTCACGATCTCGTAGGGCGCCTCGGCCTTCGGGGCCTCCGGCGTGCGCAGCACCAGCTCGTGACCCGCGCGCCCGCGGCCGCGCTCGACCTCGACCCCCATGTGGCCGAGCAAGCGCCCCAGCGTCGCCACGTCCGCCAGCCGCGGCACCCGCCGCAGGCGGTGCTCGCCGGGTGCGAGCAGCGAGGCCGCCATGGCCGGGAGCGCCGCGTTCTTCGCGCCGGAGACCTCCACCTCGCCGCGCAGCGCGCGGCCGCCCCGGATCACGAGCGCGTCCACGCGGCGACCCTACCACGCCGCTATCGCCATCCGATATTCGACCGTTTATGATGCGCGCCGCCAGATGCCCGGAGGCCACACATGAAGGTTCGCAGGCTGCTTCTCGCGGCGGCGCTCTGCGCTTGCTCCAAGGCCCCCACCGAGAACCCGGCGCCGGTCGACGCGGGCGCGGCGCATCCCGCCGACGCGCTGCCGGCCGTGACGGAGAAGGAGCCGAACGACAGCCCGCAGCAGGCCCAGCTCGTGACGGCGTCGGCGCGCATCTCCGGCGACCTGCACGCGGTGCAGCCGGCGTCGCACCCGGACGAGGACTGGTACAAGGTGCAGCCGGCGACGTCGCCGCAGCAGCTGCGCGCGGAGCTCTCCGGCCTGCCCGCGGGCAAGATCGGCCTCGAGGTCTACGACGCCGACACGAACAAGCTGCAGTCGCTGCTCGGTGAGAACGGGCAGGGCTGCCTCCTGCCGTCGTACCGCGTGAAGGGCGCGCTGTACCTGCGCGTCTTCTCGCCGTCGGCGTCGACGGGCGCGTACACGCTCGCGCTCCAGCTCACCGCGCCCGACCCCGACGCCGAGGCCGAGCCGAACGACCGGCCGGTGGACGCGACGACGCTGCCGCTCGACCACCCGATGCACGGGACGATCGGGACGCCGACCGACGAGGACTGGTACCTGGTGCAGCTGGAGCCGACGGCGACGCCGACCGGGACCCCGACCGCGACCGCGACCCCGACCCCGACCCCGACCCCGACCGCGACCCCGACCGCGACCCCGACCCGCGACCGCGACCCGCGACCGCGACCCCGACCCGCGACCGCGACCGCGACCGCGACCCCGACCCCGACCGCGACCCCGCGTCGCGACCGCGACCTGGACCCGTCGCAGAGAAAGCGCACGGTTGCGGCTCTCTCGGCATCCGCTGCGGTCCCCTTCATGAGAGCTCTCTCTGCGTGGATGGGGCTTGTTGCCCTCGGCGTAGCGTGCGGGCGGGACTGAGCTCGAGCCGCTCGGTGACGGCGGCGGATCCGACAGCTCGAGCCCGGACTCAACGACCGGCGACGACACGAGCCAGGGAGACGACGCGTCTACCCCGCCGAGCGATGCCGAGCCCGACTCCAGCGCGTGTACGCTGGGCTCGAACTCGGCTCGTCGGGGCCGGGCGGGGCCTGTTCGACGAGCGCCAGCGAGACCTGTCCGGACGGCACCACGTACGTCGTCCAATGCATGTGCACGGGTCCCGGGAAGGCGGACGGGACCTGCATGTGTGCGGCGAAGAGCGGCGGGACGACGATCGCACGGATCTTACAATTCCACGGCTGCTCCACCCTTTGTGCCGACCCGCCCGTCGAGTGGGGGGCTTGCGGTTTTCCGTCGCCGTAGCTCGAAGACCATAGGAAGTCCAAAGGGACTCTACTTTGGCGTGGGCTCGTTCATGGAGCCCGACGGCGGGTTCCCCCACCACCACCACGACGGCGGCGGCTTGCATCCGCCCGACGGTGGCTTCGTCCCGCCGGACGGCGACGTGCCGCCGTAGG
>DATJNL010000267.1:0-4023 GCA_035508175.1 Myxococcales bacterium
TGGCGCCGTCCGGGCCTCGGTTCGCGAGCGCGTCTGTGAGTCGCAGCGGGACCCCGCCGAAGAGCGCGGCGGCGGCGAGCACGAGCGCCAGCAGCAGCGTCCCGGCGACGACCAGCGTGGCGAGGCGCGCGGGCGTGAAGCGCACCTCGACGCGGCCGGGTCGAGGCGGCGGAGAAGCTGCACCCCGCAGAACATCACTCCTCTCGCCCGGCGGAGAAGGTGCATCTCGCAGAACATCAGTCCTCTCCGCCGGCGGAGGAGAAGGGGCTTCCCGCAGCACGTGGCTCCTCTCCCCCGCAGGGGGAGAGGCCGGGTGAGGGGGCATCTTCTCGAGAGGACGCTTCACGCCGGGCGCCTACGGCCCTCTCAGCGCCCGCGCGAGCTCTTCGAGGCCGTGCAGCGCGCGCGGCCCGGGCCGGAAGAGGTCGCCGTCGGGGAGGCGCAGCACCCGCGTCCCGCGCTCGCGCAGCACTGCGAGCACGCCCCCCGAGGCGGCCGCGCCTTCTTCGGGCGCGCCGTCGACGACGACCGCCGGCGCCTGGGCCACGAGCGCCTCGACGCTGTAGGTGGGCCACGCCAGATCGCCGCCGACGACGTTGGTCGCTCCCACCGCCTCGAGCAGTGGCTCGAGGTACGAGCTCCGGCCCGCCAGCACCAGCGGCCGCCAGCCCACGACGACGGCCATGCGCTCGACCGGCTGGCCCCGCGCGGCCGCGCGGACCCGATCGAGGGTCGCCTCCATCGAGCGCCGCAGCCGCGCGCCGGCCGCCGCGTCGCCGAGTGCGTCCGCCACGCGGGCCGCGCTCGCTTCCACCTCGGGTAGCGCGTCCGCGTGCAGCGCCAGCACGCGCAGCCCCGCCTGGCGCAGCGCGGAGACCGTGCGGGACTCCTCGGCGCCGTCGTAGGCGAGCACCAGGTCGGGCCGCAGGCCGACCACGGCCTCGACGTTCGGATCCAGGTAGCCGCCCACGCGCGGCAGGCCCGCGAGGCGCGGGTCGTCGTCGAAGCGACTCACCCCCACGAGGCGTGTCCCCTCGCCCAGCGCGAGCACGATGTCGGTCAGGCTGGGGACCAGCGAGACGACGCGGCGCGCCTCTCCCGGCGAGGCCGCGGGCGGAGCGGCGGCCAGCGCGGCCGCGAGGGTGAACGCGCCGATCACGGCGCGGCGGTCACCGCGCCGACCGTCTCGTTCGGGACCTGCCCGCCGTCCACGGTCGGGCAAACGACGACGGTGGTCACGCCGCCGTCCGCCGGGTTCCACAGCGCGACCGCGCCGCTGCCGCCCCAGTCGCCGACCGCGACGAGCCCGTTCTTCAAAAGCACCGTCGGCGTGGGGCTGCCGAGGGGGAGCGTCACGAGCGGCTGCGCCTGGTCTGACGGCACCGCGAGCGGTGCGAGCACGCCCGTCGCCGCCGTGTAGTTCCCGGTGCAAGTCTCGTAGACCGTCCCCCGCTCCGGATCGGGCGTCAGGAACTGCGCATCCTGGCAGCCCGCGCCCGGATCGATCGTCGTGGTCACGCCCGAAAGCGCCGGGTCGAGGACGAGCACGGTCGACGGTCCGGCAGGCGCATAGAAGGCCGCGGGGTCGAGGTTCTCGAGCGACACGAGGACCTGCGCGCCGCCGTCGGTCGCGACGTAGGCGATGCCGCCGGGGGTCGGCGCCGCGAGGCCGCCGTCGCCGAGCACGGCCGTGTCGGCCGCCGGCACGGCGAGCGTGTGCCCCACGGTCCAGGTGGCCTGCGACACGTCGATGGACTTCACGTCGCCCGCCTGCCAGTCGGTCACGTACACCGTGTGGTCGCCGTCGCAGGCGGCATACTCGGGGTTCTCGCCGGCGCCCAGGTTCACCTCGGCCACGGTCCCTCCGTCAGCGGGATTGATGCCTTGCACCGTGTTGCCAATCGAGTTCAGCACCACCACGACGCCCCCGCAGAGCAAGAGCTGGTTCGGCGCCGAGCCCACGGCGATGCTCTCCTTCACCGTGGCCGGCCACGTCGTCACATCGAACACGTCGATCTGGTCGTTGGTCGTGTCGAGCGCCCACAGCGTGTGCGGGTCGGTGTAGAGCAACCAGGCAATCTGCGGCGTGAGCGGCGAGCCACCGATCGGCGGCGGCGCGGAGATCTGCTGCGGCTGCAGGATCACCTGGCCGCTCGCGGAGTCGACGCCCACCACCGAGTTCGCCACGACCGGTACCTGCCCGACGTTCAGGTTCGTGCAGGCGACGAGCAGGTCCGGGCCTACGCAGCCGCTCCCGCGGCAGATCTGGTACGCCGCGCAGGCAGTGCCGCAGACCCCGCAGTTCTGCTGGCTGTCGGTGAGATCGGCGCAGCCGCCGTCGCAGAGGGTCTGCCCGGCTGGGCAGTTGCAGGCGCCGGACGTGCAGATCTGACCAGGCGCGCAGGCCGTCGTGCAGTCGCCACAGGCGAGCGGGCTGCTCTCTAGGTTCACGCAATCGCCGCCGCAGTCGGTGAGGCCGGCGTCGCCGCCGCCGTCCGGCGCGCAGTAGCTCGTACAGCCGCCCGCGTAGCAGACCTGGCCGCTCGCGCAGGTCTGGCCGCAGCCGCCGCAGTTCGCGACGTCGGAGCTCGTGTCGACGCAGCGCCCGCCGCAGGCCGTCAGCCTTCCCTGGCAAGCGCAGCTGCCCGCATCGCACAGCTCGCCCGAGAGGCAGGCCGTGCCGCAGCCGCCGCAATGCAGGGCGTCGGTCGAAAGGGTCACGCACAGGGCCCCGCAGGCGGTCTCGCCCGTGGGGCACGCACAGGCGCCGGCCACGCAGCTCTGGCCCGCGGCGCACGCCGAACCGCACGTGCCGCAGTTCTTGGAGTCGCTCTGCGTGTCGGTGCAGGCGCCGCTGCACGACGTCTGCCCGGCGGGGCAGCTCGACGAGCTCTTGCCGGGCGGGCAGGCCGCGAGGAGGGCGACGCCGAGCGCCGCGGAAAGGGTGATCTTCGTCATGGCACGTCTCCTGGGTGGTTCGATGAGCTCCTGAGGCTGAGAAAGAAGCTGGTTCCGGGCAGCGGGTAGCCGAAGACGTCGAGGGCCTGGTCGTCGGTGAGGTTCTTCACCTCGCCCGCGAGCCAGATCTCGGGCTTGCGCCAGAGCCGCACGGCGGCGCCCGCGTCGACGACGAAGTGGCCGGGCAGGGTGAGCGAGCCCGAGTCGTTCAGCGGCTGGGCGGTCGTCCAGTCCGCCTCGAGCGAGGCCTGGTAGCGGCCGCGCTGCCACACCGCGCGGCCGTGGGCGTGGTTCGGCGGCCGGTAAGGCAGCGGGTCGCCGTAGTCCACCGAGCTCGCATCGTCGTTCCAGTCGACGAGAAGCGTGTAGCTCGCCTCCAGCGTGAGCCCGGCGACCGGGCGCGACGACACCGACGCCTCGAGCCCCTCGATCCACGCGCGGCCCACGTTGAACGGCTTCACGCGAAAGGGCGCGTTCACCTCATAGACGATGAGGTCCTGGTACGACGACACGAACGCGGTGAGCGACGCCAGCGTCCGGAAGCCGGAGAGCGCGACGCCCAGGTCGGCGCTCTCCCCGCGCTCGGGCACGAGCCCCGGGTTCGGCTGCACCAGTCCCTGCTGCAGGTACAGCTCTGCGAAGGTGGGCGCGCGGAAGCTGAGCCCCGCGTTGCTGCGGATCTCGAGCGGCGCCCACGGCCGCAGCGAGAAGCCGGCCTTCGGGCTCACGCCGTCGTACGGCCCCTGCGCGTCGAAGCGGATCGCCGGCAAGAGGAGCAGCCGGTCGGACCAGAAGCTCAGCTCGTCGGCCGCCGAGGCGCCGAAGCTGGTGCGCGCGGGGTTGCCGGCGTCGCCGGCCTCGAGCCACTCGCGGTCGGAGGCGAGCGAGAGCTCGATCCGCTGGACGCGTCCCCAGGGGATGGTCACCGCCGCGCTGCCGCCGGCGTCGAGGTCGAGCTGCGGGAAGTCGCCGAGGGCCGCGAGGGCCACGTCGAGCGCGTCGGCGCGGCCGTGCGCCTGCAGCTCGAGGTCGATCGGGCCGAGCGGCGCGTCCCACTTGGCCCCG
>DATJNL010000268.1:0-10008 GCA_035508175.1 Myxococcales bacterium
CCCTCTCACGCTCTTTGAACCCCAACCCTCCCCACGCACTTGCGCTACTATCCCCCCGTGCGCGCCCGCCTTGCCCTCGTCCTCCTCGCCGCCGTCGCTTGCGGCCAGTCCACCAAGCCTCCCCCACCCACGCCCCTCACCCTCTCCCAGCTTCAAGACCCAACCCAGTGCCAGACCTGCCACCCCACGCAGTTCGCCGACTGGTCCAGCAGCATGCACGCCTACGCTTCCACCGATCCCGTCTTCCTCGCCATGAACCAGCGCGGCCAGCGCGAGACCGACGGCGGGCTCGGAAACTTCTGCTTGCAATGCCACCAGCCCATGGTCGCCGTGGGAGGCCTCCTCCCCGACGCCGGCCCGGCGGTGCAGGGGGTCACCTGCTACTTCTGCCACAGCGCCGCGCAGGTGGCCGGCGCGCACGACGATCCACTGATCCTCGACGGCGGCTTGTACGGCGACATCGCGAATCCCATCGCCGGCATCCCGCACGGGGCGGTTCACTCGTCGCTGCTGGACGGCGCGGACATCGCCAGCGCCTCCATGTGCGGCTCCTGCCACGACATCGTCAACGGGCATGGCGCGTACATCGAGCGCACCTTCGGCGAATGGCTCGACTCGGGCTTCGCCGTGGCGCCCGCCGGCTCTTCCTGCGTGCAGTGCCACATGCCCGCGCCCACCATGGCGCCGGTCGCCGCCGTCACCGGCGCGCCGTCGCGGCCGCTCCACCAGCACGCGTTCCCGGCCGTCGACACCGCCCTGGTCACGTTTCCGGGGCAGGCGGGCCTGCGCGCGCAGGTCGAGACGTTCCTCGCGAGCGAGCTGCAGGGCGCGGTGTGCGTGGAGCAGTTCCCGAGCGGTACGCAGCTGCAGGTCATCTACGACAACGTCGCCGCCGGCCACGACTTCCCGAGCGGCGCGGCGCAGGACCGGCGCGTCTGGGTGGACGTCGAGGCCACGGACTCGGACGGCGGCGTGCTCTACCGGAGCGGCGCGGTCGACGCCGGCGACGATCCCACCGCGAACGCCGACCCGGACTTCTGGATGCTGCGCGACTGCATGTCCGGCGCGGACGGCGGCCAGGTCGACATGTTCTGGGAGGCCTTCTCGACCGAGGGGAACGCGTTCCCCGTGCTCGCCACCTTCAACGCCTCCGACCCGCGCTTCTACATGAACCACGTGATCCAGCGCTACCCGCGCAAGAACGGGCTCCTCGCAGAGAGCCCCGCGCAGGTCACCGCGCAGGTGTACGTCCTGCCCATCGGCCTCGACGTGCTGAACGACCTCGTGAAGAGCGGTGATCTCGACCCCTCGCTCGTCTCGAAGATGCAGCGGCTGCCGGTGGGCGGCCCCATCGTCTGGACCGCCGCCTCGGCCAACGCGAGCTACACGGACTCGACGAACACCGGGCCGAACGCGCAGGTGCCCTGCGTCGCGAACGCCATCAGCCTCAAGGCGACTCCGGTCGCCGCGGCCGGGCACACGACCTGCTTCCCGTAGCGAGCGCTCAGGGCCCCGCCGGCTTCGGCGCGGGCGGGCACAGGTTGGCGGCGTTCTGCGGCTCGCCCGCCTCGTCGATCTCCCAGACGTCGCCGGCCATCTCGGCCTTGCCGGTGGCGCGCGCGCGGAAGTGCTTCGCGTCGGCGGCGAGCAGCGTGTAGCCGTACCACTTCGCCGCGAGGTCGGAGGCGTCGAGGTCCGCGAGCTTGCCAGTGAACGCGTCGTGCTCGATCTGCCAGCTCCGCTCCATCACGAAGAGCATCTTGAGCCCGTCTTGGCCTCGCTCTGCTTCATGCGGCAGAGGTAGCGTTTCGTCTCGCGCAGGATCTCGTCGCGCAGCGCCGGGTCGCGCCGGGCCAGCACGTCGGCCTGCGTGGCCACGATCTTCTGGGCCGTCGCCTGGGAGGGCGGCGCGGCCGGATCGACGCCCGCGAGCGCGAAGAGCAGCGACCGCAGCTCGTTCGCCATGGCCTCGCCGGCCTTCTGATCGGGCGGCGGCGCGTGCAGCCCCTGGCGCAGGAGCTCGACGAAGCGGAGCTCCTTCTTCTCGCGCTCGGCGGCCGACAACGGGGCCGGCGTCGCCAGGGCGGGCGCGGCGCAGACGAGCAGCGTCAACGCGAGAACTGCCTTCATGGAGACCCCTCTCAGCCGCCCACGCAGAAGTTGAACTGCTGCGAGTCGTCGGGCAGAGCGTTGGGCGGGCAGCTGTTCTTGTAGCCGGCGTCGGCCGTGGTGAACGTCAGCTGCCAGACGCCGTCCATGAACAGGTAGGCGTCGCTCACCGTGTAGATGCCGCCGGCGCCGCCGTCCACGAAGGGCTCGTAGCCCGGCCCGTGGCAGTGCTGGGGCATCCAGAGGTTCACGGAGAGCGGGAGGTTGGTCAGCGGGTTCCCCTGCCCATCGGTGACGGCCACCGTGAAGGTGTTGAGGCCCACCGTGGGCGGCGAGGGATCCGAGCAGAGCAGGGTGTAGCGGACCGCGTTGTCGCCCTCGGAGATGCAGGGCTGGTACGCCATGAGGCCGGTGTAGGCGCACTGGAAGTCGCCCCCGTCCACCGCCGCGGTGAGCGGCGTGGCGTTGGTGGCCGTGGCCAAGTTGCAGGACGACGGACCGCAGCTGCCGCCGCCGCCGGTCGTGCCGCCGTCCGCGCCGCCCGACGAGCCGCAGCCGGCAAGAAACGCCGAAATTGCCGCCAGGTTGGCAGCTGCCCGCAGGAGTCTCATGACGCCGCCATTGTAGACCTTGCCCGACCCCCCGCAAGCCCTACGGAGCAAGCTGCCGGTTGGATTGGCAAAGCACGCTGGACATCCCGGGGGGCGGGAAATGAATTCCACCGGGCTGGAACGGTCCTCTCGGGCGGTGGAAGGGACATCCCGGGGGCGGGAATCGAATTGCAGCGGGCGGGAAAGGTCTTCCCGCGTGCTGGAAAAGACATCCCGGCGGCGGGAATTGAATTCCAGCGGGCGGGAAAGGCGTTCCCACCGCCTGGAACGGTCATCCTGGCGGCTGGAATCGAACTCCAGCGAGCGGGAAAGGTGTTCCGACCGCCAGGAACGGACATCCTGGCGGCTGGAATCGAATTCCAGCGAGCGGGAAAGGTGTTGCGACCGCCTGGAACGGACGTCCTGCCGGCCGGAATCGAATTCCAGCGAGCGGGAAAGGTGTTCCCACCGCCAGGAACGGACATGCTGGCGGCTGGAATCGAATTCCAGCGAGCGGGAGAGATGTTCCGACCGCCAGGAACGGACATCCTGGCGGTTGGAATCGAATTCCAGCGAGCTGGAACGGTCTTCCCGGGCGGTGGAAAGGACATCCCGGGGGCGGGAATCGAATTCCAGCGGCTTGGAAGCGTTTTCCCGCGTGCTGGAAAGGACATCCCGGACGCGGGAATCGAGTTCCGACCGCCAGCATGCTCGTGCTTGGCGGTCGGCACGCGGTGCCCGGGTGCGGGAGCGGCTCTCCGGCCTCGCGGAACGGGGCCCTCAGGGCCCGTGGGGCGAGATCATCAGCAGGAGATGGCCGTTCGTGCTCCGGCCGGCGCCGACGTTGAAGCTGCCACCCGACTTCACCGACAGGTCCAGGTCGAACTGCGTGGGCGCCTTCAGACTCAGGTGCATGCGCACGAAATCGTTGGCCTCGAGGGCCGTGGGCGTGATCGCCGCCTCGCAGCCGTTGGGCAGGAGCAGGTGCACCGTCTGCCCGAGCGCCATGTGATACTGCTTCTCCTGGAGCACCACGCGGCGCGAGCGGTGCAGCATCCGCCGGATGTCGGCCTCCAGCCGCGCCACCATGCCCTTGTCGCCGGGATGCGGGCGGACCTCGATGACCTCCACCGCCACCTCGACGTAGCGCGGCTGGGCCAGCGCGGGCGCGGCGACGAGCAGAGCGAGCAGGCCAGCGAGCCGGGCGGTCACGGCGCGATTCTAGCCCGGAATCCAGAGGGTTGCTCCATCCAATTCATGACGGACGGCCCCGGGCGATATTCAACCCGGGGCCGCCGCCTACCGCTACTTGCCGCTGCTCGGCTACTCGCTCGTCGAGGCCGGTGCCGGGGGTCCGGGCCGGGCAGCCTCCTTCTTGGCCAGATCCTCGTGCTCCTTGATCATGGCCTCGTCCTCTTCGAGCATCTCCTCGTGCTCCTTCTCCATGCGGAGGTGCTCCGCCTGCATCGCCAGGTGGTCCTGCCGCATCTGTTCCTTGGAGATGCCTCCCTTGCGGTGGGCCGCCTCGATCGCCGCGTGCTTCCTGGCGATCTGCTCGTGGTCCTTCATCAGCCTGCGGTGCTTCGCGATCAGCTCCGCGTGCCGCTTCTCCATCTGGTCCCACGCCGGATCCGGGCTGTTGGAGTTCATGTGCTCCCGGACCCACTGGCGGTGCTCTTCCTCCAGCTTGGCGTGGGCTGCCTCCATCTGGTGCTGGTCCTGGTCCATCTCTGCCTGCGACCGCTCGATGGCCCGGTCGTCGTCCTCCAGCGAGCGGTCGCCCCGGGCCGATGCTCCCAGGCCCAGGGCGACCACCGCCGCGCTCATGGTGAAGTAGCGCATGGCGCGCTTCATCAGCCCCCGTCCCCGGCATCGGGAACGCCGCCATCGGTCACCGGTGGCGTTCCGCAACCGGTGGACAGGGTGCACTCCGGGTCGCCGTAGGGCACCGACTGCACGTTGGGCGTGAAGAACGGATCCGCCGCGTGCTGGCCCTCGATGTAGCAGATGCCCTGCGCGTTCAGGTGGGTCTGCGACTGCACGCTGAACTCCATGAAATCTGGGTAGTTGGTGGGGGGTACGGTGGTGGCGCCGTTGGGGTTGAAGATCACCTGATCCTGCCCGCAGGTGCCGTTGCAGCCGATGAGGGGCGGCGACGTCATGTCGCTGGGCACGTCGAAGTTCGGCGTGTTGCCCTGCATGTAAGGCCCGCGATCCGGCAGAGGCGTGCCGTCGGCGAAGGTCGTCGCGAGCTTCTGGCTGGTCAGGTTGTTGATCCAGAACGGGTTGTTGAGCGAGGTGTCTCCCGGCGCGTAGGCCGCGATGGGATCGAACCGGAGAGGCTCACCTTCGTGCTCCAGCGTGTCCCAGAAGACGTGATCCTGGTGCAGCGTGATCTGGGCGATGTACGTGCCGTTGTTGTTGGTCTGCACGCCGCGCGCCGCGAGGCAGGTGATCGAATCGGGGCAGGTGCTGGGGTCGTTGTCGATCGCGTTGTCCGGGTTCACGCAGTTCCACATCTGCGTGTGGTCGTCGTAGCCGAAGGCGAAGTAGACCGTCTGCGGCATCGCCTCGAACTTTGCCTCGATGGTCGGATCGGGATAGGTGCCCTGCGTGGGCGAGCCGCCTCCCTGACCTGCGGGCAGGTTCTGGGTGTGCGTGGCCACGCCCTTGATCAGCTTGTCCCAGCCGTGATCCACCATGATCTGGTAGTCCGCGAGCTGCTCGGGCGCCAGGTTCACGTTGGTCACCGGCCAGACGGCCTGGTGGGTCTGGTACGACCACGCGTAGAGCGTGTTCGTGTCGAACGGCTGGCCGTTGTCGAGTCCGGTGAGGAGGAACAGCCCCGAGGCCGGCTCGATCCCGTCCTTGCCGAGGAAGCCGCTGGCCCGGTGCGCGTCCATCACGTACGGGCCGGCCCGGTACACCGCCGCTTGCGAGGTCGGGATGCTGGAGATGGGCGTGTTGTTCGCACCCACGTCCTGCCAGACGGACGATGCGGCAGCGCCCGGGTCGAGGCGAATGTCGCTGATGACGACGAGGCTTTCGAGAATCTCCACCGACCAGCCGTCCACGAAGACAGGGTCGCCGGGCAGGTTGGGGATGAAGGGGAGGCCGTCGACGCCGAGGGTCTCCCCGCTGTAGGTGACGCCGATGGTGTTCGGCGTGTTGGGGTAGGTCTGCGTGAAGCCCGGGTCGTAGGTGCAGTTGGTCTGGTAGCCCGCGTCACCGACGACGCAGAGGGGGCCGCCGGAGCCGCCCGTGCTGGTGCCGTTGGCGCCGCCGGTGCTGCTGCCGTTGTTGCCGCCGGTGGTGCCAGCGCTGTTGCCGCTGCCGGTGGTGCTGCCGTTGCCGCTGCCGGTGGTACTGCCGTTGCCGCTGCCGGTGCTGCCGCCGTTGCCGCCGGTGGTGCCGCCGTTGCCGTTGGTGCAGGCGCCGACCAGCGCGGCTGCCGCAACCGTGATCAAGAACTTCCGTGTCATTTGTGCGTACTCCTGTGTTGCCCGCGCCCTCTGGGCGGGGCAGGTTGAGGGAAGAAGCGTTCAGTGAGTTTCTCCGGCCCAGCCGTCAGGCCGCGGGAGGCGCTCCGCCCGAGTGATCGAGCTTCAGGAGATAGGGGAGCGCCGGGGCCCGGAAAGGCTTCGTTCCGCGCTCGCGGCGCGGCGGCGGCGGGAGCGGCAGCGGCGGGGTGGCCGCGTGCACCGCCAGAGCCGGGTTGCAGAACAGGCAGGCCGTGGTGGACGGAAGGTCGTCGTGCCGGAAGTGATCGTGCCCCGCGCTCGCGACGAGCAGCGCCACGAAGAGGCCCAGGAAGAGGGTGGCGGCGGCGCGGCGGACCGTCACGGGTTGGCCCCCTGGGGCACGACCGAGAAGAAGTAGACTCCGGTCGCGGACTGGAGGCCTCCCTGGACGAGGGCCGTGTTGAAGGAGCTGTCGGCGCTGGGCTTGCCGTTCAGGAAGTTCCAGGTGAGGGGGCTGCCCGAGTCCGGCAGCCAGGCCTTGCCGGTGTACTGCTCCTGGCGGAGCAGCGAGAAGTCGACGCCATCGAACCAGTGGCTCGGATCGACGCGGATCTGCAGGACCGAAGGCTGCGTGGTGAAGTCCAGGCCGCACTGGATGCCGCCGCCGTCTTCTCCGGCGTCGCCGCCGGACACGGAGGTGCACACGCACCCCGGGGAATCCCCGCCGTCGGGACAGGGGGAGGCGCCCGCCACCTGCTCCAGCGAGAGCACGGTGTTGGCGGCCTGGTCGGCTCCGCCGCTGCCCACCGAGGAGTCGATGGTGATGAAGCCGTAGAACGGCACGACGACCAGCCCCGCATCCACCAGGCCGCCGTCGAGCTCCGTCCCGCCCACCAGGCCGCCGTCGATCATGTCCGCCAGCATCTCGGTCGCCGTGCCTGCCACGAACGCCGAGGAGCCGCTCGCGAGGGTCTGCAGCTGGAGTTGCTCGAAGGCCGCGGGCCCCGCGTCGGGATCCGTGGGATTCGAGGAAGGGATGGTGAACAGGTCCTGGTAGGCGGCGACGGGCGCCGAGCTCGCGCCCTGGCAGGTGATGCCGCCGTTGGTGTTGCTGGGCTGCCCGAACGAGCAGCCGGGCGGCAGGAGAAAGACGTCGACGGAGGGGCTCGGGCCGCTTTCGCCGTTGGCGCCGCCCTGGACGGGGTAGAGCGTGGGGTCCACGACGTCGACGAACTGCTGCCCGAGCACCTGGATGATGACGCTGCCGGTCTGCGCGTTCTGCACGCTGGGCGGGGCCGTGTAGAAGTAGAGCGGCCCGACGCCGATGACCGCCTGATCCAGCTCCACCTGCCAGCCGCAGGCGTAGCCGTCGTAGGAGTAGCCGCAGCTGCTCGGGCGAAAATAGCGGGTGCCGAACACGAGCGGTCCGCCCGCGTCCCGCGCCGGGCCGCCGATCTCCACGGGCAGGCTCGGGATGAGGCCGCCGGCGGTGGAGTTGCAGCCGTGCAGCGCGGCGGCGGCGGCGCCCAGCGAAAGCGCGGCGCCGACCGTCCCCAGTCGGAGGAGCCTCGGCCGGAGTCTCATCGGTCGTTCTCCTTGTCGAAGATCAGGGAGAGCGTGGCCAGGATCGTCAAGGGCGGCGCGGCCGTGAACGATTCGACCGGCGCGAGCGTCGGCGACGAGATGCCGCTCCCGTGGGGGAAGTACGAGGCGTAGAAGAACTCGCTGAGCGCGTACTGGGAGTTCAGGAGGTTCTGCACGTCGATGCCGAGCTCGACGAAGCTCCAGCGGAGCTTGGCGCTCGCGTTCACGACGAAGGTGGGCGAGGCGGTCTGCCCGAGCGGCAGCGCGCGCTCGCCGACGTAGTTGAGCCCGAGCCCCACCTTGCCGACGAGCGGGTGGTCCGCGAGCCGCCAGGGCAGGGGATGGAAGAAGACGGTGTCGGAGCGGGCGATGAGGTTCGGGATGTAGGGCACGAGCGAGCCGTCGGAATCGTAGATCGCGTACGCGTAGGTGGCCGAGGCGAGCTCGTCGTACCAGGGGCCCACGAGGCGCGCCTCGAACACGCCGCCGCCGCGCTCGGTCGGCCCGGTCGGCGCCAGGCGCCCCACGTCCGGGTTGAAGATCAGGTCCGCGTTGGTGTGGGTGAAGTAGCCGATCAGCCGGCTCGAGAGGTCGGCCCGCTCGAAGCGCCGGTGGTACTTCACCCCGCCCTCGGCGGCGATGATCTGGTTGAAGGGCGTCTGCTCGTCCTGGCTGATCTCGGTCGCGTCGTACGACGTCGCGCCGATGCCGAAGCTGGCGGTGGCGGTGAGCGACGGCACGAACTGGTACAGAACGGTGGCCTTGGGCTCGGTGATCAGGCCGGCCGCGATGATCGGCTGGTTGGCGAGGCGCGCCCCGGTGGCATCGAAGGTGGGGCAGGCGACGTTGGGCAGCTCCCCCAGGCTGACGCTGGCTCCGTTGATGAAGTTGCCGCCGCCCACGCACAGGTTGTTGATGTTGTAATTGAAGTACTCCTGCCGCACGCCTCCGCGGAGCGTGAGCTTGTGCCCGATGTGGACGTCGAGATCGGCGTAGCCCGCGAGGTTGAAGACGTCGGTGACCAGATCCTCGTCCACGGCGTACGGGATCTGCGTGCCGAAGCGGACCCGGTCGATGCTCGGGGTGGTGTGGTCGTAGCGCGCGTAGTAGCCGAGCTCGAGCGACTGGTCTTCCCCGAACCAGTGGCGCGTGAGCTTGTAGCTGCCGCGGCCGCCCAGGGTGATGGCCTCGTAGTTCTGGAGGATGCCGTCGCCGCGCTGGCCGTGCGGCGTCTGGCCGGGGGCGATGTCGTCGAGCAGGAAGCCCGTGAAGTCCTCGTCGAGCACGAGCGTCCGGTAGGTGAGGAACAGTTGCTGGGTCACGAGCCCGCCGGCCATGGGGTTCTCGAGGCTGAACGAGGCCGTGTAGCGCTGCGCGCTACCCCCCTGGCTGGCATCCTCGGTGCCGTAGAAGCCGATGGCGCCGTTGGCGACGTCGTCGGACCGCACCACGCCCGCGCTCTGGTACTGCGTGGCGTAGGCGGTCACGAGCGCGCGCCACAGGCCTCTCTGCCCGAGCGCGCCTTCGTATTGAGCCATCGCGCTCGCGTCGGTGGCGGCGCGATTCTGGCCGTAGCCCGCGCTCGTCTCGGCCTGGACGGCGCCGAAGGTGCCCTCGCGCTCGCCCTGCGGCGCCCAGAGCGCCAGCGCCCGTTCGGTCGCGAACGATCCGTACTCGGCGGAGATCTGCAGCCGCCGATCGGTCACGCCGAGCTCGTAGTCGGCGCTGCCGGCCTCGGCGAAGTCACCCTGGTGCGGGTCGAAGGGGCCCTCGACGACGCGGAGCTCCTTGACGACCTCGGGGATGATGAAGTGCGTGTCCGCATAGCCGTGCCCGTCCGTGTTGTCGACCTCGTTGATGGGCACGCCGTTGACGGTGAACTCGATGCCGGCTCCCGTCTGCGCGTCGAAGCCGCGGAGAAAGACCTGATCGGCGTGGCCGGCGCCACCCTCGTTGGCGAGGAAGATGCCGGGGGCGAGCTGGAGGAGATCCTCGGAGCTGTGAGCGGCGATGGTCGCGAGCTGGCCCACGGTGATCTGGAAGTCGCTGCCACCGCGGTCGACCTTCTTCTGCGCGCCGCGAACCTCGACCTCTTCGGGCGCGGAGGTGGGGGCAGGGGCGGGCGCGGGGGCAGGGGCGGGGACGGGGGTGACGACGGGGAGGGCGGCCGCGGGAGCGGTCGGGGACGGGCTCGAGGGCGCGGTCGCGGCCGGGGTCGGGGTTGAGGTCGGGGTCGGGGTCGGGGGCGGGGTCGGGGGCGGGGT
>DATJNL010000269.1:0-9907 GCA_035508175.1 Myxococcales bacterium
CCCACCGCGTGGGCGCGCTCGTGGTTCTGGAACGCACCGCCGACCTGGCCGACTACGCCGACACCGGCGTGCCCATGGACGCGCGCGTCTCGAGTGACCTTCTGCTGACGCTCTTCCACCCCGGCTCGGCGCTCCACGACGGCGCGGTCATCCTGGCCAAGGGGCGGGTGCTCGCCGCGCGCTGCCTGCTGCCGCTCACCGGGCCCAGAAGCGTCGACCGCGAGCTGGGGACGCGCCACCAGGCCGCGCTCGGGTTGTCCGAGGAAGTCGACGCCGCGGTCGTGGTCGTGTCCGAGGAGCGGGGGGAGATCGCGCTCGCGTTCGGCGGGCGGCTGCACCGGCCGCTCGACCCGGCTTCCCTGCGCCGCTTCCTGCGCCGCCTCTTCGCGCCGCCCTCGCGACCGAAGCGGACGCTCTTCGGCCGGGAGGAGCAGCCGGCCGCCGAGGCGCCCCCCGCGCCCGCGCCGGGGCAGGGAGGCGCCTGATTGGTGCGCCGCCTCTTCCTGGAGAACTGGGGCTACAAGCTCCTGTCGCTCGCGCTGGCGCTGCTCCTCTACCTGTTCGTGCGAGGCGACCTCGGCGTGCGGCATGCGTCCCCCGAGCCGCCCGCACCGCCCGCTGCGCACGAATGACGCTTTCACCTCGCCCCGGACGGGCCTAAGATTCGTCCCATGATTCGCGTGGAAGAGACCGAGCGGAAGCTCTTCGGCACCGACGGGATGCGCGGCGTGGCGAACGTGCCCCCCATGACCGCCGAGATGGCGATGCAGCTCGGGCGCGCCCTGGCGCACGTGATCCGCCGCGGGCCCCACCGCCACCGCGTGGTCATCGGCAAGGACACGCGCGTTTCCGGCTACATGCTCGAGCAATCGCTGGCGGCGGGCATCTGTTCGATGGGCGTCGACGTGCTCCTCGTGGGACCGCTGCCCACGCCCGGCATCAGCTTCATCACGCGCAGCCAGCGCGCGGACGCGGGCGCCGTCATCAGCGCGTCGCACAACCCCTACCAGGACAACGGCATCAAGTTCTTCTCGCGCGACGGCTTCAAGCTGCCCGACGAGGCGGAGCTCGAGATCGAATCGCTCGTGCTGAACCGCTCCATCGACCACCTCCGGCCGACGGCCACGAAGATCGGCAAGGCCTTTCGCCTCGACGACGCCGGCGGCCGCTACGTCGAGTTCCTCAAGAACACGTTCCCGCCCGTTCTGACGCTCGACGGCCTCACCATCGTGGTGGACTGCGCGAACGGCGCCGCGTACCGCGTCGCACCCGACGTCTTCGAGGAGCTGGGCGCGCGCGTGATCCGGCTGTCGGTCAAGCCGGACGGCAAGAACATCAACCACCGCTGCGGCTCGCTGTTCCCCGACCAGATGTGCAAGACGGTCGTGAAAGAGGGGGCCGCCCTGGGCATCGCCCTCGACGGCGACGCGCTCATGGCGATCTGCGCGCGCGACATGGTGAAGCGCGGCGCGCTGGCCAAGAAGACCGTCGTGGCCACGGTGATGAGCAGCCTCGGGCTCGACCTGTCGCTGCGCGAGGTCGGTGTCCGCTGCGTCCGCACGAAGGTCGGCGACCGCTACGTGGTGGAGGAGATGCGGCGGCTTGGCGCGAACTTCGGCGGCGAGCAGAGCGGGCACCTGCTCTTCCTCGATCACTCGACGACCGGCGACGGCGCGCTCGCGGCGCTGCGGTTGCTGGAGGTGATGCTGAGCGAGGGCAAGCCGCTCTCGCGGCTCGCGAGCTGCTACGAGAAGGTCCCCCAGCAGCTCGTCAACGTCGTCGTGCAGCGGCGGCAGGATCTCGGCAGCCTGCCTTCCGTCAACCGCGCCATCCGGGACGCCGAGCGTCAGCTGGGCGGGCGGGGCAGGGTGCTCGTGCGCTTCTCGGGCACCGAGCCGAAGGTGCGCATCCTCGTCGAGGGGCCCTCCGAGGGCCGCAACCGCGCGCTCGCCGAACGCATCGCCGGCGAGGTTCGCGGCGCGCTCGGCTGAGCCGTCGCGCGATTGACGCGCGAGGGCCGGCTGACGTACACCCCCATCCGTGCGCCAACCTCTTGGCGAGCTGCTCGTGTCGGCGGGGGGCCTCACACCCGAGCAGGTCCAGCTGGCGGAGCAGCGCCAGAAGGAGCTGGGCGGGCGGCTGGACACCTCCGTGCTCGAGCTGGGTCTCCTCTCGGAGGATGTGCTCGCCCCGCTGCTCGCGAGGTCCGCCGACCTCCCGCTCGCCGCCGAGGAGATGGTGACCGCACCGGATGCGGGGCTAGCCGAGATCCTGCCCCGCGCCCTGGCCGAGAAGCACATCATCGCGCCCGTGGCCATCGAGCGGCGGCAGCTGGCCTTGCTCGTCTGTCCGCCCATCGACTTGACCGTGCTCGACGACCTGGGATTCCTGCTGTCGCGGTCGATCCGGGCCTACGTCGCGCCGGAGCTGCGGGTGCGGCAGCGGCAGGCCCAGGTGTACCGGCAGCCGATGCCCGACCGCTTCGAGCTGTTGCTGCGCACCCACCGGACGCTCCCGGCGGTGCCGGTGGTGCCCGCGGGGGTAGGGGTGTCGCCGGAGGTGGCCTCGACCCCGACCCCGATTGCGACCGCGGCTTCGACCCCGACCGTGGCCCCGACCCCGACCGCGGCCTCGGCCCCGACCGCGGTTCCGACCCCGACCCCGACCCTGACCGCGGCCCAGGCCGCGACCCCGACCCCGACCCTGACCGCGGCCCAGGCCCCAGCCTCCGACGGTGCCTCGCCCCCTGCCTTCACGGCCACCGCACCTCCCGCGCCGGCCGCGATCCCGCTCCCGGAAGAAGCGGCCGCCGTCTCGAACCTCCCGCCACCGTCCACCCTCGCCGACCACGTGCCGCCCGCCGCGGTCCGCGCTGCCCTCGTGGCCGCTGCCGGCCGCGCGAGCCCGCTCGACGCGCTCGAGCTGGTCCGTGCGGCGACCACCCGCGATGGCATCCTGTCCGCCGTGCTGGCCTACGTGCGCTCGGCCTTCCAGTTCGTCGCCCTCTACGCGCGCCGCGGCGGCTCGATGATCGTCTTCGAGGCTTCCGGCGATGGCCTGCAGGGAGCCGATCTCGAGGCCGCCAGCCTCACGCTCGACCGTGCCTCCGTCCTGCGCACGGTCGCGGAGGCACGCGCCCCATACGTCGGGCCGGTGCCAGCGGGCGATCCGCTGGAGCGGGCGCTGGGGGAGATGGGGCGCGCCCGGCTGCGGGCGGTGCTGCTGTACCCGGTCGTCATCCGCGACCGCACGGTGCTCGTGGTCTACGGCGACGGCGGCGGAGAGGCGCTCGCCCCGCGGCAGCTCTCCGACGTGGCGCTGGTCCTGTCGCAGGTCGGGGCGGCGCTGGAGCGGGTGATCCTGCTTGCGAAGCGCCGCGCCCAGACCGCCGAGCCGCCGCCGCTCGTGCCGACGTCCACGCCCCCACCGCCCGTGCTCATCAAGAAGAAGAGCGCGACGCTGCGCTGGGGAGCTGCCCAGGGACAGGAGGCGCCGGCGCAGGCAGCGTCGAGCGCCCCGGCGGCCTCGGTCGAGGCGGCCGCCCCGATCGAGATCGCGGGAGAAGCGCCGACCGAGCCGTTGCCGGCGGCCGAACCGCCCGTCGCGATCGCGGCGGCGGAGGAGCTGCCGAGCGCGGCAGAACCCGCGCCTCCGACCGCGGCCGAGCCCCCGCTCCTAGACGGCCACGGACCCCCTGCCCTTCCGGCGTCGCCCGCAGCGACCGCCTCGGAGCTCGATCGCTTCGCCGACGCGGCCCGCGCCGAGCTCGACCCGGCGACGCTCGCCCCGCTGGCCCCCCTCGAGCCGCCTCTGCCCGAAGCACCGCCGGCCCCCCCCGCTCCGCCGCCTCCGGCGCGCAAGTCCGGCCTAGAGTTCGACCTCGCCATCGACTGGGTGGATCCCGAGGTGCCGCCCGAGCCCTCGTATGCCGATCTCGTCCGCACGTTCCTCGCGGGCAAGGCGGACACCCGGGCCGCCGCGGAGCGGAAGCTCCTCACGGGAGGTGCCGCCGCCGCCGAGGCGCTGGCCGCCCGCTTTCCGGGCCCCCTGTACGTCTTTCGCCTCACCTTCGACGAGCTGCCCGAGCCTCGCAAGCTGGGCCCGCTCATCGGCCTGCTCGGCTCCATGGGCGAGGCCGCGCTGCCGGCGCTGGCCGCGGTGGCCGACGGGGCGGGCGAGGAGAAGCGCTTCTGGGCGACGGTGCTGCTCGCCAAGATGGGCCACCCGGCCTGCCTGCCGCCCCTGGTGCGGCGCGTCTTCGACCCCGCCCCCGACGTGGCGCAGGCCGCGCGGCGCGGCCTCTGGTCGCACCGGCGGCAGCCCGAGTACGCCCGCGCCCTCGAGCAGATCGAGCTCGAGATGGGCGCCCCCGATCCTGCCCGGGCCTCCCAGGCCATTCGAGCCCTAGGCACGCTGCACCACGTGCCCGCCGTCCCGCGCCTCATCGAGCTCACCGAGTCCCGCCAGGCCGAGGTGGCCCAGGCCGCCGCCCAGGCGCTGCGCGACATCACCCTGCAGGACTTCGGGCACAGCGAGCGCCGCTGGCAGGTCTGGTGGACGCAGGCCCGCGGCGCCCCGCGCACGGCCTGGCTGGTCGAAGCCCTCGACCACCGGGACCCCGAGCTGCGCCTCGCGGCCATCGCCGAGCTGGCCGCTGCCGCCGGCCAGGATTTCGGTTATAAGAGCGACCTGCCGGCAACCCAGCGCGCGCACGCGGTGTCGCGCTGGCGGGAATGGTGGCAGAGCGAGAGCCGCGGGCGCGCGGCGCTCTAGGAGGCGACGATGGCGGCACCCATGGAAGCGGTCCCAGGACCGGGCGCGGCGCCGCCGCTCACCCGCGCGGAGCTGACGCCCGAGGAGGCGCGCCGCCTCGCGTGGCGCAGGCTCTTCGTCGCGACGCTCATCGCCGCCGGCGTGGCGGCCACGCTCTTCGCCGCCATCTGGTACATGCCCTTCGGCGATTCCCAGTTCAACGCCTTCGCCAACTGGTTCTACCGCCACAGCGCCGTGCTCATCCTCGCGGCGCTGTCGCCGCTGATGGCCTCGCTGCTCGTGGGCTACGGCTACATGGGCCGCGCGATGCGGCGGCGGGCGGCGGAGAAGGCGGCGGCCAAGGCGGGAGCGCAGCCGAGCTGACGGCCTCAGCAGGGCTCTCCCGGGTTGCAGCGCACGCCGGAGCAGCAGAGGCCGCTGGAGCCGCACGGGTAGCCGGGCAACGTGCAGGACGAGCAGGTCGGAATCTCCCCGCCGCACTCGTTCACGCAGCAGTCGGAATCGCAGCCTGCGCTGCCGTCGCATGAGCAGCCCGCGCTGCAGCAGAGCCCTCCAACCCCGCCGACGGTGCAGCTTCCGCCGTCGCCGATCGAGCCGCACGTCTGGGCGCAGCACGTCGGCGTGGTGCAGCACGTTCCGTTGCAGTCGCAGAGGCAGCCAGCGTCGCCGCCGCCGGACGAGCTGGACGACTGGCCTCCGGTGCTGCCGCCCCCGATCGAGCCGCCGCTCGAGGCCCCGCTGGTCGTCGAACCCCCGTCGCTGCCGCCGATGCCGCCGATGCCGCCGCTGGTTGGCGCGCCGCTGCTGCTGGACGAGCCGGCGTCCTTTTCACACGTGCCGCCGGTGCAGAGCGCGCCGCCGCAGCAGTCGCCCCCCTGCTGGCACGCCGAGCCCTGGGGGCTGCACGCGCAGAGCCGACCGCTGCACGTCCCGCTGCAGCAGTCCCCGTCGACGTTGCACGCCGCGTTGAATCCCGCGCAGACGCAGGATCCGCTGAAGCTACCGGACGTGGCGCAGACGCCCTGGCAGCAGGTCGAGCTGGGCGAGACGCCGTCGCCGGTGCAGCCGCTCTGCTTGAACGGCACGCAGCAGGAGCTGGCGGAGCCGGACTGCCCCTGGCAGTCGAGGCCGTTGCAGCAGTCGCCGGGGCTGAAGCACTGGTTCCCGGCGCCGATGCACTCGCAGGTGCCCCCGGCGTCGCCCTGGCCAGCTAGTTCCGTCGTGCAGCTCGAGTTGCAACAATCACCGCTCCCCGCGCAGGCACCGTTCGTGTCGCTGCAGGCGCAGAAGTTGTCGACGCAGCTACCGCTGCAGCAATCCGTGCCGGCGTTGCAGCCGCTCCCGTAGTCCGCGCACGCGCAGAGCGAGTCGTCCGGGTCCTGACCGAAGCAGCAATCGCCAGGGTTCCCGTCGCTGGCGCCGGGCGGCACGCAGCAGACCTGCGCGGCGAAGAAGGAGTCCGACCAGTCGCAGAGCGACGGGTTGCAGCATTGATCGGAGGCCGTGCACGCGACGCCCGCGTCCTGGCAGACGCCTCCGGACGACCCGCCGGCGCCGCCCGACGAGGACCCGTGTCCTCCGCTCGCTCCGCCGGAGGCCGTGGCGCCGCCGGTCGTGCCCGTGCCGCCCGAGCTGCCGGGCTCGCCCGTGGTCCTGCCGCCGGCCGTGCCGCTCGAGCCTCTCGCGCCGCCGGTCGTCATCCCCGCGCCCGTGGCGCTGCCTTCGGTGGTCGTTCCGGACGACTGCCCGGGGCCGGTCGCGCCGCTGCTGCCGTGCGAGCTGCCCGTGGCGCTGGCGCTGCCGGTGGAGGTCACGCCCGGGCCCTCGCCCGCGGCGTAGCAGAGGCCGCCCTGGCAGCTCCAGTCGCTCGCCGGGCAATCCGTGCTGGTCTGGCACGCCAGGACGCCGGAGGGGACGGCCGGGGGACAGCAAGCGGCCAGCGCCGAGGTGGCTGCGGCGACGGCGGGGAGCCAGGCGGCCTTCATCCGTTCATTTCACCACGGCAGCGACGGCGCGAGAAGGGGCGAGCCCTTTGACGGTCATCCTATGGAGTGCCGCTGGCGCAGAGGCAGCTCGCGACGTTGCCAAGGCAGGTGCAGGGGCTCCCGCCACAGCAGAACTTCTGTCCCATCGCCACGCCAAGGCCGGAGTAGCATTCCACGGTGCTGCCGCAGCAGAGCGCTCCGGTGCCGCCGTCCTGGCAGCTGCCGCTGCAGCACTCGCTGTCGCTCGTGCAGCTCTGGGCCTCGTTGCAGCAGGCGCCGGCGTCGTTGCACCCTTGCCCTGGGGCGCAGCAGGTGCCATCGCCGCAGACGACGCCCGTGGTACAGCCGCCGCCACCGTCCGGGATGGGGCTCCCGCAGGTCGTCTGGCAGCTTTCGAGGGGGCCGATGACACCCCCGTCACCCGGGCCGTTGCCGCCGGCCGGCGGATTGCTCGGGCAGCAGGTCAGGGAGCCGCAGCAGGGCGGCGAGCCGTCGCAGGCATCACCGGGCGCGACGCATCCCGCGCTCGTGCCGCCGCCGGATCCGCCCACCGCGCCGGTGCTGCCGCCCCCGCTCGTGCCGCTGACGCCCGCGCCACCGGTGCTGCCGCCCCCGCTCGTGTCGTGGCCGCTCGCGCCGCCGACGCTGCCGCCCGTTCCGGTGCCGCTGGAGCTGCCGGCGCCGCCGCTGCTGACGCCCGCGACGCCGCCGCTGGCAACTCCTCCACTCGCGGATCCGCCGGTCGCTCTGCCTCCGCTGGAGGCGCTCGCCTGGCCGGTGCTCTCGCCCGCGCTGGTGCCGGTGGTCGCCGCGCCGCTGCCGGAGCTGCCGTGCGCGCCGGTCGAGGCGGTGGCCGCGCCCGTCGAGGTCGGCGCCTGGCCGGGCGCGTAACACAGGCCGTCGAGGCAGCTCCAGCCGGCCAGCGCGCAGTCGGCGTCGGTCTCGCACTTCAAGCTGCCCGAGGGGACCGGCGGCGGACAGCACGCGGCGGCCGACAGCGCCGCGGCCACGGCCAGGAGCAGGCGGCGCGCGCTCATCGCCGGAGCCTTCCGTCGAGGGGACCGCCCGCGCCCCACCGCCAAGCGGCGTCGCCGCCGGCACCGCCCGCGCAAGCGCCACCGCTGCCGACCCACGAACGGGCCATGAGCGTGAGGATACCAGCTCCGGCGGCGAGACGGTCGGTCGCGGCGGCGCCGTGCTGACGCTTCACCACGCGATGATGGCTCCGGCCACGCCCGCGGCCGTGACGCCCGCGAGCACGTAGGCGGCCACCGTCCAGATGTTGGCCTGGTCCTGCGACAGCGGGGGCGCGTAGCCGTAGGTGCCCGGGGCGCTGCCCTGCACCTGGCTCACCCAGCCGTCGTAGCGCAGCCGCTCCACGAGCCCGGCCACCCCGAAGCCGGCGGCGGCGATGGCCACGCCACCCAGGATGTATGCCGCGGTGTGGGGGCGCGTCTCGACCTCTGGCGGCGCGTTCTCGCTGGTGACTCCGGGCGCGACGGCCTCGATGGTTCGCGGCTCGAGCGCGGGCGGCGCGAGCGCCACCGAAGACGTGGCGGGGGCCGCGCGCGGCGGCGTGGGCTGGTTCTCGATCACGAGCGGCACCTGCGCCGGGGCGACCGGCGGGGGCGCCGCGGGCCGGGGCGCGGGGGCGGTCGCCACCGGCGGTGCCGCGGGCGGGGCGGTCGCCTGCTTCGCCTCCATCTCCTCGATGAGCCGGTTCACGGCCGCGCGGTTCGGCGCGTCGGGCGCGCCTCTCAGGTAGCCCCGGTAGAAGAACTCCGCGCGCTCCCAGTGATGCAGCGCGCGGTGCACCTGCCCCAGGTTGAAGAGCAGCGCGGGCCGCGGGTCGAGCTTGTACGCGGCGGTGGCCTCCTGGAGCGCCGATTCGAAGTCGCCGACGTTGTAGTCGGTGATGGACTGGCGGGCGAGCCTCTCCGCCTGCGAGCGCTCGGCGGGCGTGACGGCGAGGGCGAGCGTGAGGAAGAAGGCGATCATCAGGGGATCGCAGGGCTCATCGGTGCGAGCTTACCAATGGGACGACCCGAGGTCGACTTCGCGAGCGTCAGTTGCACACGGGTGGGCCGCTCCCGCCGCCGGGGCAGCTGTTGGAGCAGCAGTCGGAGTCCTGCTGGCACAGGCTTCCGGTCGTGAGGCACACGCAGCCACCGCCCATGCAGCCGGCGTCGCCGAGGATGCCGCCACCGCCGAGCGTCGAGGGGGCGGCCTGGATCCTAAAAGCGCAGCAGTCGAGGTCGCCATGGCAGGCATCGGGGCCTGGCACGTTCGGCGGAATGCAGCAGCCCGGGGTCTTTCCCTGCGCGTTCGCGGGCACGCACGTGCAGGGGCTGTTGCAACTGGTGCTGCCGGCGCTGCAGGCGCCAACGAGCGGGCACCTCCCGGGGGGGGGGCCGCCCGTGGTGCCACCGCTGGATGCCGCGGCGCCGCTCGAGCTTCCGCCGCCGGACGAGCCACCGGTCGTGGTCCCGGAGCCGGTCGAGGCGCCGCCGGTCGAACTGCCGGTCGACGATCCGCTGCCGGTGTTCCCGGTCGAACTGCCACTGCCGGTGCTGCCGGTCGAGCTGCCGCTCGCGGTGGTGCCGGCTCCCGTGCTGCCGTTTGCGCCGGAGCCGCCCTGGTTGCCCGGCGTGACGCAGCGGCACTGGTCGCCGCTGCCTTGCGGCACGAGGCCGCTCGGGCACTGGTCCTTGGGCGCCGGCTGCGACAGGTCGCAGAGCAGGTTGCCGCTGGGCGGGCTGGTGATGCAGCCCGCGCCGAGCCAGGCGGCGGCGAGCCCGAGGGCAGCGGCCCTCACCACGTGAACACCGCCGCCGTCACGCCCGCCACGCCCAGCGCGCCCGCCACCCACTCCGCGTCGTTGAAGAAGCCGGCCGTCCGGTAGCGGCTCTGGGAGAAGGCTGCGCCGGTCTGAGCGCCGCCGCCGTACTGGTTGTTGTAGCTGACGACGATGCCGATCGAGACGGCCATGAAGCCCAGCAGCACGGCGCCGGTGGTGCCGAGGCCGATGGCCAGGCCGTGCCCGTGCTTGGGTGGCTCCGCGTGCGCGGCCACCGCCGCAGCGGGTGCCGCTTTCGGGGCGGGCGCGGCGGCGGGCGGCGGGGCGGCCGGGGCCTCCACGATCACCGGCG
>DATJNL010000270.1:0-3143 GCA_035508175.1 Myxococcales bacterium
GCTACGGCGCCTCCTGCTGCGGCTCGCGCTTCGCCAACGGCACCCTCGAGATCCACGAGGAGCTGGAGCGGCGCCTCGCCAAGTTCCTGCGCAAGGAATCGGCGCTCTGCTTCACCACCGGCTTCACCACCAACCTCGGCACCATCAGCGCGCTCCTGGGCCGCCACGACGTGGCCGTCATGGACCGCGGCAACCACGCGTCCCTGGTGGATGGCGTGCAGCTCACCTTCGCCGACACGCTCAAGTACAAGCACAACGACATGGCGGACCTCGAGAAGAAGCTCGAGAACGCCGACAAGGACACCGGCAAGCTCCTCATCACCGACGGCGTCTTCTCGATGGAGGGCGATCTCACCGACCTGCCCGGGATCGTCGCGCTCAAGAAGAAGTACGGCTTCCGCATCATGGTCGACGACGCCCACGGCCTGGGCGTCATGGGCGACGGCGGCCGCGGCACCGGCGAGCACTTCGGCCTGCACGACCAGGTCGACCTGATCATGGGCACCTTCAGCAAGAGCTTCGGCTCCATCGGCGGGGTCATCGCCGGCGAGCGCGACGTGGTCGACTGGATCAAGCACCGCGCGCGCACCATGATCTTCGCCGCCTCGATGAGCCCGGCCAACGTCGCCGCCTGCCTGGCGGCGCTCGACATCATCGAGGCCGAGCCCGAGCGCCGCCTGCGCCTCTGGCAGATCGCGGACCGGATGCGCGAGGGCTTCCAGGCCATGGGGTTCAACACCGGCGTCTCCTGCACCCCCATCGTGCCCATCCTGGTCGGTGAGCAGCTCAAGACCTTCAACCTCTGGAAGAGCCTCCTCGAGGCGGGCGTCTTCACCAACGCGGTCATCCCGCCGGCCGTCGAGCCGGGCCGATCGATGCTGCGCACGAGCTACCAGGCGGCGCACACGGAGGCGCAGCTCGACAAGGTCCTCGATTGCTTCGAGACCATCGGGCGCAAGCTGCACATCATCGAGAAGAAGCGGCCCTCCACGCTCAAGCCCATCACCATCGCGCTGCGGGCGCCGCGCGCCGAGGAGGTCTCGGTGCCCGTCGCCGCCGCGCCGGTCACGAACGGCCACGCGCCGCGCCGGCCGTCCCGGCTGCAGCCGCTGCGCGATCGCGTCAACGCGGCCTGGTCGCTCACGGGCCTTCCTCCCCTCGGTTCCCTCCCCTCGCTCGACAGCCTCGACCTGGACAAGCTGCAGCGGACCGGCCAGGCGACGTTCGAGCGCGTGCGCGACGCCATGGAGGCCGTGACCTACCGCGCGGTGAACCTCGACCCCGCCCAGCTCGCGGCGATGCCGAAGAAGCTCCTGGCACGCGTCCGCCCGAACGGCCGGAGCTGATCGATGGCCACCCCCGCCGAGGTGGCAGGTCGGGAGTTCGACGAGGCGCCGCGGGCGAGATCGGCCGCCGTCGTCCAGCCCGAGATCCCGGCCCCGTACCAGACGGACGTCGTGGTCGAGCCCGCGCGCTCCGCCGCCGATCGCGATCGGTTCGTCAAGTTCCAGTGGGAGGTCTACAAGGACGATCCGCACTGGGTGCCGCCGCTCTTCATGGAGCGGCGCGACTTCGTCGACCCCGCGCGCCATCCGTTCTTTCACCACGGCCACGTCGAGCTCTTCCTCGCGAAGCGCTACGGCCAGGTCGTGGGCCGCATCGCCGCCATCGACGACCCCCGCTACAACGAGTTCCACGGCACCAAGGTCGGGCACTTCGGCCTCTTCGAGTGCGTGGACGACCCCGAGGTCGCGGCGGCCCTGCTGGACGCCGCCGCCGCCTGGCTGCGCGCCCGCGGCCTCACCGAGCTCGACGGCCCCATCGACTACTCGAGCAACTACCAGATCGGCCTGCTCGTGGACGGGTTCGACCAGGATCCGTACGTGATGATGCCGTACAACCCGCGCTACTACGAGGGCCTCCTCACGGGCGCGGGCCTGCACAAGGTCAAGGACCTCTGGGCCTTCTCCCTGGACGTGACCAAGGACCCCGACCCCAAGGTCGCGCGCATCGCCGACAAGATCCGGCTGAAGGAAGGCATCACCGTCCGCCCGGTGAACATGAAGGACTTCGACGGCGAGGTCGCCCGCATCAAGACGGTGTACAACGCCGCGTGGGAGAAGAACTGGGGCTTCGTCCCCTTCACCGACGAGGAGTTCGCCCACCTCGCGAAGGACATGAAGGCGATCGTGAAGCCCGAGCTCTTGCTCCTCGCCGAGGTCAAGGGCGAGCCGGTGGCCTTCGCGATGACGCTCCCGGACGCGAACCGGGTCTTGAAGCGCGTCGGGGGGCGCCTGTTCCCCACCGGCCTCTTCAAGGCCCTGTACTGGGGCAACAAGATCGACCGCGCGCGGCTGATCACCCTCGGCATCGTCGAGGGCTACCGCCGCCGGGGCCTGGACGCCATCCTCACGCTCGAGACGCTGCGCGCCGGACGCCGGCAGGGCTACCAGACCGGCGAGATCTCCTGGACGCTCGAGGACAACCACCTGATCAACCGCGCGATCCAGTCCTTCGGCGGCGTGCGCAGCAAGACCTACCGCGTCTACGGCCGGCCGCTGTGAAGGTCCTGCTGACGGGGATCAGCGGCTTCGTCGGCCACCACACGGCCGAGGCGCTGCACGCCCACGGGCACTCCGTTCGCGGGCTCATCCGCAAGACCTCCGACCGCTCCGGCTTCGCCCACCTGCCCGTCGAGATCGCCGAGGGCGACGTCCTCGACCGCGCCTCGCTCGACCGCGCCCTCGTGGGCGTCGACGCCGTGGTCCACGTGGCGGGCATCACCCGCGCCGTGACCAGCGAGCAGTTCTTCGAGGTCAACGCCGGCGGCACGCGCACCGTCGTGGAGGCCGTGCTCGCCCGCGGGACCTCCAAGGCGAACCGGCCGCGCCTGGTGCACGTCAGCTCGCAGGCCGTCATGGGCCCCGCGCCGGCCGGCCGCGCCTCCGACGAAGCCGACCTCGAGACGCCGCTGTCCCACTACGGGCGGAGCAAGCTGCAGGCCGAGCAGTTCGTCCGCGGCGCCGCGGGCGACGTCGACGCGGTGATGGTCCGCCCGCCCATCGTCTACGGGCCGCGCGACAAGGACGTCCTCGCGGCCTTCAAGCTCGCGAAGCAGGCCCGCGGCCTCTTCCTCCACCCGG
>DATJNL010000271.1:0-10325 GCA_035508175.1 Myxococcales bacterium
CACGCTCGTGGTCCCGTGAGCCCAGGGTATGGCTCGCACTGCGTACGTTCGCTGGGCGATCGTCGCGATCGGCCTGGCCGCTTCACCCCCCGCCCTGGCGGCCGAGTTGTCCGGGCTGCTCGTCGGAGCCACGGCCGAGGAGCGGGTGCAGGATGACGCGCTGTTCGGGGCCGGTCGCGACCTGGTCACGGTGATCGCTCCCGAGATCGGCTACGCGGTGGCAGGGCCCAGGCTCACGGGTTCCCTGCGGTACGACGCCGATCTGTACGACTACTTCGGGGACACGTCCCAGCTGGACGTGGATCACCATGGCTACCTGCACCTGAACTGGCTCCCCGCGCCCCGCCTGAAGCTCCAGGTGGACGGAACGCTGCAGCGAGTCACCGATCCTCTGGCGCTCGACCGCCTGGGGGTGCCCAGGCTGTCCGGGGAGAGCCCGGTCGTGTACTCCGCCGCGGCCCTCGAGCTCGACGATCGCATCGCCGAGCGCTGGACCGCCCGCTTCGGTTACCAGATGCAGATCGCCCACTTCGAGCAACCCGGCTTCATCGATGGGTCCACCCACGTGCCCTGGGCGGCCATCGAGCGTCGACTCTCCTCGGCCGACGACCTCGGGCTCGAGCTCCGGACGGAGATCTTCCTCCGCGTCAGCGACCCGGAGGCCTTCGCCGAGACTCCCGCTCTCGATTGGCGGCATCGCCTGGCTCCGACGCTGCGCCTCGAGCTGGCCGCCGGACCGGTCGCCTTTCAGGCCGTCGGCGCCCAGACGGCATGGGTACCGTACGCCGCTGGCGGCTTCGTCTGGACCCTCCAACACGGCGAGATCGAGCTTCGGGCTGGCCGGGACCTCGTCGGGGCCACCGGGTTCGGCGTGCTCTGGGCGGACTACGTGGAGGGCGGCTGGGTAGGGCGAATCGCCGGCCGCTGGTCGGCGCGGCTGGGAGGCACCTATTTTCTCAACGGCCTGGCGCCGGATCAGGCGACCGCGGTGTCGGGCTATGGGGTCGAAGCGGCCCTCGACTTCACGCCGGCCCGAGACTGGCGCGTGGAGGCGGCGGTCGATCGCGTCGACCAGACCTCGACGGTTGCGCAGCTCGAGGCCCTGGATCTCGGCCTGGACGTCGCTGCCCTGCGTGTCGTCTACCACTGGGGCTCGGATCGAAGGTTGCGATGAGGGGGAGGCGCACATGAAGAATCTGAAGGTTCGCGAGCTCTTGGCCGGATTCTGGTTGCGGCGGTGGCGGCTCTCGCTGATCGCTCTGGGGATCGGAGTTGCAGGGACGGCGGTGGTGCTCGCGCTGCCGGCAGAGTACCAGGCGACGGCCATCGTCGCGTTCCGGGCCGAACACCCCTCGGCCGATCTGGTCTTGCCGGCCGTCTCCACGTTGCCCGAGGACCGCTTGAAGGCTCTGCACGCGGAGCTCCTCGCCGAGCCGCTGCTCCGGCGCGTCGTCGACGAGCTTCACCTCTTCCCCGGCCTGAAGACCGAGGACGCCCGCGTGGCGCAGCTCCGCGGCCAGCTCGAGGTCAAGATCGAGGGTGAGAACGTGTTCGAGCTGGAGGCGACGTCGCACGATCCGGGGCTGGCCGCCGCCGAAGCCAATCGGCTCTGGGCCCTTTACGCAGAACGGGTTCGGGCGCAGCGGCTGGAGGCTGCCAGGCGCGTGGCCGGCGTCTTCGGTCCCGAGCTCGCGGATCTGAGAAGCAAGCTGCAGGGTCAAGACGGAGCCATCGCCGGTTTCAAGGCTGCCCACCTGGGCGACCTGCCCGAGGAGCTCGACGGGAACCTGCGGGGCTACGATCGGGTCTCGCTGCTGCGCGAGAGAGACGTGGAGGCTCTCATGGACGCGGAGCGGCGGCGAACCTCCCTCGTGCAGGCCGGCCACGACGACGCCACGGCCCTGGGTCGCCTCCGCCGGCACCGGGAAGAGCTGGGCAAGGAGCTCACCGAAGCGCGCTCCCAGTGGACCGAGGAACACCCTGAGGTCCAGCGACTCGAGCGTGAGCTGGAGCTGATCGATGGTCAGATCAAGACCTCCCAGTCCGCGCAGACGGACGGTACGCTCGAGCTGAAGGCCGTCGAGCGGCAGATCGCCGAGCTGCAGGCGGACGAAGGTCGGCTCGACAGCCAGGCCGACGGACTGCGCAAGCGCGTGGACGGCACCCCCGCGGTGGCCGAGGATCTGGGGAGGCTCCAGCGCTCTCGCGACGCAATCCAGGCGAAGTATCAGGCGCTGCTCGGCCGACAGGTGGAGGCCGAGCTGTCGGCTGACCTCGAGCAGCGGGAGCTCCCCGATCTCTTTCGCGTGGTGGCGCCCGCCTCCGTGCCGTCCCAGCCCGCGAAGCCGGATCGCGCCGCCGGCCTCGTGCTCGTGTGGCTCGCCGCGCTCGCGCTGTCCTCGCTGACGGGAGCGGCCCTCGAGTTGGCGGATGACTCGATCCGCGATGCCGCCGATGCCCGAGAGCGCCTCGGCGTCCCGGTGCTGGCCGTCGTACCTAGGTTTCCACGAGCGCAGCTCGGCAAGACGAACGCGAGGTGAACCATGAACCTGCGAAGCGAGCGGCAGGACGAACGCAATGCCGCGCAGGCGGCCAAGTACCTCGAGCGGCTCGATGCGCCGCGCGAGATCGCGAAGAACGCGGTCGTCCTTCACGCGCCGCGCGGGATGCCGGCGGAGCGCTATCGACTCCTCGACTTCCGCGTCGAGCAGATCTGCGGCCGAGAGGGTCTCAGGGTCGTCGGCGTGGTGAGCGCAAGCGCGGGTGAAGGGCGCAGCACCACGGCGATGAACCTCGCACTCAGCGCCGCCACCGCTGGCGATCGGCGCGTGCTGCTGTTGGAGGCCGACTTCCGGCATGCCACCCTCGAGCGGCAGCTCGGGCTGAACGCGGGCCCCGGGCTTGCCCAGCTCCTGGCCGGAGAGATCGGCCTCGACGCCGCCATTCGCAGGCTGGCCAGGCCGGCCATGTGGATCCTGCCTGCCGGCCCTCGAGAGGGCGATGGCGCGTTGCCGTCCCGCTCCTTCCGGCGCGTGCTCGAGCTCGTCAAGGGCGCCTTCGATGCCGTCTTCGTCGACATGCCTGCGCTGCTCGAAGCGGCGGACGGCCCGATCGTCGCCAGTTGCTGCGATGGCGTGGTCCTCGTTCTGCGTCCCCGGCGCAGTCGCTATGGCTACCTGGCCGGAGCAGCGGAGATGCTCGGCGGTGCGCGCGTTCTTGGCGCGGTCCTCAACGACGCCGAGGGGCGAGGGGGCGCTTCAGGCGCCGCCCGGTGACGGATGTCCGCCCGGATCTTCGGCCACTACTGCGCGGCGGAGGCCATTGCGCTGTTCTCGCTGGAAGCCCTCGCGATGGTGGGAGCGATCGGCTTCACACTGATCGCCATTGCGCTCGACCATGCCGCCGCCCGGCCCAGCCTGCTCGCGCAGGGTGTCGGTGTGCTGCTGGCCTTCGAGCTGTCACTTTACGTCTGCGACCTACACGACATCGGTACCGCCACGTCCGACGGACGGCGCGGCGGGCGGCTCCTGCGGGCGATCGGAGGGGCGGCGGCCGCGGTCGGGCTCTGCGCCTGGGTGCGGCCCATGCCCTCGGGCCGCGGCCTCGACTTGCTGGTGGTGGCCGTGGCGGCGGCCTCGGTCATCCTGGCACGCTGGCTCTACCTCGCGCGCCTCCGGCGGCCCCGCCGAGTCCTGCTCGTCGGCAGCGGAGCCCGTGCGGCGGCGATCCATCGGGCCGTCGAGGGAGATCTCGGCGGGCGGTTCACGATCGTCGACCAGTGGGAGGACCCGCGCCTCGAAGACCTGTCTCGAGGGCTTTCCCTGTCGCAGGCGGACGTCGTCGTCGTGGCCAGCGATGACCGACGAGGCCTCTCACCGACGGCTCTCCTCGCCGCGCGGCTGCGCGGGATCGCGGTTCTCGAGGCGGCCCAGTTCATCGAGCGTGTCGAGCGACGGATTCCCCTCGAGCTGATCCGCCCCGGAGACCTGGCCTTCGCCGAGGGTCCGGTGTGGAACCGAACGCGGAAGGCGCTCAAGCGCGGCTTCGACCTGCTCGCGGGAAGCCTGCTGCTCGTCTTCGCGGCACCGGTGATGTGCCTCGTGGCGCTCGCCGTCCGGATGGGATCGAAGGGGCCCGTCTTCTACCGGCAGGAGCGGCTCGGGCGCGACGGCAAGCCCTACACGCTGGTGAAGTTTCGCACCATGCGGGTGGACGCGGAGCTGGCGACGGGCCCGGTCTGGGCCCAACAACGCGACCCCCGGGTCACCCGCGTCGGGGCCTTTCTGCGGCGGGCCCGACTCGACGAGCTCCCGCAGCTGTTCAACGTGCTGGAGGGCTCGATGAGTCTCGTGGGTCCCCGGCCCGAGCGAGACTTCTTCGCGGCGCAGGTGCGTGCGAAGGTTCCGCTCTTCGACCTTCGACTCGCTGCCAAGCCAGGCGTCACCGGCTGGGCGCAGCTGCGTTACCCGTACGGCGCGTCGATCGAAGACGCCCGGGCGAAGCTCGAGCTGGATCTCTACTACCTGAAGAACGGTTCGCCCTTCCTGGACCTGGTGATTGCTTTCCACACCGCCAAGCACGTGCTGCTCGGGCGCGGTTCCCGCTGAGCCATGACGCAGCCGGCCCTGGAGAGGTTCGCGGCAACGGCCGAGATCGTCACCGACCGAGCCACGTGGGGCTCGCTTCGCGGGGAATGGAACCGCCTGGCCGCGCGATCACCAGTCGACTGCCCGATGCTCCGCCACGAGTGGTTCTCGGCCTTCCTCGACGCCTTCGCGCCCGACGAGTCCCTTCACGTCGTGATCATTCGCCGGGAAGGGGTTCTGATAGCGGCCGCGGCGCTCGTCCGCCGCCTCGCTCGCTGGCACGGTTTCCAGCACGTCGCGCTGACGGCGCTGGCCAACCCGCACTCTGCAAGGTTCGACGTGCTGGCGGACGGCCCCGACGCGCTGCGGTCGCTGTGGCGGGCGCTGCGTGCCTGCAGAGGCTGGGACACGATCGAGCTGAGGGACGTTCCCGACGGAGGCGCGGGAGCCGGGCTGGCAGAGCTCGCCAGTCTCGATGGCCATGCGACGGACAGCTGGGAGTCGATGCAGACGCCGTACATCCTGCTCGACCGCGACCAGATCTCGTCCAAGTTCGCTCAGAACCTGCGCCGGCGCCGGCGCCGGTTGGAGGAGATCGGCCAGGTGGACGTCCAGGAGGTCACCGGAGGTCCCGAGGTCGACGCGTTCCTGGAGCGCGGGCTCGCGCTCGAGGCGGCCGGATGGAAAGGGCGCGAGAGGACGGCCATCGCGTGTCGCGCGACGACGCGCGCCTTCTACCGATCCGTCGCGCGCGAGGCGGAGGCCGCAGGCGGGCTCGCCTTCTACGGGCTCACCTGCGGCCGGCGCCTGGTGGCGTTCCACTTCGGTCTTCGCCACGGGGGCCGCTACCTTCTGCCGAAGCCGGCCTACGACGAGAGCCTGGGCGCCTGTTCTCCCGGTCAGCTCTTGATGGCCGAAGTCGTGAGCCGCAGTCGCGCCAGCGGGCTGGTGGAGCTCGACTTCCTCGGCCCTGCGATGCCCTGGAAGCTGGACTGGACCCCACGCGTTCGCCGGCATCACTGGCACTGGATCTACGCCCCGACGTTGCGAGGGCGCGCGCTGTGGCTGGCGCGAGCGGCCGCGGCGAAGCCCCTGAAGCGCTGGGCGGCTGGGGCAGTGACGAGGGTTCCATGGAGGCGGTGAAGCAGAGCCCCAAGCCATCCGATCGCGCCACGGCCCTCGCGCGGCGGTACGTACCGGCCTTGCCCACGCTTTGGCCGAACATGCTGGTCGGACGCAGGCGCTGGGCGCCGCCGTTCCCTTTCGGTGCCGACGGTGCCTGCTTCTACTACCTCGCGCGCAACGCAGTCTGGAACGCCGTCAAGCTCCTGTCGCTGCAGCGGCGCGAGGTTCTCGTCCCCGCGTACCACCACGGCGTCGAGATCGAGGCCTTGGTGGACGCCGGCGCGATCCCCCGCTTCTACCCGGTCAATCTTCGAATGGCGATCGACCCCGACGACCTGGCTCGGCGACTCGGTCCAGACACGGGGGCCGTCTACGTCATTCACTACCTCGGCTTTCCCCAGGCGCTCGACCCGATCCTCGAGCTGTGCCGGGCGCGCGGCATTCCACTGATCGAGGATTGCGCCCTCGCGCTCCTGTCCCGAGATGGGGACCGCCCGCTCGGCGCTCGTGGCGACGTCTCCATCTTCTGCCTGTACAAGACGCTTCCCGTCCCGCACGGAGGCGCCCTGCTCGTCAACGGTCCGTGGCCCAGAGGCGTGCTGAGACCGCTGCCGCCGCGCGTCGCGACGACCTTGAGCCGCGCGGGAAGCGCGCTCCTCTCGAACCTGGAGCTTCGGGCCGGCAGGCTCGGCGGGTGGCTCGCGAGGTCGTTGCGCGCGTGGGGGCGCGCCGCTGCCACGGGCCTGTCGCTGGCTCGAGTTCCCACGGGCACGCAGCACTTCGACCGCGGGCAGGTCCGCCTCGGCATGGCGGAGCTGAGCAACCGCATCGCGGAGAACCAGGACGTCGAGCGCATCGTCGCGATCAGGCGGCGAAATTTCTTCTTTCTGCTGGGGCGCTTGCGGGAGGTCGCGCCCCCGGTCCTTTCGGAGCTGCCGCCGGGCGTGTGCCCGCTGTTCTACCCACTCTGGGCGGAGCGCAAGGACGTCGTTCTCAAGCGTCTGAGGGCGCTGGGCGTGGAGGCGATCGACTTCTGGCGGTTCGGACACCCCGGGGTCAGGCCCGGCGAATTCGAGGAGGTCGAACGCTTGCGGGGGCACGTGGTGGAGCTGCCCATTCACCAGGATCTGACGCCCGATGCGATGGAGTTCGTTTCCGGCGCGGCGCGGCAGGCCCTCGCATGAGCCCGTTGGACGTCGATCTCCTGGAGGGAGGGGTGGCGTTCGCGGGAATGCGCGGCGAGTGGCGCGCCCTCGCCGCCGAAGCCTCCGGCACGGTGTTTCTCCGCTGGGAGTGGCTCTTCCCGTGGTGGTCGCAGCTGGCGTACCGGGATCGGCCGGTGCTGCTCACGGCCCGGGACGGGACGGGAAGGTTGCGCGGGCTTCTGCCGCTGCTGGAGCGGCGCGGCGGACGGTTTCTCCGGCGCCGCTGGAGCCTGCTCGGCGGGCGATGGGTCGGCTCGGATGGGCTGGGCCCGCTGCTGTCACCCCGCTGGGAGGAGGCCGCCGGCCTCGCCCTGGCGCGGCGGCTTGCGGGGGAAGCGGGGCGCTGGTCGATGCTCCGCTTCTCCGGCCTGCCCGCGCAGTCGCCCTGGGTGGCGACGTTGCGCCACTGCCTGCGGCAGCAGGGCGTCCCGAGCTGGCTCCGGGCCGGCGACCTCTGCCGGGTGATCGAGCTGGGGTCGCACCCCGATCCGTTGGACGGCAACCCACGCCGGGCCACCTTCGAGCGGAGGCGTCGCTTCCTCGAACGGCAGCCCAGCTTTCAGCTCGACTGTGCGTCGGAAGGCCCCTCGATCGCCGACGCCTTGACGGCCTTCCTCGCGCTTCACGATCTTCGCTGGCACGCGGAGTCCGACGCGATCCCGTCGGCGGCCGTGGTCCGCTTCCACCGCGAAGCGGCCGCGTTGATGGCCACGGAGGGCCTGTGCCGGATCTACCTGCTTCGGCTCAACGGCCGTCCAGTCGCCGGCCTTCACGCTCTGGTCGATCGCCGAACCTTCTACTACTACCTTCCCGTTCTCGATCCGGCCTGGGCGCATCGCAGCGTGGGCACGGTTCTGCTCGGTCTCGTGGTCGAGCGCGCACGGCGCGAGGGTTTCACCCGCTTCGAGCTGCTGCGAGGGGAGGAGCCCTACAAGGCCGATTGGAGCGGCGCGTGCTGGCGCACCGTCAGCCTCGAGGCCGCCGCCCCGGACGCCGTCGCCTGGACGGTCGGCCACGCCACCCGATGGCAGCGGGGCTTGCGCACCCTCGCCTCGGAGGGACTCCCGTCGGAGATCGTCGGGCGCTGGCGCGCGGCGCTCTCACGACTCAGCTTGAGAGCGTCCGATTTGGGTTGAGGGGGGAGGCTCTCGCGCATGGAGCGCAGTGCGCGCTGGAAACTGTGGTGCAAGGAAGTCGCGGCGCGAACGCTCGTCGCGGCGGGTCTCACGAGGGCGAACACCGTGGCGCAGCGGATGCGGCTCGGGGGCCGCCGCACGCTGATCGTCAGCTACCACCGGGTCGTCGCCGACTTCGAGAAGGAGGTCGCGAGATCGATCCCCGGGCTTCTCGTCTCGACGAGGGCGCTGCAGGACCAGCTCGAGGAGCTGGGGCGGAGATACGACGTCGTGCCCCTCGCGATCGCGCTGCACGAAATGCGGTCCCAGGCGCCGGGCCGCGATCTCGCGGCCGTGAGCTTCGACGACGGCTACGCGGACGTGCTTCGCGAAGGGCTCCCGATCCTAAAGAGGCTGCACGTGCCGGCGACGGTCTTTCTCGTGGCGGGGTACGTCGGTTCGACGCGCCCTCTCCCGCACGATCGCCTCCATGCCTGCCTCTCCGCGTTCCTGCGGCACCACCGATCGTTCGAGGCGCTCCCGCCGTCGCTCGCGCGAGACTGGCTCGCGGCGCTCATGAAATCTGGCTGCAGCGTCGCCGAAGCCGTGGATGGACTCATCGCCGCGTTGCCGGACGCCGCCATCGGCTCTCTTGCAACCGATCTCGAGAGCGTCCTCGGCACGGCGGCCACGGATCTGTTGCCCGGCGGCAGCGAGCTCCTCACCTGGGACATGATCCGGGAGCTGCTCGGCGCGGGCGTCGCGATCGGAGCGCACACGGTCCGCCACCGAGTCCTGACGCACCTCGCGCTGTCGGAGGTCCGCTGGGAGCTTCGAGAGGCGCGCGCGCGAATCCGCGCGCACGCGGGAGCCGATCCGGTGGACTTCGCCTATCCCAACGGCTGGTACAGCGACGCGGTCGTGCGCGAGGTGGTGGCCGCCGGCTACCGTTCGGCCGTGACGACCGAGGCTCGCCACAACGGCCCGGGCGCCGATCCCTTCTGCCTGGGGAGGTACACGCTGTGGGAGGGCAGCACCCGCGGCCCGGTGGGGTACTCCAAATCCATCGCGGCCTGCCAGCTGGACGGGAGCTTCAGGGTCCTGGGAATCCCACGGATGGTCTCGGGACACGTGAACACGCTCCCCGTGCGCGAGGCGAGGGGAATGCCTAACCTCCAGGGTCCGGAGGGGCAGCATGCTTGATGCGATGGATCTCTACCGGGTGGCGCGGGCCCTGCACGTCCGGGGCGTGCCCGTCCTGCCGCGGGTTCTCCGCAAGCTCACGATGTACCTGCACGGTTCTTTCGTCCCTTACGAGGCGGCGATCGGTGCCGGAACCGAGCTGGGCTATGGAGGCCTGGGGGTCGTGATCCACCCGGACGCGTCGATCGGCCGGAGCGTGTTCATCGGTCCGCACGTGGTCATCGGGGGCCGATCGCAGCGCAGCGGGGCGCCGCGCATCGACGACGACGTCCTGATCGGGGCGGGCGCCAAGGTGCTGGGCCCCATCCACGTCGGCGAGCGCTCGGTGATCGGCGCCAACGCCGTGGTGGTCTCCGACGTGGCTGCCGGCGCGGTCATGGTCGGAGCTCCCGCCCGGCAGCTCCGTGTCGTCGACACTCCCGGCCGCTGGTGGGAGTTCGACGGTGCAGGCCCGTGAGGATGGGCCCCATGCGCGTGCTTCTCGTCGGCGACTATCCGCCCCCTCACGGCGGGATCTCCGTGCACGTCGCCAGCCTCGCGGAGGTGCTGCGGCGACGGGGGTGCGAGGTGCGCGTGCTCGACGTCGGGAGGCCACCGAAGGCAACGGCCCCGGCCGGCGTGGCCATCGCCCGCACGCGACCGCAGGTCGCCTCCGAGATCTTTCGGGCCGCCCGTCAGGGCCATCTCGTGCACGTGCACGTCAGCGGGCACAACGCGCCGTCGTGGTCGCTCGCTGCGGTCTCGACGTGGCTTTCGCGGCCCTTCGGCCCCTCGCTGGTGACCGTGCACTCCGGCCTGGCGCCGGCCTACCTCGCGCGGGGGCCGTCGCGCTGGGCCGCGCGGCTGGCCTGCGCGCCCGCGTCCCGGGTCATCTGCGCCAACGAAGACATCCAGCGGTCGCTGCGCCGGTGCGACCTGCGGCCCGGCCGCCTCGAGACGCTTCCCGCGTTCATCGACGAGCGCAGCCCGCTGCCCCCCGTTCCAGCTCTCTTTGCCGCGCTTCGGTCGCGCAGCCGGCGCGTGCTCGCGATCGCGCTCGGCGAGGGTCCCGAGTACGGTCGCCAGCTGTTCCTCGAGACCCTGGCCCGGCT
>DATJNL010000272.1:0-14330 GCA_035508175.1 Myxococcales bacterium
GTGCAGCAGTATTGCGATGGAGTGACTAGCGTTTGAGCGACGAGGTCTCGGTCCGGGCGCTCGATCTTCCCCTGCGATACTTGCAGAGGAGGCAGATTCCGCTGGAGCCGGTGCTCGGCGGGCTCGGCTTGCCGGCAAGCCATTTCTTCGACCAGCGATGCCGGATCGACTGGTCGATGTTCGTCGTCATTGCCAAGCGAGTCGCTGCCTCACTGGGCGGCGCCGAGCACCTGACCGAGATCGGGCCGTTCATGCTGTCGGCTCAGGTGTGGCGGCCATTCAAGTTCATCATCCGCCAGATCGGGCGGCAGCAGGCCGTGTACCGGTGGGTCGAGCAGCGGGGTGGGAAGCTGCTGTTCTCTCATTTCGAGACCACGTTCGGCGAGACGGACCAGGGCGTTCGCTTCCACTTCGCGATTCCGCCCCAGTTCGAGCCCTGCGAGGAGTTCTTCCTCATCAACAAGGGAGTCTTCGCGGCGCTGCCGACCATGATGGGGTACCCGCCTGCGCTGGTGCGCATGGAGACGGACGGCCGGCAGACGACCTACGAGATCGCTCTCGCGCCAAACCGTCGACTCAAGGACGTGGTCGTCGCGTTCTTCCAGGGGCTGCGCCTCAACCGTGCCGCGGCTGCAGCAGAGCTGGAACGGCAGTTGAGGTTGTTGGAGCAGCAGAACCGCGAGTTGCAGGAGGCCAAGCGCGCCGTCGACGAGCTCAACCGTGACCTCGAGCGCCGCGTCGAGGAGCGCACGCGGCAGCTGTCGCAGGCCCGCGATCAGCTCACCGCCAACGTCGCGGCGCTGGAAGCGGCGATGGCCGCCCGCGACCGGCTCTTCGCCAACCTGAACCACGAGTTCCGGACGCCGCTGTCCCTGATTCTCCTGCCCGTCGACCGCATGCTGCGAGAGCCCGTGCTGGAGCCCTTTCACCCGCGACTGCGCATCATGGAGAGCAACGCGCGGCGGCTACTCAAGCTCGTCGATGGCATCCTCGAGATCGCGGCCAGCCGCGAGGGGCGGCTGGAGTTCGATCTCCAGAGCGTCGACGTGGCCGGGCTGGTGCGCAAGGCCATGGAGGCGTACGGGCCGGCCGCCGAGCGGCTCGGGCTCACGCTGAAAATGGACGTCCCGGACAGTGCGGTGGTGGTCGGTGACCTGCAGGCCATCGGGCGGATCCTCGACAACCTCCTCGGCAACGCCATCAAGTACACCCCGCGCGACGGCACGGTCACGGCGACGGTGCAGGTTCTGGGCGACGCCCTGCGCCTGTCCGTGCGCGACACCGGCGTCGGCATCGCTCCCGAAGACCAGCAGCGCATCTTCGAACGTTTCGAGCGGTCGGCGTCACCGGTGGCCGCGGGCGCCTCCAGCTCGGGGATCGGGCTGGCGCTGGTGCAGGAGCTGGCGAAGGCCCACGGCGGTGGAGTCGCCGTGACGAGCGTCGTGGGCGAGGGCTCCACGTTCGAGGTCACGCTGCCCACCGTGCCCACCGAGGCACTCCTCTCGCACCGGCGCCAGGGCCAACCGGCGCGACGCGCACTGCTGGCGGAGGAGACGCCGCTGCCGCTGGCGGTCGGGGCCGAAGGGCTCGCCCGGCCGGCTGTCGTGCAGGTCGTAGAGGCGCCGAAGGGCGCGCCGCTGCTCCTCATCGTGGAGGACAACCCGGATCTGCGCAGTCAGATGGCGGAGATCCTGGCGCCGGAATACCAGCTCGTGTTCTCCGAGAACGGCGCACGGGCGCTGGCAATCCTCGAGAAGCGATCCGTCGACGTGATCGTCTCGGACCTCGTAATGCCGGGCATGGATGGAATCCAGCTCGTCAAGGAGCTGCGCCGGCGGCCCGCTGCCAGCCTCGTGCCATTCTTGCTCGTGACGGCGGTGCATGATCGCAAGACGCTCGTGGGCGCGCTCGACGCGGGCGCGGACGACTTTCTCGTGAAGCCGTTCAACGAGGCCGAGCTGCTGGGGCGCGTGCGCACGCAGCTCCGGCTGCGGAGCCTGGCGCGCGCGCTCGCGGATACGAAGCGCGACGCGGCGGTCGGGCTCATGCTCTCGAGCATGGCGCACGAGCTGCGCAACCCCATCAACGTGCTGATGAACGGCATGGAGCCGCTCCGCGAGAGCATCGTGGCGGCAGGGCTCCAGGACGAGGGGGTCACCGCGCTGGTCGACGCCCTGGACGACGCGGGCCGGCGCGTCGGGGGACTCAGCGAGCAGCTCCTCGCGTTCCGGCGGGCGGCGAGCGATCCCAATGCGCGCGTCGCCGTGCCGGCCCTCATCGACCAGTCGCTGGCCCTGCTGCGCTCGCGCCTCGAGGGCGTGGCCCTCCAGAAGGAAATCCGGTATTCTGGAGAAGTGCGAGGATCGGGGCAGGTGCTCAGCCAGGTGGTCGTGAACCTCGTCGAGAACGCCATCCAGGCCACGGGGGGCAAGGGGCCGGTGGGCATCGAGACGCGGGAGGAGGCCGACGAGGTGGTCCTCGACGTGTGGGATTCGGGGCCGGGCGTCTCGGCCGAGAACCGCGACCGCATCTTCGAGCCCTTCTTCTCGACGAAGAAGCCGGGAGAGGGCACCGGGCTCGGCCTGGCCATCTCGCGGCAGATCGCCGAGCAGCACGGCGGCCACCTCGCTCTGGCACAGAGCGACCGCGGCGCCCGCTTTCGCCTCACCCTGCCGCGGGCGGCTCCGGGAAGTTGATGGCGCTGCCTGGATCCCAGCTCCAGCGGCGCGCGGCCCGGCGCGTGTCGGCTCTGGCGCCGGCGATCGGGCTGTTGGGCGCCTGCTGCCCCTATGTCGTCAGCGAGTATGACGGGGGGAGCACCGGCGGGGGAGTAACGACCGGCTCTGCTTCGGGCGGTACTGGGACGATCGGGACGTCGACCTCGAGTGCCTGCATCGTCAGTGGCCCCGACATCTCGCAGGGACAGGGGGTCATGTTTTGCATGGCCTTCGATAGCTGCGTGCAGTTCGGCTACTCGCTGCCGGACTCTGGAATTGGGTTTTGCGAGGGGGCCATCTGTCCGCCGTGTCAACAGAGTGATGGTCCAAGGCTGGGGGAGGGCGTCTGCGAATGCTCCCATGGCGCAGAGGAGTACCTGGTGTGTCTAGTAGACGCGGGCTCTCCACTTTCGCCCGCGTGTGCGGGAGCAGTTGCATCGCTGGCGGAAAGAGTGCTGGACGCCGGTCCGACTCGATAGCGAGGGAGGCCCAGATGCCGTCACCATGCCACAAGCTCTTGTTGCTCGCAGGTGTTGTGGCCGCGCCGTCGACAGCGATTGGACAGATTACGACGCCTTCCAATGCAAGTCTGTACTGGGGGGCGTCCGGCCACGATTGGAACGCGGATATCGCTGCGTACGGCGGATGCGTGTTCCCACAGCCGGACGGGGGGTACGACGAAGCAATCTGTCCACCCTGCATGGAGGCCGACGGACCGGCGCTGATGGATCTGTGTCGCTCCGCGGGATGTAATCCCACCTACCTCGCCTGTTTGCTCGACGCTGGGCCGCCGCTGTCGGTAGCATGCGCGGATGCTGTCGCTTCGCTGGCAAGGCAAGCTCTTGATGCGGGGCAGCTTCCATGACATCGCACTTGCGCCCGGCACTAGCCCATCGTCGGCCGACGGCCCGCGTTTCAGTGCTGGTACCGCTCACGGCCGCATCCTTCGGCGCTTGCTGCCCCTATGTCGTCAGCGAGTATGACGGGGGGAGCACCGGCGGGGGGGGCACGACCGCCGGAACGGGTACTACAGGGACGAGCGGCGATGTTTCGAGTTCTTCGGGCGGGAGCGGCGGAACGTCAACCGGGGGGACCGTCAGCGCTTGTACGGCCCCCGACGGCCCGGATGGAATGGGCGGTGGCACCTGGTTTTGCATGAGTTTTAGCGGCTGCGTTTCTAGGATCTTCGATGCGGGCTGCACCGGCAGGATCTGTCCTGCGTGCATGGAGGCGGACGGCATCACGCTACAGGAGCTATGTCACGAGGTAACCTGCGGCGAATACCTTCGTTGTTTGCTCGACGCGGGCGCGCCGCTGTCGCAGCCCTGTGCGCGTGCAGTGGCGTCCCTGGCGACCGAAGTGCTTGACGCAGGTGCTTACCCCTAGGAGGGTGACATCATGAGATTGGACGCGGGCGTCCCGCTGTCGGCTTCGTGCACTGATGCTGTCGCTTCGTTGGCAAGGCAAGCTCTCGATGCGGGGCAGCTTCCATGAAATGGAGTTTGCGGCGGGCGCTGGCCCCCCGTTGGCTGGCGCCCCGCGTTTCGGTGCTGGCAGCGTTCACGGCCGTGTTCCTGGGAGGGTGCTGCCCGGTTGCGGTGAACGAGGACGAGGGTGGTAGCGGGACTTCCGGCGTAGGTGGAACTGGGACCAGCAGCGGACCATCGAGTTCGTCGGCAGGAAGCAGTGGGACCTCTACTGGCGGCTCCGCAAATGCGTGTCTCGAGGGTGGCGGCGGGGGATACTCACTCTGTCAGGTCTTCTCGAGTTGCCTTGCCGGATCGTCGTATAGGCTCGCGGACGCAGGCGACATCTGCATAGCCACCGTCTGCCCCCCGTGCCCCGTGTATGACGGCGTAGCGCTGGCGAGCCTATGTAGTTGCGCCAACGGAGCCCCGCTTTTTCTCGACTGCCTCCTCGATGCCGGGGCGCATTCGCTTTCGGCTTCCTGCGCGCAAGCGGTGGCTTCCCTAGCGATTGACGTTCTCGACGGAGGCACGAATCCGTAGGAGAGGAGGTAAGAACAAGATGAGCGCAAGGTTTCTCTGTGCGTCACTGGCCTGGTTCCTCGTCGCCGTTCCCTCGGTCGGACTGGGGCAGCCGCTCGAGGCACCCTCCTACGCGAATCTTTACTGGGAAGCTTCGGGCCATACCTGGGACAGCGACGTGGCGACATACGCCGGAAGCCAGGAGGACGCCGGCGATCCGTATTATCTTCAACAGGCCTCGATGACCGCGGATGGGGTCGATTCGATGTTGCGCTCGGCGCTATCGAGCGGCTGGACGCTGGGCTGGCAGACCTATGGGGTCGTCTCCGTCGATCCCATTCCTTCGGACTTTACGATCATCCCGGATGATCATCCAACGATTCCAGAGTGCATAGGCGTAACGCCAAGCTCGACGAATCTTGTCGATTGGCTCAACAACGCTGGAGGCTTCATCAGTTGCGCACTCGCTGTCTTGCAACAGCAGCAGGCCACCCCTTCTGCGTCCACAGTGCTAAACATCTTCATTCCACCTTGGGTGACACTAGGGCCCGAAGATCCCTGCATCGACGGCGGATTCAGCGGTCTCAACTTCCCAAGTTCAGGCTATTCGGTTGCCTGGCTTCCTACGGGATTCGAGTGCGAACCGTATGGACTTCCGGAACTCATAGACCTCCTCAGCCACGAAGACACCGAGGCCACGATGGGCGGGGACGGCGGCGGGAACGCATTCCGCAACGTCTGTGATTCATGCGAGGGCGAATCCTTGGACTTCCTCCACGCTCCATACAATGAGCCGTATGGCATCTTGGCGACTTATGACGAATACGATGGCGGCATCACCAATGAATGCATTCCCACCAGCACACCGGCAATGAACCCTCCCGGCGCGTACGGAGCCTGCGGGTCTGGCCAGAACATGGTCATCCAAATGGAACTAGATTCATCGAGGAATCCCACTCCGTGGGACATCGGCGAGACGCAGGAGGTTAGTGACGGCGGTTCCCTCTACTTCGCTACGCAGACGCTGGCGACTCCCTCTTGGATGGCAGGCGGCGAGCACGTACTAGGGCTGCCGAACCCGGTCATCATGCAGCATCTTCAATGGACTTCTGGGGGCTACGTGGAGATGGATGGCTTCGGCAGCGGCTACGGCGGAACGAACATCGCTCCGCCCGGGAGCCAAACGAGCCTATACGCCTTCGACCCGGTCTGGGGCCAGCTCAACGAGACTCTCGGCGGCGGCACTCCGTTCGTGATGGCGGAGATGCCAGAATTCTTCAGCGATGTGTACGCGGCCCGGCCGATCGGCTCTCAGTATCAAGCGTGGAACGTTCAAGGGTTCGTCTTCGGCAGTCCCTCGTGCGGTTTGCCAGGCCATACCGTTGGTCCGGCTCCGATCGGTGACGCCCAGATCGCAATCCAGGGCGCGTCGGGCGATACCTACCCGCGCGACGCCGGCACGATCGGTAGCGGGCTGTTCTTCTTTCAGTACACGCCGAACTCGCCAGGCAAGAAGTTCATCTCGTTCACCGCCCCGGGTGGCTTGGAGGCTGATGCGGGCATCATCGTCGCCCCGGAGATCGATGCGATCATCCCGAACACCGGTATAGCGGCCGGAGGTCAGCAGGTTACCATCACCGGCCGTGGGCTTGCGGCGACGACGCTTCCAATCCGCTTCTCCTATCTGCTGCCCGACGGCGGGGGTGGGGTGAAGACAGTCAACGCCTCGAACACCTCGGATACCTCAGTGACGTTCACGACGCCTCAGTCCATTCTTCCCGGCTCGGGGATCGGGACGATGCAAGTGGTGGTCGAGAACGCCGGGCAGTTCTCGGATGGCTACGACTTCACCTACGTCGTGCCAGGTAAGCCGTACCTGACGTTCAAGCCCGGCGGCGCGAATTGCTATCCGGGCGACCATGCGTACATCACGGCTGTCCTCTACCAGCCCGACGGCGGATACAACCCGAATGCCCAGATCACGTTTGCTCCGGTCATCGCTGGCGCCGTGACCTTCACACCCGCCGTGGTCAGCAACGGTGGCACGACCGAGGCGGCGATCTCGATCGGTACCGATGCGCCGTACGAATTCACCGCGACCTCCGGGCCCTACACTGCGGACGCGGGTGTGCATCCGTACCCGACGGCGGACTGCAAGGCGGTCGCGGGCTTGAGCGGCACGGTCCTCGACGGGCATGTCGGGGTTCTCACCTATAGCCTCAGCGGTTCGACGTGGAAGACCCCTATGTTCGGCGATCCTTGGGACTGGGCGGAACCAGTCGTGACCCACCTCTCGAGCCCCTATTCGCCGAGCTCCTTCACCATCGAGACCCTGGGCCAATCGGGCATTCTTGGCTTGAACGCTTTCGTGTCGGCGTCTGGCTACTGGGCTGCGGCGATTCCCTATTCCTCCCACTCCGGCTCGAACCTCTGTTTCACCGGCAGGGTTCTGAGCATCACCGACTCGAACGAGACGCCCGACTGGGCTGCCACGGTGCTTTATCCGATCGACACGTCGGTCCCGGCCAATGCCTATCGAGTCTTTGGGTTGAATCAGAGCAATGCGACGTGGGTGGAGATGGAATCGTCGATTGTCGCCTACGGATCGGGCGACGCGATCGAGGCCACAGACGAAAGCGTCGACCCACATAGCGTAATCTCGGGCGCGGTCAATGGCCCCTACGCGCTGACTTACTGGTCGACCGCGGCCTGCCCCACGCAGGGTCCTTGAAACGGGCGAGAGTCGGAGAGGCGCGGATGGAATCCAACGAAGCGGGGATCCTGTACGTCGACGACGAGGCGTCGAACCGCCTCGTCTTCGGCCGGAGCTTCGAGAAGAAGTTCCGCATCTGGATGGCGGAGGACGGGCCGCAGGCGCTCGAGATCCTCGCGCGCGAGCCGGTGGGCGTGCTGCTCTCCGACCAGCGGCTGCCCGGGATGCTGGGCACGGAGCTGCTCGCGATCGTCAAGGAGAAGTACCCGGGCGTCGTCCGGATGGTGCTCACGGCCTACTCGGAGATGGAGGTCGTCCTCAAGGCGATCAACGAGGGGCTCAGCTCCCGCTACATCCTCAAGCCCTGGTCGCGGCCGATGCTGCAGGAGGTCCTCACCTGGGGCCTCGACGTCTACCGCTTCCAGGGGAAGGTACAGGAGCTGCAGGTCCGCCTCATCGAGCAGGAACGGCTCTCGACGATCGGCACGCTCATGGCGAGCGTGACCCACGACATTCGCAACCCGCTCGCCTACCTCTGCGCCTACGGCGAGAGCTTGGGGATCTCGGTGGCCGCGATGCAGGACTGGGTGGCGGCGCTGCGCCGCGACGCGCGCCTGCGAGGTGCCTTCGATCTTCCGCAGGCGAACAAGGCGCTGGAGGAAATGGAAGATCTGCCGCACGTGGTGGCCGACATGATGCACGGCCTGGAGACGATCACCGGCATCGTGCAGGGGATCCAGAACCAGGCGCGGCGGAGCAAGACGAACGCGGAGCCGGCCGAGGTTGGGCAGACGGCGAAGCTCGCGGCCCGGCTGGTGCAGGGGGCGGTGTCGCAGGTCGGCGGCAAGCTCCAGCTCGACGTCCCGGAGGGGCTGCCCTTCGTGGTGCTCTCCACCGTGGAGCTCTCGCAGATTCTCCTGAACCTCCTGGTCAACGCGAGCCAGGCGCTCGAGGACGTGACCGGCGATCGGAGCCTCACCGTGCGCGCCCGGGGGGAGGGGAAGGGCGTGCGCCTCGAGGTGCAGGACACGGGCACCGGCATGCCGCCCGAGGTGCAGGCCAGGGCCTTCGAGCAGTTCTTCACCACGAAACCGGCGGGCGTGGGCACCGGCCTCGGCCTCGCCAACTGCAAGCGCATCGTCGAGGCGGCGGGCGGGAACATCGCGCTCACGACGGCGCCCGGCAAGGGGACCACGGTCAGTTTCTGGCTGCCGGCCGCCTAGCCCGACGCGCCGTGACTCGCTGAAACCGGGCGCTCGCTGGCGGCCGGCTGTGCTATGGAAGTGGTCATGAACCGACTCTTCGTGCTCGCGCTGCTCGTCCTCCCGATCGCCGCGCTCTCCGTGGACGCACCGGTCGCGGCGGCACGCTCGCGGCACCACCACAAGAAGAAGGCCAAGGCTCCCCCACCGGCGCCCCCGGAGCCCCCCAAGGCCGTCGCGCCGCCGCCTCCGCCTCCCCCGCCGCCTCCACCCGAGGACGAAGATCGCGGCGGGCGCCTGATCTACCACTGAGGCTCCAGTCCACCTTTGCTGTTGACACTCCGACGATCGCCGCTATCGTCCGGTGCTCCCGCATCGCCTCCAAGGAGGGAAGCATGCTGCGAATCCTCGCCGTCCTCGCCGTTGCAGTCGCAGGCACGAGCTGCGCCACGTTCACCACGCTCACGCCCGGATCGAACTCCGACAAGGGCGTGTGGGTGAGCAAGACCACGAACTTCTTCGGCATCCAGTTCAGCGATCAGGAAGTCCTGTACTGCAGCACGGCCTCCGGCGCGCCCAGCTGCGCGAAGGCCGCGGGCGACGTGCACGCCGCCAAGGTCTCGAACTAACCTCGCGGGCATGGTGGGGGCTCACGCGCCCTCGACGCGATCGTCGTCACGGTGGATCGCCGCCGCCGGAAGCGCCTGCGTTCTGCTCGCCTCCGTGCCGGTCTTGGCGCAGACGTTCTTCCTGCCGGAAGCCACGCTTCGCGTCGGGGACGTCGCCGTCGGCCAGGTGGAGGGGCTGCGGGCGTCGAGGCTCGAGTGGCCGAGCGCACGCAGGGCGAGCCTCCGGTTCGCAGACGGTCGCCTGGAGCTCGCCGCGGCGGTCGATCTGGCGTCGAGAGACACCTACGTCGCCGCCGGCGTCGGGTTGCCCGTCGAGCTCCAGGAGACCGGGCCGTGGCACATCCGCATGCTGGCGGACAGTTGGGCTCCGGTGCTCGAAGGCGGCGCACGGGGCGTCCGTGTCGCGCTGCCCGACTGGTTGCCGGTTCGCGACGGCTGGCTCCCGGCCGGGTCGCCGCCCACCGATGGAGAGGCGCATCTGCCCTGGGCGGTCGGCGCTGCGGGAGGTGACCCTTGCCCGGACCTGGTGGTCTTCGCTGCGGTGGACGGCGGACCGAGCCTGCGCGTTCCCCAGTGGGCCGGTGTGCAGATGCTCGGGCGAGGAAAAGGACTCCAGCCCGTGGAGGTCAGGATGGACGGCTTCTCGGTGCAGGGGTTCGCCACCTCACCCATCAAATGCGGCGCGGCCCCGGGCAGCATCGGCCTCTCCGGTTTCGGCACGGGCTGCGGCGACGGCAGAGGCTGGGGTCGGGTGGTCCGGCTGCCGGCGGGAACGCGGCTCTTCTCGCCCAAGGTGCACGACCCGTTCGCGGTCTTGCGCCAGGCCGCTCCCGGCATCGAGCTCGCTCACGAAGCCCGGCGAAGGATCTGTGGGCCTTCCTCCGACTGCCGGCTCGAGCCACCGTTGCCGAAGGGGCCCGCGGAGTGGATCGTTCCGTTCGAGGCGGGCCCCGAGCCCCACTTCGTGTTGCGGGCCTGGGTCGACGTGCCCGCCGAGCAACTACCGGACGATCCCTCGAACCCCGGCGGCTTCGGCCTCTGCTTCTCGCCGCCGGATCATTGGCCCCGGCTGCCGGCGCGTTGATTCCCTGGCGCCGCCCGCCGGGGCTGCCCATACTCCGGGTCTTTCGAGGAGGCAGCCATGCCGCGAGCGGTCCGGTTCGAACGGTACGGGGGTATCGACGTCCTGCACGTGGTCGAGGTGCCGCGGCCAGCCGCCGGCGCAGGGCGCGTGCTGGTCCGGGTAAAGGCCGCGGGCATCAACCCGGGGGAGGCGGCAGTCCGTGAAGGGACGTTCGCCGAGCGCTGGCCGGCGACGTTCCCATCGGGGCAGGGGAGCGACTTCGCGGGCGTCGTGGAGGCCGTGGGATCCGGGGTGACGGCCTTCCGGCCCAGCGACGAGGTGATCGGATTCACGAACGAGCGTGCCAGCCAGGCCGAGTTCGTGGCCGTGCCGGCAGATCAGCTCGTCCGGCGACCGCCGCACGTCCCGTGGGAACAGGCGGGGGCGCTGTTCGTGGTGGGCGCCACGGCCTGGGCGGCCATCCGCGCCGTGGCGGTGAAGGCCGGCGACGTGGTCGTGGTCTCGGGGGCTGCCGGAGGGGTGGGCTCGATCGCCGTGCAGCTCGCGAAGCTGGCCGGCGCGAAGGTGATCGGCCTTGCCAGCGAGGAGCACCACCCATGGCTCTCGCGCCATGGCGCCGTGCCCGTGGCGTACGGTGAGGGGGCGGCGGAGCGGATCCGCCGCGCCGCGGGCGGCAAGATCGACGCGTTCATCGACACCTTCGGCCACGGCTACGTCGACCTGGCCCTCCAGCTCGGCGTGGCACCCCAGCGCATCGACACGATCATCGATTTCGCCGCCGCGGCGAAGCACGGCGTGAAGACCGAGGGCAATCACGAAGGAGCGAGGGCTGAGGTGCTCGGAGAGCTCGCGGCACTGATCGAGGCGGGAAAGCTGGAGGTGCCGATCGCCAAGACCTACCCGCTCGCGGACGTTCAGGAGGCCTATCGCGACCTCGAGCGGCGGCACACTCTCGGAAAGATCGTGCTCGTGCCCTGAGCGGAGCTCGTTGCAGTCGAGGCCACGCGGCGATCGCCCGTCGAAGGGATTCGCGTGCGCCTCACGGGCCGAAGGAGACGCAGTTCACCGGCGGTAGCCGCGCCGGCAGGGCGCTCCAGCTGTCGCCCTCGTCGTCGGAGAGCCAGACGCCGCCGCTGGTGGAGCCGAAGATCAACCGCTGGCCGGTCGAGTCGACGGCGAGGCCGTGCCGGTAGACGAGGTCGTAGGCGTGCTCCTGGGGCAGGCCCTCGCGTAGCACGTCGAACCGTTGGCCGCCGTCCCGGGTGCGCGCGACCACCACCTGGCCTCCCACCGGGATGCGGCACTCGTCCTTGACGGCGGGCACGAACCAGGCGGTCTCGGGCTTCGCGGGATGCACCGCCACCGCAAAGCCGAACACCGAAGGCTGCACCGACGCGATCTCGTGCCAGCGCGAGCCGCCGTCGGTCGAGTGGAACACGCCGTTGTGGTGCTGGCACCAGAAGACGTCCGGCGCGGCAACGCACTGCACCACTCGATGGGCATCCTGGAGGATCGGGTCGTGCTTGCGCTCGGGGGGCAGGTAGGCGGCGAACATGCCCTGGGAGCGAACGGTCCAGCTCGCCCCGGCGTCCTCGGTGCGCCAGACGCCGCCCGTGGACACGGCGATGGTCACGCGCCGGCCGTCGCGCGGATCGACGCAGATCGAGTGGAGTCCCGGGTGGTCGTAGCCCCCGCCCATCCACTGCTTGCGCTCGGGCATCTCCCAGAGGGGACGGACGAGCTCCCAGTGTTGGCCGCCATCGGGTGAACGGAACAGGCCCCCGGGGATCGTGCCGGCCCAGAGCTCGCCGGGCCGGTCGGCGCTGCCGGCTTCGAGAGCCCAGATCTTCTGCACCACCCACGGTGGCTCATGGCCTCGGCCGCGGTCCTCGATGGGGGCGCCGGCGGGCGCAGGGGGATAGGCGGGCGCCGCCTCTTCGCTCCAGGTCGTGCCCGCGTCGCGCGACACGCGCATCTTGACCCCGAAATGGCCCAGGTCGAGGGCGGCGTGGAGGGTGCCGTCGCGTGGGTCGACCATCAAAGCGGAGACCGGATCGCCCAGGAAGGCCTCGGCGGCGACGCGCCAGCGCTTCCGCCGGCGCTCGAGGGTGAAGACTCCCTTTCGCGTGCCCACGTACGCTCGCTGCATCGCTCAGCCTCCCGAGAGGGCTTGCATGACGAAGATCCGGCCCGAGGGCCCGACCGGGTCGGAGAGCCCGGCCCGATCGCCGATGGACTCCCCATCGACGAAAATCATCACGTGCTTGCGGAGAGCCCCTTGCTCGTCGAGGACGTAGCCTCGGAGGCTTGGGCTCCGTGCGAAGGCCTGTTCAAGCGCCGTCCGCACGGTGCTGCCGTCGACCTCGACGGTCGGCGCCTCGATGAGCCGGCGCAGGTTGGCCGTGAACTCCACGCGGGGCATCGCCCCCGACATGACACGGGCGGTGCGCCCGGGCAAGCCCGGGATCCATCGGCCCGCTGGGAGGCGCGGCTACGAACCGGTCCGCAGCGTAACGAGCTTGCCGTTGAGCTGTTCGAGGCAGCCCTTGGCGCAGGTCACGCTCGTGCGGGGGAAGAACTGGCTGCAGGAGACGATGTCGACCCAGCTTTGCTTGCCGTGATCGCGCAGGGCGAGGACACCGAACGTCATGCCGCTCTTGGGGCAGACCACCGAGTGCCAGCCGGTCTGCTTGAATTCCCTGGGGCTGGAGGCGAAGAACCACAGCGCTCCCACCGCCAGGAGGCCCACCAGCACGACGGCCACGGGAAACCAGTGCGCTTCTCCAGTCATGAGGCACCTCCAGACTCACGCATAACGCAGAGCCGTGGCCCGGGCCTTGACCGCGATCAAGAGCCGGCGGCTAGAACCACACGCCACCATCCCCGAGAAACCCTTCGCAGTAACCGGTGGTCTGGGAGGCAAAGCCCTGACTCGCGAAGCCGATGCAAACCTGCCCGGCGTCGCAGGCCGTGGGCGCCGCGGGGTCGCAGAGCTGCGCGCAGACCGATCCGGTGGCCCCGGTGTTGAGACACAGAGCCCCGGAGACGCAGGGGTCTCCGGCCGTGGGCAGGGAGAGGCAGCTGTCGCCGACGGCCACTCCGCCGTCGGGTCCGAGCACGCAGACGCCGTCGAAGAGGTCGCCGAGTCCCAGCAGGTAGAGGGGGACGCACTTCTGGGGCGGTCGGGCGCCCTCGGGTGTGCAGCCGGCGTCGGCCGACGTGAAATCGCAGCTGCGCCCGCAGCCGCCGGTGTCCTGCGGAAAGCCGGACTGGCCGAAGATGGCGAGGCAACTCAGGCCCCCGTCGCCCGGGCCGCAGCTGGGGCCGCCGGAGATTCCGGCGTTGCAAATCGGAACGCAGAGATCGTCGACGCAGACGTCGCTCGTGTCACACTGGCCGCCGACCTGCCGATTCGCGCCCGAGAGGCACGCCGAGGCCGCGTGCCCGCCGGTGATGGCGCCCTGCTGGCAGAAGCCGTAGGTCTGGCCGCCCGCCTGAAGCGGCAGGCACAGGCCGTCGTTGGTACCTCGGGAGTTGCAGCTCGCGAAATAGTTGGTGCAGAAGTCGTAGTAGCAGAAGCTCCCTGCGGCGCCCAGGCTCTGGCAAGTCGTCAGGTCGTCCGCACAGTCCTCGGTTTGCTGGCAGGGCTGCACGCACAGGTCGATCGTCCCCGTCGTGGTGGGCAAGGTCATGCACTGCAGGTCGCCCACGCTGCTGTTCGGGACGGGCTGGCACGCGGGACCACCCGGGGCGCAGCCTTCGAACTCCCCCGGCTGGCGGCAGACCGCGTAGGTCGCATCGCAGACGAGTCCGGCCGCGGCGCAGGGATCGACAACGGCGCCGGCGTCGGCATCGAAGTACGTCTGACAGCCGGCTCCCAGGCTGCACTGGTAGCCGGAACAGGGGTCGCCGCATTCGACGAGGCGCCCCGCGTCGGCATCGAAGGGCTGGTGTGGGTCCTCCGGGTAGCAGAACGCGCCGGGGCCGCTGCCGAGGC
>DATJNL010000273.1:0-18546 GCA_035508175.1 Myxococcales bacterium
CAGGAAGCCATCGCGGGCCTCGGCGAGAAAGCCGAGAACCATCTCTTCCGACAGCTCTTCCGCTCGATCCACGGGCACATCCTCTGCCTCGAACGTAGGCCGGCAGACTGGCGAACGTCAAATCCCGGGCTCGGCGGCGAGGCGACCGAGCGCTTCCCAGAGCATGCGCGTCCCGCTCGCGAAGCCCTCGAGGGGGATGCGCTCGTCGACGGCGTGGTAGAGGCGGGCAAAATCGAGCCCTTTCGGGAGCACGACCGGCGCGAAGCCGAAGCATTCCGTCCCCAGGCGCGTCCAGCTGCACGCGTCGGTGAAGCCAGGAATGACGTATGGAATGGCGACCGCCTCGGGATCGACGGCCCGCACCGCGCCCGCGAGCTGCTCGAAGACGGGGTGCGGCCACCGCGTCACCACCGGTGGGTGCCAGCGCTCCACCTCGATCTCGACCCGCTCCCCGAGCACAACCCGCAGCTCCCCGAGGAAGGCGTCGAGATCCTGACCGGGCAGGATCCGCCCGTCGACGCCCGCCGACGCCTCGGCCGGGACCAGGTTCCGCTTGCTGCTCGCCCAGAGCTGCGTGGGTGCGGCGGTGTTCGACAGGAGCGCCAGGAGCGTCCGCCGGAGGCCGCTGTCCGGCGTGAGCGAGAGAAGCAATCGGAGCAGGCCCGGGGTCGCTCCCAGCCACGCGGCGGCGCGCGCCGGTCCGCCGATGGCGCGGCAGAGCTCGCGGAAGAAGCTCTCGAACGGCGGGCTGCGGTGCGCCGGCAGCTGGGCCTCGCCGAGCTTCGCCGCCGCCCCGCCGATGGCGGGGACGGCGCCGTCCGGCACCGAGAGGGATCCATGCCCCATCTCTCCCTTCGCCCGCAGGCGCAGCCAGCACAGACCCTTCTCCGCGATCTGGATGGGATAGATGCGCCGCCCGCCCAGGTGAATCGTGAACCCGCCGATCTCACCCAGCGCCACCGCGGCGCGCACCTTGTCCGGGTGCTTCTCGACCAGGAAGCCCGACCCGAGGCCGCAACCCTCTTCCTCGTCGGCCACGCCCGCGAAGATCAGGTCTCTGCGCAGCCGTACGCCCGACCGGCGCAGCTGCCGCATGAGCGTCACCGCCTGCGCCGCGAAGCCCTTCATGTCCACGGCTCCGCGCCCGTACAGGAAGCCGCCCTCTTCCTCGGCCGCGAACGGGGGATGCCGCCAGCCGTCGCCGGCGGGCACCACGTCGAGGTGGGCACAGAGGAGCAGGGGCGGATCGGTTCCGGATCCGGGAATCCGCGCGACCACGTTGCTGCGCCGCGGCGCCGCCTCGAGGATCTCCGCCTCGATCCCCGCCTCCCGGAGCGCGGTGGCGCAGAGGTCGGCGGCCGGGCGCTCGCCCGCGCCGGCGGCGGGCGGGTTCGTGGTGTCGATGCGCAGCAGCCCTCGCAGCAGCGCCAGCGCCTCGTCGGCCGCGCCGTCCGGGAGTGCCGGGAACGCCATTCAGGCGGCGGGCCGGCGCCCCTGGGCCGACGATCGTCCGAGGAACGCCTTCGCCGTCTTCACCGCGAGGCCGAACGACCGCTTGCCCTTGGACTGAAGGGCCGCGAGTCCCCGGGTGACGTCCACGAGCGACGCGTCGTAAGGGTACCACCAGAGCTCCGGGCGGCGGTTGCGGTCGACCAGCGTGTAGCGCGGTCGCGTGAGGCCCTCGAGCGCCATCGGCGAATTGGTGACGCCGTACCCCGAAGCGCCGGTCCCACTCCAGGGCGCCATGGGCAGGGCGGGCGTGAAGGCGACGTTGTTGACCGTGACCGCGCCCACGTGCAGCCGGCGGGCCACGCGGCGGCCCCGCTCCGCGTCGTGCGTCCAGACGCTCGCGGCCAGGCCGAACGCGGAGGCGTTCGCGCGCGCGATCGCCTCTTCCTCTCCCTCCACGACCTCGACCGCGGCCACGGGACCGAAGGTCTCGTCGGTCACCAGCGACAGGCGGTCCCCCTCGACACCGCGTTCGAGCAGCACCAGCGTGGGGGAGACCCGCAGACCCTTCACCTCCCCGCCGGTCATCACCTTGGCGCCCGCCGCGCGGGCCTGCTCGATCTGCGAGGTCACGGTGCGCAGCTGCCGCTCCGAGATGAGCGGCCCCAGCTCGACGTCGGCGCCGTCGACCCGCAGCCGTTGCGCGCGGGCCGTGAGCGCGGTCAAAAAACGCTCCGCGATGGGTCTGGCGACGAAGATGCGCTCGATCGACGCGCAGTTCTGGCCGGCATTCGTGAAGACGCCCCACGCGACGCCGTCGGCCGTGCGCTCGAGATCCGCATCCTCGAGGACGATCGCGGCATCCTTGCCACCCAGCTCCAGCGACACGGGAATGGGCCCCTTGGCGGCCTGCTCGGCGATCTTGCGCCCCGTGGCGGTGCTGCCCGTGAACGCCACCAGGTCGGGCATCGCCGCGACGAGGGCCGCTCCCACGTTGCCCTCTCCCTGCACGACCTGGAGCACGCCGGGCGGCAGCTCCTTCTGGAGCCACGACGCGAGCAAGGCTCCGCAACGGGGCGTGAGCTCGCTGGGCTTGAAGACGACGGCGTTCCCCGCCGCCAGAGCCGGCAGAAGAGTTCGCAGCGGGATGGAGACCGGGTAGTTCCACGGACTGATGAGCGCGACGACGCCGCGCGGCAGCCGCTCGATCACGCTGGTCTTCCCCGGGTACAGGATCGGATTGAGTCCGATGACCTGCGGCCGAAGCAGACGGGGCGCCTCGCCGATCCAGTACGAGAAGAGGTCGGCGTTGGGGACGACCTCGGCCGGGTAGGCCTCGGCCAGAGGCTTTCCGGTTTCGAGCGCCACGAGCTCCGCGGCGTCGTCGGCCTCGGCGAGAAACCGATCGCGGGCCCGCTTCAAGAGCGCCACGCGGGCGTCGACCGGCCACTCCGCCCATGCCGCGCCTGCCTTGCGTGCGGCCGCGACGATCTGCGGCAGGCGCTCGGGCGGCGTCGTGGCCACGGGCGGCAGGGGTGTACCGTCTCGCGGTGAGGCCCCCGAGAGCGGCGGCCCGCCGCCCGCTTCCGGAACCTCGAGCGCCAGCGGCGTCGGCGGCCGCAGGGATCGCCGGGTCCGGAAGGCCTCGAAGATCAGGATCAGGCCCAAGCCCACGCCGGGAATCGCGGCCGCGAGCCCTGCGAGGGTCGCCGAGATCTGGAAGAGGTGGTCGGCCTGCATGGGCCGCGCGACGCCCTGCCGGAACTCCAGGGTCGTTCCGACGTGGGTGTACTGATCGAAGGTCAAGGCGAAGAGCACGCCCCAGACGGCCAGCCCGAGGACGAGCCAGAGGAAGGCGCGCCCGGTGCGCCGCTCCAGCACGGCCTGCACCGCCAGGGCCGAGCCCGCCGCGCCCCCGCCCACGAGCGAGAGCGCGAACAGGGGGTACAGCCAGCCGAGCGGCGCGAGCTTCGCCTCGATCAGGTAGCAGAACATCCAGTCGGGGTACCGGAAGAACATGAAGCTGAAGACGCCGGCCATCCACCCTGCGAAGGCCGGTCCCAGCAGCCCGTACCACCCGCCCTCCCCGGCACGCCGGATCATGGGCGCCGACAGCAGCACGAGCAGCACGGCCACGGCAAAAGCGAACGGCGGGTCGATCAAGACCGTCGCGAACGTTGGCGCCACGCTGAACCCTCCGCCGACGAGGCTACTGCAACAGCTCCGAGAAGCGTCGCCGCGCGAGATCGCGGAGCGGCCCGGCGTCGGGCGCGGCGCTGTCCGCGCACTCCTGGTAGTACTGAGCGGCGCGCGCGCGGTCGCCCATGCCCCGGTAGGCCTCCCCGAGACCGAAGAGGGGCGCGGCCTGGTTGGAGTTGAGGCTCAGTCCGTGCAGGTAGTCCTGCACGGCATCCTGGAAGCGGCCGAGGCCGACCATGGCGCTCCCTCGCGCGACATAGGCCACCGCGAAGTCGCCCTTGAGCTGGATCGCGGCCGTGAGCGCGTTCACCGCCTCGCTGTAGCGCCGCTGCTGGATGAGCTGCACGGCCTGGTCGTAGTACTGCTTGGCCGTCGCGTCGGCCTGCGCGGGATTGGCCACCGGCGGCGGCGCGGCCTGGGCGGCCTGTGCCTGCGCGGCGCCCATGCGTGCCCGTGCCTTCCGGATGTTCTCCCGGGCGCCCGCATTGCTCGGATCGATCTGGAGCACGCGATTCCACTCGTCGATGGCCTGCGGGTAGTAGCCGAGCTGCGCGTAGGCGATGCCAATCTTGAAGTGCGCGCGCGCGTTGTTGGGCTCGACCCGCGCCGCGTCCTGATAGGCGTACAGCGCATCCCGCAGCTGCCCATGGCTGGCCAGGGCGTCACCCCTCGCGAGGGAGGCCTCGGCGCCGCTCTGGGGCACGACCGTCGGGGCCGGCGTCGCCACGGGCGCCGCGGCGGGCGGAGGCGCGCGGAGCTTCTGCACCCAGCTGAGCGCCTCCTCCTGGTAGCGGCGCTCGCTGGGCCGCGTCTCGATGCGCGCGTAGGCCTCGTAGGTCGACGCCGCCTGCTCGTTCTGGCCGAGCGTGCGGAGGCACTCGGCGAGCCCCCACAGGCCGTCCGGATCGGTCGGCTTCAGCCGCACGTACTGCTGGTACGCTGGCACCGCATCCTGGCAGCGCCCGGCCTTGCGCGCGGCGTAGCCCAGGTTGAAGTAGGCGAGGTCGTAGCTCGGGTTCGCCAGGGTCGCGGCACGGAACTCGGCGATGGCCTCGTCCACCTGGTGCTCGCCGTAGAGCAAGGTCCCGAGCTCGTTGTGGGCCTGGGCGTTGTGCGGATCGGCTTGCAGGGCCTGCCGGTAGGCCGCCATCGCCCCCGCCTTGTCGCCGGCGGCCTTGAGGCGCTGGGCCTCTTCCATCGCCGCCTGCGCCGCGTCCTGGGCGACCGCCGCTCCGGAGACCGCCAAGCCGATGGCGAGGAGGCTCGCGCTTGCCGTCCGACGAAGCATGCCCACTCCCCTTTCAGTCCACCTTGCGGTCGATGACGGTCGCCACGCCCATGCCATAACCGATGCACAGCGTGATGCACGCCCGGCGAAGGTCGCGGCGCTCCAGCTCGTTCAGGACCGTGGTCAGCAGAATTGCGCCAGTGGCACCCAGCGGGTGGCCGAGCGCGATCGCGCCGCCGAGCACGTTGACCTTTTCCAGCGGGATGCCGAGCTCGCGGGCGACGACGATCGGCACGGGCGCGAAGGCCTCGTTGATCTCCCACAGGTCGATGTCCTTCACCGTCAGCTCCGCCCGTTGCAGCGCCTTCTGGACCGCCGGGATCGGGCCGGTGAGCATGAGCACGGGGTCGCTCCCCGCCACGCCCATGGCCACGACCCGCGCACGGGGCTTGAGCCCGAGGGAGCGGGCGCGCTCCTTGCTCGCGAGCACCACGGCGGCGGCGCCGTCGACGATGCCGCTGGAATTTCCCGCGTGGATGACGCCGTTCTCCTTGAACGAGGGCTTGAGGCCGGCGAGGACCTCGACCGTCGTGCCCGGGCGGCAGTGCTCGTCCGTCTCGAAGGCCACCTTCTTGCCGTCCGGCGTGGTCACCTCCACCGGATCGATCTCGGCCTTGAACTTCCCTTCCTTGATGGCGGCGCCGGCCTTCTGCTGGCTGTGCGCGGCGAACTCGTCGAGCTCCTTGCGGCTGAGCTTCCATTTCTCGGCGATCATCTCGGCGGACAGCCCCTGGGGCACCAGGTTCGGCCAGCGCTCCAGGAGCTGCGGCGAAGCCGGTCCATCGCCGGGGCCGATGGCATCCGAGCCCATGGGCACCCGGGTCATGCTCTCGACCCCGCCACCGATGGCGAGATCCATCTGCCCGGCCATGATGGCCTGCGCCGCGAAGTTGACCGCCTGCAGTCCCGAGCCGCAGAAGCGGTTCACGGTCGTGCCCGCGACCTCGATGGGCAGCCCCGCCGCCAGCACGGCGCCGCGCGCGATGTTGAGGCCCTGTTCCCCGACCTGCGTCACGCAGCCCAGGACCACGTCGTCGACGACCTTCGCCTCGATCTTGGTGCGTCGAAGCGCGGCCTTGAGCGCGTGCGCCGCCAGGTCCATGGGGTGGGTGCCGGCCAGGCTCCCCTTCTTCTTCCCCCGGGCGGTGCGGACGGCATCGACGATCACGGCGTTGGGCATGAGACCTCCAGGAAGCTGTCCTTAGAAGCACGCGATGCCGCGGCATGTCAACACGAGTCAGGGCTCGGGACAGCTCGCCGCATGGGCCGCGCTCACGCAGGTCGTCCCGATGCACGTCATCCCCGGCACGCACTGGCTGCGGCTGCAATCGCCTGCCGTCGTCGGGAGGCACTGGAGCGTCTCGTTCAGGCAGAAGGAGGGTCCGATGTAGCAGGGCGCGTCGTCCCGCAGGCACGGCCCGCTCTGGGGCGGCAGCGCGCAGCTGCCCGCGACGCAGTCGAGGCCCGGCAAGCAGCCCGTGACCGGCCCGGCGGTCCAGTTTGGCGTGACTCCCGCGACGCAGGCGCTCCCCTCGCCGCCGGGCGTCGTACAGACCCCGGCCGTGGCGCCGCCGTCGGCGAGACCGACCAGACCCGCGCAGAACAGGCCCGGCGCGCACTCTCCCGACCAGGCGTCCTGCCCGGCGGCGAGATTCTCGCTGCAGCTCTCGCAAGCTCCCCGCTGCGCCTGGCACGTCATTCCTGCCGACGGGCTGCAGTACTCGCCGGGGGCGCAGTCGTGCTCGCTTGCGCACGGCGCGCCGGCCGCTCCGCCGCCCCAGCACCAGCCCTCGGCGCAGGATTCTCCGGCGGTGCAAGGGTGAGCGGTGTCGCAGGGGCTTCCCGCCACGCCCGGGACGGGCGGACCCGCGACCTGGCACCGACCCGGACAGCCGGCGTCGAGCCCGCACACCCCCGCGTCGCATTCGGCATCGAGGAAGCAGCGCCCGTTCGGCGGCACCAGGCCCACGAAGGCGGCCTGGCAGAGCGCTGGCGGCAGCGGCGCCAGGCCCGCGGGATCGCAGGCGAGCGGCCAGGGATCGGCCAGGCAGGCCGCCGCCGCCGCGGTGTCGAAGGCGAGCCGGCCGGCGTCCACCGCGCGCACCTCGGCCGCCACGTCCGGCTCCGGCTGGGCGACGCGCGCGCCGCAGAGCGCCTCCGTGCACTCCTCGAACGAGAAGTCGCCGGGCACCTCGAGCGCGGCGGCACACTCGTCGACCAGGTAGTCCGCCATGGGGTAGCAGCGGGCCATCGCGCTGCAGTAGGCCGCAAAGAAGGCCGGCGCGAAGCTCGCGGGCCCGAGCGTCGCCGGCGGGGTCGGCCACGGCAGCGGGGCCCCCGCGTCGGTGCAGGCGAAGCCCCCTTCCGACGTCCCCCCCGAGCTTCCGCCGTCGGCGGGCGAGCCGTGGCCGCAGGCCGCCATCGACGCCACCCCGACGCCGAGCACGCAGGCCACACGCGAGCGGCGGGAGACCGCCGCCCGCCGCCCTTCCCTGCTCGGCGGCCCGCGTCGCACGACTCAACCGGTGAAGGGCCGCGCGACCGCGATGGTCTCGTCGCGGTCGGCGCCGACGGAGATGGCCGCCACCGGCACGCCCGACAGCTCCTCGATGCGCGCCACGTAGCGGCGGGCCTCGGCCGGCAGCTCGGCGGCGCGCCGGATGGCCCCGAGCGGCTTCTTCCAGCCGGGCAGCCGCTCGTAGACCGGCTTCGCCCGGGCGAGCACCTCGGCGTCGGGCGGCAGCTCGTCGACGCGCGCGCCGTCGATCTCGTAGGCCACGGCCACCTCGATCTCGTCGAACGCCGACAGGACGTCGATCTTGGTGATCGCGAGGCAGGAGAGGCCGTTCACCCGCGCCGCGAAGCGCAGGATGCAGCCGTCCAGCCAGCCGCAGCGCCGCGGCCTGCCGGTGGTCGCCCCGTACTCGGCGCCCAGCTTGCGCAGCTCCTCCCCCGCCGGCCCCGCCAGCTCGGTGGGAAAGGGCCCCTCGCCGACGCGCGTCGTGTAGGCCTTGGCGATGCCCACGATGGTCCCGAGCGATCCCGGCCCCACCCCGCTGCCGATGGCGGCGTTCGCCGACACGCACGACGAGGACGTCACGAACGGGTAGGTCCCGTGATCGACGTCGAGCAGGGTCCCCTGGGCGCCCTCGAACAGCACGGACTTGCCCGCCGCGATGGCGCGCGCGAGCCACAGCGAGGTGTCCGCCCGGTAGCGCGCGAGCCGCTCGGCGCGGGGGCGCAGCTCGTCGAGCACCGCGGCCTCGGCGAGCGGCTCGCCGCCGAGCGCGGCGATCTCTCGATTGGCGATGGGCAGCCGCTCGGCGACGCGCGCCTTCAGGCGGCGGTCGTCGCAGAGGTCCCGCACCCGCACCCCGCGCCGCCCGACCTTGTCCTCGTACGTCGGCCCGATGCCGCGGCCGGTGGTACCGATGCGCGAGGCGCCCGCGGCCTGCTCGCGGAGCACGTCGAGCTTCTTGTGCCACGGCATCACCACGTGCGCGTTGTCCGAGAGCAGGAGCTGCCGGTCGTCGGCGAGCGCGCCGTGCGCCTTCACGGCGTCGATCTCCTCGCACAGCACCGCCGGGTCGAGCACCACGCCGTTGCCGATGACGCAGCTCTTGCCCGCGTGCAGGATGCCGGCGGGCACCAGGTGCAGGACGATCTTGCGCCCGCCCTCGACCAGCGTGTGCCCCGCGTTGTTCCCGCCGTGGTAGCGCACGACCACGTCCACCCGCTCGGTGAGCAGGTCGACGATCTTCCCCTTCCCCTCGTCGCCCCACTGGGCGCCCACCACCACCGCGTTCGGCATGGGCTACAGCTGCACCTGGCGGACTTCGCGGATCGGCGGCAGCGCGCGCAGCTTCGCGAGCACCGGGTCGGGCGCCGGCGAATCCAGGTTCAGGATGGCGAGGGCTTCCTTCTGCGCGGTGCGGCGCGACAGCGCCATGCGGGCGATGTTGAGGCCCGCCTCGCCGAGGATCTGTCCGATCTGTCCGATGACGCCGGGCACGTCCTGGTTCCGCAGCACCACGAGCACGCCCTCGGGCGCCGACTCGACCTCGAACTGGTCGAGGCGGAGCAGCCGCGGCTCCTTGCCGAACACCGTCCCCGACGCCGTCGTCTCCCCCTGCGGTCCGCGCGCGGTCACCGTCACCAGCGACGCGAAGTCCTTCGACTGGTCGCTCCGCTCCTCGACGAGCTGGATGCCGCGCTCCTGCGCCAGCGCGGGCGCCGAGACGTCGTTCACCGGCCCCTCGACCGCGCGCGAGAGGAGGCCCCGCAGCGCCGCGAGCGCGATGGGCCGCCGCGGCTGCTGCGTCACCGCCCCCGCGACCGTCACGCGGAACTCCGACATGTTCTCGGGGCCGAGCTGGCCGACGAGCGAGCCGAGCCGCTCGGCCAGCGTCAGGAACGGCCCGAGCACCTCCAGCACCTCGCGCGACACCGACGGCACGTTCACGGCGTTGCGCACGTTGCCGTTCTTCAGGTAGTCCACGAGCTGCTCGCACACCGCCAGCGCCACGGCCGCCTGGGCCTCCTCGGTGGACGCGCCCAGGTGCGGCGTGCACACGAAGTTCGAGAGCGCGAACAGCGGGTGGTCCGCGGGCGGCGGCTCCTGCGCGAACACGTCGAACGCCGCGCCGCCGAGCTTCCCGTCCCCGAGCGCCTTCGCGAGCGCCGCCTCGTCGACGAGGCCGCCGCGCGCGCAGTTCACCAGGCACGCGCCCTTCTTCATGAGCCCGAGCTGCTTCTCGCCGATGAGGTTGCGCGTCTGGTCGGTGAGCGGCACGTGCAGCGTCACGAAGTCGGCGCGCTTCAACAGCTCCTCGAGCGGCAGCAGCTCGACGCCCAGCCGCGCGGCGGCCTCCGCGGAGAGCAGCGGATCGTACGCCACGACCTTCATCTTGAGGCCGTGCGCTCGGTCGACCACCACCGAGCCGATGTTGCCCGTCCCCACCACGCCGAGAGTCTTCCCCGAGAGCTCGTGCCCCGAGGCGAACTTCTTCTTCTCCCACTTGCCGCCCTTCACCGAGGCCGTCGCCGCCGGCACCTGACGCGCCAGCGAGAACATCATGGCGAGCGTCAGCTCGGCCACGGTGACCGCGCTGCCGCCCGGGGCGTTCATCACCACGACGCCGCGGCGCGAGGCGGCCGTGAGGTCGATGTTGTCGACGCCGACGCCCGCGCGGCCGACGACCCGCAGCTTGCGGGCGGCCTCGAACACCTGCGCCGTGACCTTGGTGGCCGAGCGCACGGCCAGCGCCTCGTAGTCGGGGATGATCGCGATCAGCTCGGCGGGCTTGAGCCCCACCTTCACGTCGACGTCGAGCCCGGGGGCCCGGCGCAGGACTGCGATGCCATCTTCGGACAGATCGTCGGCGACGAGCACGCGCATCGGCTTCTTCTCCTCGGTTCGGGCGGCGCCGATTTCGTAGCGGACTTGCGCCGTTCGCGCAAGCGGGCGGCCGCGCCGTCGGCCAGCGGCCACTGCCGGGTGAATAACGGCGCCGCCCCTTGCGTCGTTTGAAGTGAAACCACCCACGTTTCCGCCTCGGCCCGCTCCGGGCCGGACGACGAGCGTATACCCGGAGGATCGAACGATGCGACGCATCCAGATGGCGATGTGTGTCCTGGGGTCTCTCGTAACCGGCTGTTATGGCTGGGGCGACGGCGGAGGGGGCTTCGGCGGCGGCTACGGGGGAGGCTACGGCGGGGGCGGCAACGCCTGCTCCGTGGGCGACGACTGCGGCTCCGAGATGTGCTGCTTCCAGAACAGCTGCCAGAGCTCCACGCCTTCGAACCCGGGCAGCTGCAACCAGGGCTCCGACTGCTCCACCGGCGAGGGCTGCTTCCAGGGCTTCTGCCTGAGCAGCTGCACCTGCGACGCGGACTGCGATCCCGGCCAGACCTGCGACCAGGACTACGGCCTCTGCGTCGGCAACGGCGTGAGCATCGACTGCCCGGACGGCGGCATGTCGAACGGCGGCCGCGGCTCCGGCGGCAACCCGGGCGGCACCACGGGCTGGACCCAGGTGACCGGCGGCTCGACCGGCGCGCCCGGCTCGGGCGGCCGCACGGGCGGCGAGATCGGCGGCGACAGCGGCGGCGGCTGCGACGGCGGCATGGGCAACGGCCCGTCGAGCAGCTCCACGGGCGGGGGCGCCGGCTCGACCACGGGCGCGGCGGCTTCGTCCAGCTCCACCGGCGGTACCACCACGGGCGGCGAGTGCGACGGCGGCGTGTCGGCGGGCGAGACGTCCTCCGGCAGCACGACCGGCCCCGCGTCGTCGAGCGGCAGCGCCTCGAGCAGCTCGTCGTCCGGGACCACCTCGTCCGGCACGACGTCGTCGGGCACCAGCTCCGCGGGCACGACCTCGTCCGGCGGCAGCACCGGCGGCGGCGCGTCGACCGGCGGCGCCTCGGGCGGCAGCACCGGCGGCGACTGCGCCTGCCCGGGCCGCGACCTGAACGGCGTGCCCGTCGGCCAGCCCTGCACGAGCGACTCCGACTGCGGCCAGAACGGCATCTGCCAGCCGCCGCTGGACCTCTCGCAAGGGGCCAGCCCCACCCAGTGGAGCGCCGGCTACTGCACCGCCATCAACTGCGATTCCGCCGACCCCTGCCCCGCGGGCTCCGAGTGCTTCTACCTGCCCGCGGGCGGCACGGCCGAGCTGTACTCCGTGTGCCTCGCCGACTGCGGGACGAACGCCTGCCGCCGCTCCGGCTACCGCTGCGGCGCCGCGGCCGACACGTTCTACGCCTGCCTGCCGGAGTGCACGCAGGACGCGGACTGCGCGCCGAGCCTGCTGTGCAACGACGGCGCCTGCACGCCGCCCTGCGACTCGGCGGCCGACTGCGGCGCGGGCGAGGTCTGCGCCTCCGGCCGCTGCGTGGCGGGCCCGCCGGCGAGCTGCCAGAGCTCGTCCGACTGCGGCGCGGAGCAGAGCTGCACGGGCGGCAGCTGCCTCTGCCCCTGCCAGGTCGACACGGACTGCCCCATCGGCGAGGCGTGCCAGGCCTCGGGCAACTGCGGCTGAGAGGTGGGCGCCCCTCCCCCGGTCGAGCTCGGGGGAGGGGCGCGCAGGTCCGCTCGCGGTCGCAGGCCCCGCGCCGGCCTGTCGGCGGCGGGCGTCTTCGCGTAAGGTGAACGCATCCGTCGGGCCCGGAAGAAGAACCCACCGATGCGTGCCGCCGCCTGGTCCCTCGTCGCCGTCGCCACCGCTGCCGCGGTCCTGCTGATCTGGCAGCCGGCCTGGCTCGGTGCATGGCTGGACCGGTACCAGGCAGGGGCGATGGCCCGGCGGCAGAACGAGCGCCTCCGCCAGGAGGAGCTGGCGCTGCGCGCCGACGCGCGGACGCGACAGGCGCGGCTGGCCGCTCAGGGGAGCGCCCGCGCGGCGCAGCCACGCCGTCCGGTCCTGAACGAGCGATCGAGCCCCAGCCAGATCCGCTCACGGCTCGCCCAGACGCCCCCGCCGGGCTTCGGCGAGCTCGAGGCCGCCCTGGACGTGGCGGCCAGCGCGGGCGACCTCGCGCTCGTGCAGGCCATCCTGGCCACGGCCCCCGCGATGAAGAGCGCGGCCCAGAAGGCGGCCGTCAAGGCGGACCAGACCGCCATGGCCACGGCGCTCCTTCGAGGCGCCGAGCCTGCTGCCACCGCCGATGGACCGTTGTTCTGGCTCGCCCGCAGCGACGCCATGCTCGAGGCGCTGGTGGGAGACCGCTACGCCGCGCTCCGCTACGCCGACCAGCCTCTCGCGAACGACGCGAGGCGCTGTTACCCCGACTTCTCTCACGACCCCACGGTGGTCGCGGCGGTCGTCGGCTCCCAGCCCGTCTCCGGCACGTGGGCGCCGGGGAAGCAACCGCCCTCCGACCGGGTCCAGCTGCGTGTGCTGCGCGTGCTGAACCCCGACCTCCTCGACGAGAACCGCCTCGCCCGCGCGCTCGGCGCCGTTCCCGGGAATCGGGCCGACGTCCCGCGCGTCGGCGCGCGCTGGGCCAAGCTTCGGGCAGGCGACAGGGTCGAGGTCGCCTGGCCGCCGCTTCGTGGGAACCGCCGGCTCCGTCCCCCGCCCCGCGGCACCCGGTTGATCCTCTCCTTCGGAGAATCGTTCGGCCAGGTCCTGGCCGATCCTTGCCTGGTCGCGGGCACGCCGATGAACGAGGCCGCGACCCGCAAGAGCGTCGCCTTCTGGTTGCGGTACGAGCGGAGCATCCTCCCCACGCCCCGCATCCCGGGGCAACCGATGCTCCTGCAGGGACCGCCGTCCGCGCTGGCCCTGAACGCCGGCCCCGAGCTGGACCCGCGGCCCGCCTCAGCGGACGAGATCCAGGGGAACGTGATCCTCGACGAGCTGGACGTCGCCTTCGATCCCAAGGCCACGGTGGGGCAGGTGAATGCCGCGATCCGCCTCGTGAACGGCTCCATCGAATCGCGCGAGCGCGCGACCTGGTCGTTCACGCTGCACGTGCCGAAGGCGCGCGACGCCGGCGAGTTGGAGGAAGTGGCGCGAAGGTTCGGCGCGATGCCGGGCATCCTCGAAGCGAGCACGAGCCAGATGCCCTCGCCGAAGGGCCTCCCTCGGCCGCGCGAGGTGCCGAAGGAATCCGCAGGCCCCGAGCCCCCGAGCCCGTGGTAGCCTCCCGCCCCGGCCCAGGAGGTCCCCCGCGTGCTGCCCGACTCCGATCATCCCCTCCCCACCGTCGACATCCTCATCGAGCTGCCGGGCGAGCGGCTCGTGTTCGTGCGCCGCAAGTTCCCGCCCCTCGGCTGGGCGCTGCCGGGTGGCTTCGTCGACACGGGCGAGAGCCTCGAAGCGGCGGCGGTGCGCGAGGCCAGGGAGGAGACAGGCCTCGACGTGCAGCTCGTCGAGCAGCTCCACACGTACTCCGACCCCAAGCGCGACCCGCGCCGCCACACCATCTCCACGGCCTTCTGGGGCCGCGCGCAGGGCGAGCCCGCGGGCGGGGACGACGCCGCCGTCGCGCAGGCGTTCCCGCTGGGCGCCCCGCCGGCCCCGCTCTGCTTCGACCACGCCGAGATCGTCCGCGACTTCCTCGCGGCGCGCGCCGGCCAAAGGAGGAAGCTGTGATCGCGCTCGCCCTCTCGCTCGCCCTCGCCGCGCCGGCCGTGACGCCGGCCGAGCAGGCGGCGATGAACGTCATCACCGCGCCCGAGATCTCCGCGCACATCCGCTTCCTCGCCGACGACCTCCTCACGGGCCGCTTCCCCGGCACGCCCGGCGACGAGCTGGCGGTGAAGTACCTCGCGACCGAGCTCGAGGCGGAGGGCTTCGAGCCCGGGGCGGTGGGGCCGGACGGCCGGCCGTCGTGGTTCCAGGAGGTGCCGCTGGTGGCGCACACCGCGACGATCCCACGCCAGATAACCTTCACGAAGGGCGCCCAGACGCAGGCGCTCGCCACCGGCCCCGGCACCGCCGCCGAGATCGTGGTGCACTCGCTCGGCGACGTCGACGACGCGTCGGTGAAGGACGCGGAGCTCGTCTTCGTGGGCTACGGCATCGTCGCGCCCGAGCACCACTGGGACGACTACCGGCACGCCGACGTGAAGGGGAAGATCGCCGTCCTCCTGAACTTCAATCCCCCGTGGGCCGGGCCGGGCAAGAGGCTCTGGTACGGGCGGTGGGACTACAAGTACCTCGAGGCCGCGCGCCACGGCGCGGTGGGCGCGCTGGTGATCCACACGCCGGAGTCGGCCGGCTACCCGTGGCAGGTCGTGACCAGCTCCAACGGCCCCACCGCCTTCGGGCTCCCCAGGGAGGGCGACCCCGATCCGCACCTCCCCTTCCAGGGCTGGCTCGCCCACGACGCGGCCGCGCGCCTCTTCCGGTGGGCCGGCCGCGACCTCGCGAAGCTCACCGCGCGCGCGCAGAAGGGCCCCGTGAGGGCCGTGCCGCTCGGCATCGGCGCGACCTTCGAGATGCCCGTCGCGCACCGCACCGTCCCGAGCGCCAACGTGGTGGGGCTGCTGCGCGGCACGGACCCGTCCGTCGCGGGCGAGGCGGTGGTCTACAGCGCGCACCACGACCACCTCGGCGAGCGCGTGCCGCCCGTCCCCGGCGAGCACAACGTCTACACGGGCGCGCTCGACAACGCCTCCGGCGACGCCGCGGTGCTCGCCATGGCGCGCGCCTTCCGCGCCGACCCGCCGCGCCGCTCGGTGATCGTGCTCTTCCCCACCGCCGAGGAGCAGGGGCTGCTCGGCTCGCGCTGGTTCGCGACGCACCCGCCCATCCCCGCGGGCCGGCTCGCGGCCGACATCAACCTCGACGGCGTGAACATCCACGGCCTCACCACCGACGTGGGCTTCCTCGCGCTCGGCCGCACCACGCTCGACGATCTCGTCGAGACCGCCGCGGCCACGCAGGGGCGCACCGTGCACGGCGACGCCTACCCGGACCGCGGCTACCCCTACCGCTCGGACGACTTCTCCCTCGCGCGCGTGGGCGTCCCCGCGGTGCGGCTCACCGGCGGCCCCCACTACGTGGGACACGACGACGCGTGGGGCCGGGACTGGGTCGCGAAGTACGAGCGCGAGCACTACCACCAGACGTCCGACCAGTACCCGCCCTCCCCCGCGAGCTGGGACCTGACCGGCGCGGTGCAGGACGCGCAGCTCGACTGGCTCGTGGGCGAGCGCATCGCCAACCAGGCGGCGCTGCCCGCCTGGAAGGCCGGCGACGAGTTCGAGGCCGCGCGGCGCGCCGCGGCGCGCTGAGTCGCCCGTGCGGCTCTCGCGCCCGACAAGGTCGAGCTCGGCCGAGAGTGGAGGGCTTGCCGGCCGAGCGCACATCAAGCAGTCTCAGCGCCAACCATGACGACAGAGGCATTGGACATCGAACGGCTTCTCCAGCTCGCGGCCAGGGATGCCGCCCGGCGCCCGGAGTTCTATCGGGCGTTGCTCGAGGCGACGGTCTACGTCCTCGGCCCCCAGGGGGAGGCCGCCGCTGACGGGCGCGTGCGCTTGCCCCCTGGGGCCGAGCTGTCCCTGCAGACCTGGCAGCGGGCCGACGGCACTCCCTTCATCCCCTTCTTCACCTCGAAAGCCGCGCTGCAGCGGGCGATCCAGGGGCCGGCGCACTTCGTCTCGCTGCCGGCCCGGGCCCTCCTCGAGACCACCCGCGGCAGCGCGCTCGTGCTCAACCCGGGCTCCGATTACGGCAAGGCCTTCAGCCCCGCGGAGGTCGAAGCGCTCCTCGCGCACGGCACGGCGCCGACGCCCGAGCGCCGCGTGGTCGGCGAGCCGACCGAGGTGCTGCTGGGCCAGCCCGAGGAGTACCCGACGGCGCTCGCCGCGTCCCTGGGGTCGCTGCTCGCACGCCATGCGCACGTCCGGGCGGCCTACCTGGCGCTCATGCGCGACCCACGGGAGAGCGGGCCGCACCTCGTGATCGGCATCGAGGCCGAGGGAGATGCGGCCGGCGTGATTCGAGAGGCTGGGGCGGCCGCGAGCGACGTCCTGCGGGGGCAAGCGATCGACTTCGTCGCCGTGGAGGCCGGCGACACGCTGAGCGACTACCTCTTGAACCAGACGAAGCCCTTCTACGTGCGGACCTGAGTCCCGCAGAAACAGGCGAAGCTGGCCTACGCACGAAGGCACGGCTGACAGGCCGCGTGGATTGGCAGGGCCCGCGATCCTCTCGGCGCTTCGCACCGCGAGCATCGGGATGCCTGCCGGCCGGTTGGAGCCGACCGCGGGCGATCGCACGGCCTGCTTCGAAGCGTCGAGGCCGTCCGATCGGGGCCTCACGCGCTCCATGGAGCGAACGACGGCTCCCTTCGACGCGCGGACGGCCTGCGATCGTTCGTTGTAGCCGTCGTCCCGTGGCCTCTGCGCGTCATCCCGGGATCGCGACGTCACGGCCCTTGAACGCTGGCCGTGCGCTCCTGCGTGGTCGGCTCGGGTTCGGGGTCGCTGGCCGACGATTCGGGGTCCCTGGTCGAGCGCTCGAGGTCGCTGGTCGACCGATGACCCGTGGTGGCGGTCCGTGGGCCCTCGCTGGGCGTGCGATCGCGGGCTCTGCCCGTGCGTCCGCGCACGCTGGCCGTGCGATCGGTGTCGCTCGCCCAGAGGCGTCGAACGCAGCCAGTGAAGCCGCGTCCACGCGCTTCCGATCCGCGAGCGGTGGCCGTGCGACGGCGCTCGCATGGCGAGCGTTCATGGACACTGGACGAGCGTTCAAAGGCCCTTGGCGAGGGCCTTCGAACGCTGGTCGAGAGCCCACGGACTCACGGCGTGTGCGCTCACGCGGGAAGCCTGCGATCGCGGGCGGTGATTGTCGGACGGGTGGTTGGGGCGAAGCGTGCCCGGGTGGTGGCCGACTGCGCTCGATCGCACGGCCTGTCCCCTGCGGCAGAGGGCGACCGAGCGCACTGGGAGGCGGCCTGCCGGGAGGCGATGGACGACCACCCGCGAGCGGTCGTCCAGCGTTCCAGGGCCCTCGACCAGCGTTCATGAACGCTCGCCGATCGTCCACGGATGGGAATCGTCCGATCGTGCATTGGAATGGTCCGATCGCGAATTGTCATGATGCGATCGCGAATTGGAATGATGCGATCGTGGATTGGAATCGTGCGATCGCGATCGCACGAGCCCCGTGGGCCGACTCACGCGCCCTGCGCGCCCTCGCACGGGCACCGCGTGCCCACGGACGGCCTGCGATCGCGATCGGTCATCGACCACGCGCGAACTCAAAGGCAGCGAGCTCGATCGCTGCCCGAGCGTGCGTCGACTCGAAGTCACCGATCCCGATCGCAAGGGCACCGTGCGCCGACGCACGGCGTCATTGCTCGATCGCATCGCCAGCGAGGTCGATCGCACGCAGACGATGGCCTGCCGCTCGACGGCCCCTCACGGCCCCGCGTCGGGCAGGCCCAGCACGAAGCCTTCCAGGATGAACGTGCTCTCCGTCCCGACCGACCAGGTGGCCAGCAAGGCGCCCGCGTCGGCGACCTGCTGCTCCTCGGGCCGCCCCTCGAACGTCCCGTTCCCCCACGCCCAGACGCCCTCGGGCGGCCCGCGCGGCGTGAAGCCGGTGCCGGCCACGAAGCCGAAGGGCTGCTGCCCGACCGCGCTGTCGTAACCGAACGCCCAGAAGAGCGCGGGCGCGGCCGGGGCGGCGAGGGCAAGGCTCAGGACGTCCGTGCCCGGCCCGGCGTCGGCGTCCTCGCCGTTGCCGTGCGCCGCGATGGGCGCCACCGGGTCCGCGCCCGCGTACTCGGCCACGTAGAGCCCGACGCAGTTGGCCTCGGGCGAGAACGACACGTGGAAGCCGTCGTTCGGGCCGGCGGGCCCCACCACCACGTAGAAGTCGCGCAGCCCCTGCGCGAGCGGCACGTCGTAGTAGTCGTCGACCTGCGTGAAGGTGTTGCCGAAGTCGTCGAACACGGTCGTCTGGATGGCCGAGCCCAGGCTCGGGTAGCTCCCGTAGGTGACCGCCGCGACCAGCACGTCGCCCGTGGTGATGGGGTTCGCGAGCTGCGGCGAGTCGAGGCTGGTGACGAAGTTGCAGTCGCCCTCGGACACCTGCGCGTCCTGCACGAACTGGATGAGGCTCGGGCCCCCGGTGGAGCCGCCGCCGGTC
>DATJNL010000274.1:0-10110 GCA_035508175.1 Myxococcales bacterium
GAGCGCGTCCCACGCGCCTCCCACCGCCTCGCAGAGCGGCGTGCCGAGGTTGCCGCCCACGAAGGTGCGCAGCGAGGCCGCCTTGAGCATCTCGCCGCACAGCGCGGTGGTCGTGCTCTTGCCGTTGGTGCCGGTGATGCCAATCAGCGGCTGCGGCAGGAACCACGAGGCGAGCTCGACCTCGGCGACGACGGGCGCGCCCCGCGCGATGGCGGCGGCCAGATCGGGGTGCGCCAGCGGCACGCCGGGCGAGACGACCACGAGGTCGCGCCCGGAGGCGTCGAAGCCGCTCGCGCCCAGCTGCAGCTGCGCCACGACGGAACCGAGATCCGCGACGTCCGGCCGGCCCTCGTCGACGGCGGTGACGCGGGCGCCCTGGGAAGCGAGGAGACGCGCGGCCGCCCGGCCGGAGCGGCCCAGTCCCACCACCAGCGCGTTCGCACCGCGCAGATCGAACGGTGGGCTCACCGGAGCTTGAGGGCCGCCAGTGCGGCCAGCGAGAGAAGGATGGAGATGATCCAGAACCGAACGATGATCTTCGGCTCCGCCCACCCCTTCAGCTCGTAGTGGTGGTGGATGGGCGCCATGCGGAAGATCCGCTTGCCCGTGAGCTTGAAGGAGGCGACCTGGAGCATCACGGACAAGGCCTCGACGAGAAACAGCCCGTTCACGATGGCCGAGAGGAGCTCGTTCTTGGTGAGGACCGCGAGGACGCCGAGCGCGCCGCCCAGCGCGAGCGCGCCCACGTCGCCCATGAACACCGAGGCCGGGTACGTGTTGTACCAGAGGAACGCGAGGCCGGATCCGGCCATGGACGCGCAGAAGACCGCGAGCTCCTCGGCGCCCTCGATGTGCGGAAGGTAGAGGTAGTTGGCGATGTTGAAGCCGGCGATGATGCTCCCCGCCACCCAGGCGAGCACTCCGAAGGTCACCGCGCTGACCACCGTGGGCAGGATCGCCAGGCCGTCGAGTCCGTCCGTGAGGTTCACGCCGTTCGACGTGCCCACCACCACGATCAGCGCGAAGGGCAGGTAGGCCCAGTGCAGGTCCGGGTGCAGGTGGCGCACGAACGGGAAGTAGACGTGCGAATCGAGGTGGGAGCCCACCGTGAGGAAGGGGAACGTCGAGGTCGCGTGGAAGTGCAGGTCGGTGCAAAAGAGGAAGAAGGCGCCCAGGAAGATCGCCGTCTGCCAGAACAGCTTGAGCCGGCCGGCCAGCCCCTTCGAGTTCTTCTTCGACAGCTTCAGGTAATCGTCGGCGAAGCCGATGGCGCCGTAGCCGAGCGTCACCATCAGCGCGGTCCAGACGTACCGGTTGCCCAGGTCGGCGAGGAGCAGCGTGGGAATCGCGATGCAGAAGAGGATGAGGCCGCCGCCCATGGTGGGCGTGCCGCCCTTCTTCTTGTGCTGCTCGGGGACGTCCTCGCGCACGTTCGAGGCGCCGTGCTGCCGCACCGCCAGCTCGCGGATGAACCACGGGCCGATGAACATGCCGAGCAGGAGCGCGAGGATCCCGGCGGAGACGATGCGAAACGACGGGTAGCGGAAGACGTTGAAGGGCGGGAAGGCCTTGGCGAGCGGGAAGAGCCAGCGGTAGAGCATCAGTGCCCCCCCGCCGGCGCGCCGAGCGCCTCGCCGAACCGTTCCATCCGCATGCCCCGGCTGCCCTTGAGGAGCAGGAGATCGCCGGGGCGAAGGCGCTCGCGAATCCAGGCGAGGCCCCGCTCGAGCTCGGTGCCATGGCCCACCTCGGGGACGCCCGCCTCCCGTGCGCCGATGGCGAGCGAGCGGGCGCGGGGACCGAACGCATAGAGCCAGGCGAGCCCGGCGGCCGCCGCACCCACCCGACGGTGGAGCTCGAGCTCCTCCGGGCCCAGCTCCAGCATGTCGCCCAGCACGGCGCCCAGGCGACGGCCCTCGCCCAGGGCCCGCAGCGTGTCCAGTGCGGCGATGGTCGAATGGGGGTTCGCGTTGTAGCAATCGTCCAGCAGCGTGACGCCGTCCGGCAAGGACAGGACCGCAAGCCGGTGCGGCGCCGGGCGGGCCGAGGCGAGAGCAGCAACCGCGCGTTCGACCGGTACGCCACAGGCCTCGGCGGCCGCCAGCGCGGCACAAGCATCGATCGCGCTGTGCTCGCCCAGGAAGGCGGCCTCGCCCCTGAGGGTTCGGCCCCCCGCGCGAACCTCGAGCTCCACGCCGCGCAGGCTCTGCCGCACCGAGACGAGTTGCACGTCGGCGGCCGACCGGCCGAAGGTGACGACGCGACGGCCGCTGGCCCTGGCTTGCGCGAGCGCGAGGGGATCGTCTGCATTGGCCACCGCCACGCCGTCCGCCGGCAGGCCGCGGTAGAGCTCCCCCTTGGCCTCCGCGACGCGCTCGATCGTCCCGAGCGATTCTAGGTGGACGCCACGTACGTTGGTGACGACCCCCACGCGGGGCTCCGCGAGAGCTGCGAGCCGGGCGATCTCCCCGAGGTGGTTCATGCCCATCTCGATGACGGCGGCCGCGTGGCGGGGGCCGAGGCGCAGCAGCGTGAGCGGAACGCCGATCTCGTTGTTCAGGTTGCCTTCCGTCTTGAGCACGGGCCCGAGCGGCGACAGCGCGGCGCCGAGCAGCTCCTTGGTCGTGGTCTTGCCGACCGAGCCGGTGACCGCGGCCACGGCCGGCTGGAAGCGCCGGCGGTGCCCGTGGGCCAGTGCCCCGAGGGCCCGCAGCGTGTCGTCGACCTCGATGACCGGAAGATCGACGGGGTGCGCGCCTTCCCGTTGAATCAGCGCCGCCACCGCGCCGGCCGTGCGGGCCTGCGGAAGGAAGGCATGGCCGTCGAAACGCTCGCCGCGGAGCGCCACGAACAGCGCGCCAGGCATGGCCTCCCGCGAGTCGGTGGAGACGCCCGCGAAGCTCTGGGGCAACGTCCCGATCGGGTGTCCGGCCGTCCAGACGAGCGCATCGTGACTCTGCAGGGCGACCTCGATCACGGGCCGGCTCCGGCCAGCGCCTGCGCCAGCACCTCGCGGTCGTCGAAGTGGCGTCGCTCGGCGCCGACGATCTGGTAGTCCTCGTGTCCCTTGCCGGCGACGAGCACCACCGCGCGGGGACCGGCGCAGCGCACGGCCAGCGCGATCGCGCGCGCGCGATCGGGCTCGACCAGATACCCGGGCTCCCCACGGCCGGCCTCCTGAAGCGTGAGCGGCCGCGCCCCGCCCCGCGCGAGACCGGGGATGATCGCCTCGAGGATCGACTCGGGGCGCTCGCTGCGGGGGTTGTCGGAGGTGGTGACGACCAGGTCGGCGCCGCGCGCGGCCGCCTCGCCCATGAGCGGGCGCTTGCCGGGATCGCGATCGCCGCCACAGCCGAAGACCAGAACCAGCCTCTCTGCCCCGACGGCGCGGAGCGACGCGCAGACCCGGCCCAGGGCGTCGTCGGTGTGGGCGTAGTCCACGAACGCGGGCAGCGGCCCCGGCACACGCTCCAGCCTCCCAGGGACGCTGGCGAGCGAAGACAGCCCCCGCGCCACCACCTCCTCCGGGTACCCGAGGGCGAGCGACAGCCCGGCGGCCAGCGCGAGGTTCTCCGCGTGGTGCGCTCCCACGAGCTTGGAGTCCACGTCCACGCGGCCGGCCGGGGTCTCGAGCGCCACCCGCGTACCGGAAAGCGTGCTGTCGACGGCCTCGATGCGGATCTCGGCGCCCGGCGCTCGCCCGAAGCGCCAGACCGGGCCAGCCCAGCCCGCGAGATCACGGGCGAGCCTCGCGCCGTGGGGATCGTCGCCGTTCACGACTGCGGCTCCGTCGCGGGCGAGGCGCTCCACGAAGAGCCGCCTCTTCGCGAGGAAGTAGCTCTCCATGTCGCCGTGAAAGTCGAGGTGGTCGCGCGTGAGGTGGGTGAAGCCGGCGGCCGCGAACGTGAGCCCCGCCACGCGCTCCTGGGCGAGCGCGTGGGAAGAGACCTCCATGGCGCAGCAGGGAACCCCCGCACGCACCATCTCGGCCAGCAGGTCGCAGAGCTCCGGGGCCTCGGGCGTGGTGAACGGGGCGGCCTCCGTCCGGGCACCCACGCGGTAGCCGACCGTGCCGATGACACCCGGGAGCTCGCCCCGAGCCTCGACGACCGCCGCCACGAGCAGCGCCGTCGTCGTCTTGCCGTTGGTCCCGGTGATGCCCACGAGGCGCAGCTTGCGATCGGGGTGGTCGGCCAGCGCGGCTGCGCAGAGGGCGAGGCTCTGGCGAGCCGCGGGAACGCGGACCGTGGGGGCACCGGAGATGGGCTCCTGGCTGACCACGCCGAGCGCGCCGGCGGCGATGGCGTCGGCGGCGAAGCGCGCACCCTGGAGCTTCTGCCCGGGCAGCGCGAAGAAGAGATCGCCCTTCCCCACGGTCCGCGAATCCAGCCGGAGGCGCCCGACCTCGCGGCCCGCGATCTCGGGCGGCACGTGGGCGCCCGGGACTGCATGAAAGAGCTCCGCGACGGTCACGGCTGTCCCTCGCTCGCGGGATCGGCGAGCTGGAGATGGATGGAGCCATCCCGCGGCAAGGCGGCGCCTGCAGCCGGACGTTGCGCGACCACGCGACCCTCTCCGGCGAGTGATGCCGTGAGCCCCGCCGTGGCGAGCAGGCGAATGGCCCGGCGGGCGGGCAGCCCGACGACCGAAGGGACGGCAGGACCGTGGGATGGCGCGGTCTCTTCCGCATCTCCTTCCGCTTCATCGGGGACGATCGCCCGCGGCGCCGAGAGGACCTGCGCGGCGGACGCCGGCGACCTGTCCGCCGTGGGAGCCGCCGCCGCGGTCAACGGCCGTGTCGGCGGCACTCCCAGCTGCCGAAGCGCGCCCTCCGCGATGTCGCGAAACACCGGCGCCGCGATCTCGCCGCCGTAGATCTCCCCCTTGGGCTCGTCGAGGAACACCCCGACCACCAGCCGAGGCGCCTCCGCCGGCACGTACCCGATGAACGAGGCAAAGCGCTTGTCGGCGGAGTATCCCCCCACCACCGGATCGACTTTCTGCGCAGTGCCGGTCTTCCCCGCCACCACGTACCCCGGGATGGCCGCCGAGGGCGCGGTGCCTCCCTTCGACACGACGCCCTCGAGCATGCGGGTGACGCTCGCAGCGACCGCCGGCGAGACGGCGCGCCGAACCTCCTGCGGGCCGAACTCCTCCGCCGGGCCGCCCGGATGCACGATGCGGCTCACCACGTACGGCCGCATGAGGACCCCGCCGTTGGCCAGCGCGGCATAACCCGTCACCAGCTGCATCGGCGTCGCCGTGACGCCCTGGCCGAACGACGCGGTCGCGTTCGCGACGTCGGAGCGGAAGGGACCGATGGTTCCGTGGACCTCGCCGGGGAGACCTACCTCCGTTCGCTCTCCAAACCCGAACGCCTCGAGGTAATCGCGCAACCGTTCCCTTCCGAGCGTGAGGCCGATCTTCGCCGCGCCGATGTTGCTGGATACCTGCAACACGCGGGCGAGGCTCATCCATCCGAACGGCTTGTGGTCGTGAATGGTCCGCCCGTTGACGGTCCAGGCGCCGTTCTCGCCGAAAACCACCGTCCCCGGCGTGGCGACCTTGTCCTGAATGGCGCCAGCCGCCATGAACGCCTTGAACGTGGAGCCGGGTTCGTACGCGTCGGTCACCGCCCGATCGCGGACGGCGTCGCGGTCGCGTTCGCCGACGGCGTTGGGGTTGAAGCTCGGGGACACGGCCAGGGCGAGGACTGCCCCCGTGGAGGGCTCCATCGCGATGGCGATGCCGGCCACCGAATGGCTGGCGGCGACCTCCCGATCGAGCGCCTGCTGCGCCAGGTACTGGATGTCTCGATCGATCGTCAGATCGATCGACGCGCCTTCGAGCTCCTGGGCCGTGACCGAGTCCTCGGCGATGACGCGGCCCCTGGCGTCGCGCGTGCCGGGCACCAGGACGGCCCGACCTCGTAGCTCGTCGTCGTACTTGCGCTCGAGCCCCTCGAGGCCCGTGCCGTCGATCCCGGTGAAGCCGAGCAGCTGTGCGGCCAGCTCGCGCTCCGGGTAGAAACGGCGGCTCTCCTTCACTGATCCCACGCCGGGGATCGCGAGTCGGCGCACGGCCTCGGCCTGGGCGGCCGTGACCTGGCGAGCCACCCAGACGAAAGGCTCTTGCGAGGCCAGCTTGCGCGCGAGCGCGCGTGGGTCGAGACGCAAGGCAGCCGCGAGCGGCGCGACGTCTGCCGCGGGGAGCTCACCCGCGTTCACGAAGATCGAGTCGACCTGGACGCTCGAGGCCAGCGCCACCCCCCGCCGGTCGTGAATGTCGCCCCGCTGCGCCGGGATCTCGACCTTGGAGAGGTACTGCGCGCGCGCGAGCGCCGCGAGACGGGCTCCCTCGCCGAGCTGAAGCCGGGCGGCGCGCGCGAGGAGACACGCGAGCGCGACGAACAGGCCGGCGGCGAGGAGCGCGATGCGAATCCGGATCCAGCGGACCGGGCTGCCGGCAGGCCCCACCTCAGGGACGCTCCGCCAGCGCCGCCCCCGGAACGGCGGCCCTGGCGCGGACCTGCCCAGGTCCAGCCTCGCGCAGGACGGCCGCTGCAGCAGGCGGCCCCATGCCGAGCTTCTCGCCCAGGCGCTCGAGGCGCGCGGGCGAGCGAAGGGTGAGCACCTCCAGCCGCAGGCGCGCGTTCTCGCGCGAGAGAGCCTCTTGACGCGCCTGCAGCCGGGAGAGTGCCAGGCCCTGATCGATGCCGCCGATACGGCCGGCAACGTGGGCCACGAGGAGGGCCGCCAGCACCGAGAACCCGAGGGCCGTCGACAGGACTCCCCTGGCGGGCGCAGCCATGCGTCGCTTCATGCGGCCTCCTGGAGCTTCTCGACCGAACGCAGCCGGGCGCTGCGCGCGCGGGGATTCCGCGCCAGCTCCGCCTCCGAGGGGCGGATGGCCTTCCGCGTGAGGAGGCGGAAGGTCGCCCGGGCGCCACAGGCGCAGGTGGGCAGGCCCGGAGGGCAGCGGCAGGCCCCTTGCAGCTCCGCGAAGCGGCGCTTCACCATGCGATCCTCGAGCGAGTGGAAACTGATGACCGCGGCTCGCCCCCGCGCCGAGAGCAGCTGCGGAAGGTCGGCGAGAAACTGGGCGAGGGACTCGAGCTCGCGGTTGACGGCGAGCCGAAGCGCCTGAAACGTCTTGGTGGCGACGTGGATCCTCCTGGGCCAGGCCTTGCGCGGAACCGCGCGTTCGACCGCCTCGGCCAGGTCGCGGGTCGTCGCCATCCGTGCCGCGCGCTTGATCGCCCGGGCAATCGGCCGGTGAAAAGGCTCCTCACCGAGGTCGCGCAGCAGCTCGGAGAGCGCCTGCTCGTCGAGGCGGGCGACGAGCTCCGCGGCGGTCTCGCCCTCGCCGCTCATCCGCATGTCGAGGGGCCCATCCGCGCGGAAGCTGAAACCGCGGTCGGGCCGATCGAGCTGCACGGAGCTCACCCCCAGGTCGAGGAGCGCACCGTCCAGACCCGGCAGGCCCAGTTCTCCGAGCACGCCGAGGGCCTCGGCAAAATTCCGCCGGAGCACCACCGAACCGGCAAAGCGAGCCAGGCGTGCCTCGGTCGCGCGCACCGCCGCGGGATCCCGGTCGAGCGCCACCACGCGGGCACCCCGCTGCGCCAGCGCCTCGGCGTGGCCGCCACCTCCACACGTGCCGTCGAGGACGACCTTGCCAGCCCCGGGATCTAGGGCCTCGACGACCTCGGCCAGAAGCACGGGTTGGTGCTCGAAGTCGTCCATGGCGCCTAGCGATCCGCTGCCGCGGAGGTCCGGCGGGGAGCGAAGCTCGACACCGCCTCGCTCACGCCGGGAAAGCAGAGCAGGACGGAATCGAGGCCTCCGAACCGGAGAATCGCCTTCAGGTAGCTCGAGGCGCCGGCCAATCGCAGGTCGCCGCCCTCGGCGCGAAGCCGAGCCGCGGCGCGTCCGAGCGCGGGCAGGCCGCGGTAGTCCAGGTGATCGACGCGCGAGAGATCCAGGACGATGCGAGGCGCTCCCGGCCTCAAGGGTGGCCGCACGGCGCGCTCGATGAGCGCGTAGCCTTCGCCCGACACCTCGCCGCGGGGGAGGAAGACGCGCACGCCGTGGGCGGCGGCAAGCGCCGGCAGCCAGCCCGCGGAGAGCGACGCCTCCTCCTCGCGCTCCTGAACCGTGACGGGCTTCTCGCGCGAACGCTTCGGCATCGGTCAGGCCCCCAGCTCGGACAGCGTTTGCAAATCGCCGGGCAGCCGGTCCAGTACCTGGCTCTCGGCCTTGGCCCAGCGCTCCTTCGACCAGATCTCGATGAAGCTGACCTGGCCGAGAAAGACGACGTCCTTCTGGATTCCGGCGTACTCCCGCAGGGCGGTGGGCACCAGGACGCGGCCCATGCCGTCGATGGGACACTCCTGCGCGTTGCCGACGATGTGCCGCTTGATACGCCGGACGCTGCCGCTGAACGCATCCCGGCCGTCCAGCTTCGCCTCGAACTCCTCGAACGCCTGCAGCGTGTAGGCCACCAGACAGGGCTCGTCGCTCTTCGTCACCACGAGGATCTCCTGCTTCTCGGCGGCCATCGCTTCGCGGTAGCGCGCGGGCAGGCTGACGCGCCCCTTTCCGTCGATCGCGTGCTCGTAACGGCCTCGAAACACTCGCTCGCTCCCTGGACAGCCGACCCACCTCTTGCCACTCTACGCCACTTTTTGCCACATGATGCCGATCCAGGCAGGGGCTGTCAAGAAAAGGCAACGTATATCCAAGGGGTTGTTGATAACTGCCGGGCCGCGGTCAGCCCGCGGCATGCCACTCGGCTCTCGAGCGAGCCTACGGGATGGCGAGCCGCGAGACGCCGCGGCCGCCCTCGCGCACCGCCAGCAGCGCGAGCGTCCACTGCTTCAGGTACGTGGGCAGCAGAAAGTTCTCGAGAACCACCTGGCGAGCGGCCTGCCCGAGACGGCGCGCCAGGCCCGGGTTCGTGAGGAGCTGGCGAATGCGATAGGCGGTGCCCTCGACCGAGTGCACGAGAAAGCCCGTCGCGTCGTGGACGATCTGTCGCCGGATCCCACCAACGGCGCCGCCCACGACGGGCTTGCCCTTCCACATGGCTTCGGTGACGACGAGGCCGAAGCCCTCGCGAAGCGACTTCTGCACCACGACGGTCGCGCCGCGCTGCAGGGCATTGATCTCGCGGTGCGCCGTGGGCGGCAGCGACAGGATGTGGATGTCCGGGTTCTTGCCGGCGGCCTCGCGGACCTCGGCGAGCACGCGCTCTCCCTCGGGATCGTCGTCGGCGCCGCCGCCGGCGAGCACGAGCTGACAGTCGTGCCAGGCACGGGCGATCTGGAAGGCGCGCACCACGCCGAGCGGATCCTTGAGACGATCGAAGCGCGAGACCTGGAGGACGATGGGCCGCTTGCGGTCGATGCCGAAGCCGTCGAGGACGCGCGCCACCTCGGTCTCGGACAGCTCCTCGTTCTTGGCCGAGAACGGATCGATGGCCGGCATGATCAGGAGCTGGGGGATCGCGAGCGGCTGCGCGTAGTCCGCGAGGTGCAGCACGGCGGCGTCGTAGCGATCGACGTAGCGCCGCACGAGCGCGAAGGCGCGCGGATCCGCGTCCGACAGATCGATGTGGCAGCGCCAGAGCCAGCGGCCGTCGCCGCCCCGCGCGCGCACCAGGCCCACCGGCTGGGGATCGTGGATGATGGTGAAGTCGGCGCCCCGCACCAGCGTGAGGTTCGTGGCCGTCGCGTCCTCGAACGCCGCGATCATCTCGGGCGTGATGTCCGCGGGTGCGCCGTGGAGCGCGTTGTGCAGCGCCTTGGTGACCGCGAAGAAGCGCGCGCTGCCGGTCATCACGTCCCACGTCGCCGAAAGCCCGACCTCCCGCATGAGCGGCACGAGGCGCGCGAGGATCTCCGCCACCCCGCCACCCACCGCCGTGGAGTTCACGTGCTGCACGCTGGCGCCTCGCAGCGGTCGCGCCAGGCGGTGGATCTCGTCGATCTCCTCGTCGCCCAGGATCGCGCGATATGCGTCGAGCCCCCCCTCCATGGTCATCCCCCGTCAGGCGGCGCTGGCCGTCAGCGCCGCGATTTGCTCCCGCAGACCGAACAGGTCGTGATCG
>DATJNL010000275.1:0-2900 GCA_035508175.1 Myxococcales bacterium
CCAGCCGCCCGGGTCCGCGGAGGGATCGCAGATCTGGCACAGGTTCGAGGGATCGATGGTTCCCGCCGCGTACAGCCCGCCGTCCACGAAGCAGCCGGGCTCGCAGGCGCCGCCGAGGCACACCTCGGGCGGGGAACAGCCATTGCCGCAGACGGGCCGGCACTGGCCCAGCGAGCAGAGCTGCTGCCCACCCGCACAGGTGACGCCGGCGCAGTCGGATTCGACGCAGGCGCCGTTCCAGCAGAGGCCGCCGTCGCAATCGTGGCCCCCGCAGCCCGTGGCGTAGCACTGCCCGTTGCCGCAGCGCTGGCCCGACGGACAGGTCACGCCCGCGCAGCTCGGCTGCGCACAGCCGCCATCCTGGCAAGCGAAGCCCGGCGGGCAGGCGATGCCCGCGCAGCTCTGGGAGACGCAGCCGCTCGCCGCCGGCACGAAGCCGGGTGGACAGCTGCCGGCGTCGCTCGTGCCGCCGTCGGGCGGCGGCATCCCCCCGTCGGCCACGCAGCTCCCGCCCGCGCAGCTGCCGCCCGGCCCGCACGAGCTGCCACAAGCGCCGCAGTTCGCGGGATCGGAGGTCGTGTCGGCGCAGTAGGCCGCCGGCCCGCTGCCGCACTCGGTGAAGCCCGCGCCGCACGTCGCCGCGCACTGGCCGAAGCCGTCGCAGAGCGTGCCCGCGGGGCAGTACGCGCCGCAGCTGCCGCAGTTCTGGTTGTCGGTCTCCAGATGCACGCACACGCCCGTGCACAGCGTGCCGGCCGCGCCGCCGCAGGTGGCCGCGCACAGCCCGTCGGAGCACACCTGCCCGGGCGCGCAGGCGAGGCCGCAGGCGCCGCAGTTCTGGCTGTCCTCGAAGAGGTCGGCGCAACGGCCGCTCTTGCCCGTGAAGCAGGTGACGGTCGGGAAGCCGCAGGTCGAGACGCACTCGCCGCCGTAGCAGACCTGCCCGGAGGTGCACGGGTGCGCGCACGCGCCGCAGTTCTCGAGGTCGGTCTGGAGGTCGACGCAGATGCCGCCGCAGACCTCGGACGCGAGGCCGCCGCAGCGGGCCTGGCAGATGCCCTGGCTGCAGTAAGTGCCGCTCCCGCACGTCGTGCCGCAGCCGCCGCAGTCGAACGGGCTGTTGTCGATGTCCGCGCAGTACGTCGCCTGGGCGGTGCCGCACTTCGTGGCGTAGAGGCCGCCGCAGTCCGCGGCGCAGGTGCCGCCGGAACACAGCGTCCCGGCGTCGCAGCCCTGGCCGCAGGCGCCGCAGTTCTGGCCATCGGACTGCGTGTCGACGCAGAGGCTGCCACAGAGGGTCTCGTTCCCGAGGCAGCTCGGCGCGCACTGGCCGCGCGCGCACGCTTCGCCGGAAGGACAGACCTGGCCGCAGGCGCCGCAGTTGACGGCGTCCTGATCGAGGTTCGCGCAGTAGGCAGCGGCGCCACCGCCGCAGACGGTCTCGTGCGGCCCGCAAGGGTTCTCGTTGACGCAGCTCCCGGCCGAGCAGACCTGGCCGCCGGCGCACGGGGGCGTGCACTGGCCGCTCGAGCAATAGCCGGACTGGCAGATGTCGCCGGGCGCGCAGTCAGCACTCTGCGCGCACGTCTTCGGAACGCACTGGCCCGCGAGGCACGCGAGATCCACCCCGCAGCGGGGCGTGCAGACCGCCGCGGGCAGGCCGCCGTCGCCGCCGTCGGGGTGCGAAGCCGGGGAACCGCTGCAGGCAGCGGCGAGCGCCGCGAGGGCCAGGATGCCCGGGTTGCGCATGGACCACCTCATTGGGGAGTGGGGAAGCTGGGCTGGACGAGCGCGACCGCGATGAGCCCGGCCGGGCGATCCGCGGGAGGATCGAAGGTTCCCGACAGCAGCGCCTCGGCCGGTGACCCGACCGCGATCGCGTAGCTGGTGGGGGCGAGCGGCGCCCCGTACCCCAGGAACGCGCCGTAGTCGCCGGTGCTGGCCTGCAGCGCCGTGGAGAAGAGCGCCGTGCCCGCGCCCCCCTCGCTATCGTAGTAGAAGTAGCCGAGCGCTGCCGGCGCCGGCGAGAGCCCGACGGTGTAGCCGGCGACGAGGCCCCCGTCGCAGTCCGCGACGTTGCCGACCCAGATCATCGAGGCGCCACCGCCCCCACCGAGCTGCGTGACGAGCGCCTTCGGCACGACGGCCGGGAGATCCAGCGAGCTGCCCGCGCCCGCCGCGAGCGTCAGGTTCGGAAAGTACGTGGGCACCTCGTTCAGCCCCTGGACCAGCGCCGTCGCGATCCCGCCGTGGGGGACCGTGAGGGAGTAGTGGGCCAAGTTGCCCTGCAGCTGCAGCGGTCCGGCGTCGACGACGCCTCCGTCGAGGAAGAAGGTGACCCACCCTCCACTGCTCGCCAGGCTGGGAGCTCCCACCCGCCCCGGAAACTCGTAAAGGAAGCCCTGGACCACGAACGATCCGCCGTCGGCCGGCGGCGGCCCACACGAGCTGTCCGCGGCGCTGGCCTGGGAGGGGGAGGCGACGCAGACCTCGGCCACGCAGGCATCGCCCGAACCACACGGCGTGGCCGGACAACTCGGCGCCGCGACGCAGCCCAGCGCGCCCAGATCGCAGACGCTTCCGGCCGGGCAGCCTTGCCCCTGCGGACAGCCGGGCACGCACGAACCCAGGTCGCAGACCTGGCCGCCGCCGCAGGCGAGGAATCCACCGTCGCAGAGCCGCACGCCTCCGTCGGCGCAGGTCGCCATGCAGACGCCCCCGTCGAGCCCGCCGTCCTCTCCGCCGAGCGGCACGGGCGGACCGCAGTGGCCCGCGTTGCACGCCTCGCCCTTCGGACAGTCGGCGTCGCTCGCGCACGCGTAGCGGTGCTGCGCGTCCGGCGACGGGAAGAGGCAACCCGCGGCGCTGGCGAGAGCGATCAGCGGCCAGCCCGACCTCAC
>DATJNL010000276.1:0-11292 GCA_035508175.1 Myxococcales bacterium
TGCGGCCAGGAAGAAGGCGAGCGATGGCGAAAAGGAAGGCCAATCCTGGCCACAGACACAACCAGTGGCGCACAGATCGGCCACGTCTTGGCCATTCATGGCGCACGTGGCCACATTGGCGGGCTCTGATGCGCCATTGTGGCAGAAAAGACCCAGAATCACGCCCACAACATGGCCACGCTAGCCATCCGTGGCGCACGATGAGCCACCCGCCTGGCCACAAACGAAGACATCCCGTGGGAAGGAGGCCTCCGCATGGCCACGGAGGGCCACCTCCCTCGCTTCTAGCCCTCGAGGAGCCGCGTGGGGGGCGACTCGTGCGCCACGCCCCTGGCCATCCGTGGCGCAGGGTGGCCACTCCAGGCCACCCTCGTGCCCAACGGCAACGTCCTGGGCGAGCGTCCGCGGCCACGCGCTGTCAGCCCGCGCGAACACGAGGTCATCGTAGCCACGCCGACCGAGCTCCCCAGGTCGCTCGCCCTCATCCCCCGCGCGCGCGCGGCCAAGCCGAGAGAGCTGGGCGACGTGGCCCGCGTGGTGGACGTCTCGAGGCGCGCGCCGAGCTGCAGCGCGTCGTCGACGCTCCCCTTCCTCCCGCACGAGCAATGGAATGCCCAGGCAGGCGTCGTCGTCTCCACGGCAGCCTTCGCGCCAGGCCCCGTGCTAGGCGAGCGTCGCCTCTCCGTCGAACAAGCCGGGCCGATGTGCGTCTAGAGGCTCGCAGATGGCGCACTGCGGGCGTGGCGTCGCGGTGATTGACCCCGCGACGGCTCCAGCGGTACGACGCGGGGGCATCGCCGCAGGCGATGCAATCAGCCCGATCCTCTGACCCCCGACCGGCGCGGGCGTGGCTTCGCGGCGATTGACCCCGCGACGGCTCCAGCGGTACGACGCGGGGCATGTTCTCCACCATGATGCAGACGCCGCTCACGGTGCCCTTGATCCTCGACCGCGCCGCGAAGCTCTTCGGGCGGCGCGAGATCGTCAGCCGGCTGCCGGACCGCTCCATCGTGCGCATGCGGTACCACGACCTGGTGCGCCGCGCCTGGGCGCTGGCCGAAGGCCTCTCGCGCGCCGGGCTGAAGCCGGGCGACCGCGTGGCGACCCTCATGTGGAACACCACGGCCCATCTCGAGGCCTACTTCGGGATCCCGATCGCGGGCGGGGTGCTGCACACGCTCAACCTGAGGCTCCACCCGGACCAGATCGCCTGGATCGCCAACGACGCCGACGACCGCTTCGTCATCGTCGACGAGTCGCTGCTCCCCACCTTCGACAAGTGCCCGGCCAAAGGGCGCTTCCAGCGCGTTTACGTGGTGCGGCACAGCGAGGCGCCCCTGCCCCCGGGCTACGAGTCCTACGAATCGCTCCTCGCCACGGCCACGGGTGACTTCAGGCCGCCGCCGATCGACGAGGCCGAAGCCTGCGGCCTCTGCTACACCTCGGGGACCACCGGCAACCCGAAGGGCGTGGCCTACTCGCACCGCTCCACGGTGCTGCACAGCCTGGCGATCTCGCTCGCCGACACGCTCGCGCTGGCGCAGCGCGAGACCGTGCTGCCGGTCGTGCCCATGTTCCACGTGAACGCGTGGGGCATCCCCTACGGCGCGATCATGGTGGGCGCGAAGCTGGTGCTCCCGGGGCCGCACCTCGACCCCGTGAGCCTGCTCGAGCTGTTCGAGCAGGAGAAGGTGACGCTCACCGCGGGCGTACCCACGATCTGGCTGGGCATCCTGGCCGCGCTCGACAAGGAGCCGGCGCGCTGGAAGCTGCAGCGCATGCGCATGATCGTCGGCGGCTCGGCGGCGCCCGAGTCCCTCATTCGCGGCTTCGACAAGCACGGCCAGGAGGTGCTGCACGCCTGGGGCATGACCGAGACCTCGCCGGTGGGCACGGTGGGCCGGCTCACCGCCGAGGCCGCGGCGGCCGGCGAGGCCGAGCGCTACGCGACCCGCGCGAAGCAGGGAATCCCCGCGCCGCTCGTGGACGTGCGCATCATGGCCGACGGAAGCGAAGCCCCCTGGGACGGGAAGTCGATGGGCGAGCTGCAAGTCCGCGGGCCCTGGGTCGCGGGCAGCTACTTCGGCGCCTCGGCCGACCCCGACAAGTTCACCGCCGACGGCTGGTTCCGCACGGGCGACGTGGCCACGATGGACCCGCTCGGCTACATGAAGATCACCGACCGCACGAAGGACCTCATCAAGTCGGGCGGCGAGTGGATCAGCTCCGTGGAGCTGGAGAACGCGCTGATGGGCCACCCGGCGGTGCGCGAGGCGTGCGTGGTGGCCGTGCCGCACCCCAAGTGGGCGGAGCGGCCGCTCGCGGTGGTCGTGTTCAAGGAAGGAGCGTCGGCCACGCCGGAGGCGTTGCGCGCGCACCTCGCGCCGAAGTTTCCCAAGTGGTGGCTGCCCGAGGCGATCGAAGTCGTCACCGAGATCCCCAAGACCTCGGCCGGCAAGTTCCTGAAGAGCGCGGTCCGCGAGAAGTACGCGGGCTGGACGTGGTCCGCCGAGGGCTAGCCGGCCCTCGGGGCCGAAAGACCATCACGAGCCCTCGACCGGCGCAAGCTGGAGTGTCCGCGCGACCTCGCCCGCGGGCCGGGCCTCCTCGTGCCATGGGCGCCGGCCGCGCCGCTGAACGTGCTCAGGGCAGGCGGTTCGCGTGCCGCCCGCCACCCTTCGCCGCGCCCTGCTGGCGCCAGAGACGGAAGCCGCCCGCGAAAGCGTTCGCGTTCTCGCCGAGGCGCACGCCCGGCGGCAGGTCGACGAGCTTCTTCGCGTTGCCGCCGCCCACCACCACGTAGTCGGGCTCGAGGGCGCCGCGCAAGAGCTCGATGACCTCGAGCACGTGCTTGCGCCACTTGCGCTTGCCGAATTTCTCGTAGCCGCGCGCGCCGACGTAGTCCTCGTAGCACTTGCCCTTCTTGTACGGCAGGTGGGCGAGCTCCATGGGCTGCAGGTTGCCGTCGGCGATGACCGCCGAGCCGAGGCCGGTGCCGAGGCCCAGGAAGAGCATCCGGCCGCCCTCGTAGCTGCCGAGCGCCTGCATCGCCGCGTCGTTGATCACCTTCACGGGCTTGCCCAGCGCGCGCCGGAAGTCGAAGCGCACCCAGCCGCGCCCCAGGTTGTGCGGATCGGCAGCGATCTTGCCTTGCACCACGAGCCCCGGGTAACCGATCGAGACGGCGTCGTAGCTCCAGCCGTCGGCCAGCTTCTTCACGAGCGTCACGAGGCGGGCCGGAGTCAGGCCAGGCCCGGAATCGGCCTTGCGCGGCGTCCGCTTGCCCGAACGCAGCACCTTCACGTGCGTGCCGCCCACGTCCACGGTGAGGATGTCCATGGCCGCGACGTTAGCCGAGGTCGGCGGTTCGTGGTAGCCAAGAAACGCTCCCTTGCGCCTGGACCCAAAGCGCTTCTGGATGAGCTACACGGTCTGCGGCGCCGCGACGTTGGCGCCGCTCTGGCTGGTGAAGTACCTGCCGATGGTGGACCTGCCGCAGCACGCGGCGCAGGTCTCCATCCTGAGTCACCTCCACGATCCGGCCTTCGGCTTCGCGGGCCATTACGTGCTCAACTGGTTCGAGCCCTACTGGATCGGCTACGGCACGACCTGGCTTCTCGCCCAGGCCATCGGGGTCCCTGCCGCGCTGAAGGCCGTGTTGAGCGCCGCGGTGCTGCTCCTCCCGCTCTCGCTGCGAGCCCTGCTCGGGCGCGCCGGCGGGGAGCCCGACTGGGCGATCCTCGGCTTCCCGACGGCCTTCGGCTACGCCTTCTACGGCGGCTTCTTCACCTACCTCGTGGCCGTCCCGATGGGCCTGTTCTTCCTGGCGCAAGTCTACGCCTTCGCGGAAGCCGCCACGATCCGCCGCGGCGCAGCGCTGGCTGCCGCTGGTGTCGCGCTCTTCTTCTGCCACTTCGTCGTCTTCGCCGTCATGGGGCTCGCGGCCGCCGCCGTCCTCGCGACCTCGTTGCCGCCGCGCCGCTGGTGGCTCGGAGCGGCCGCCGGCGCGCTGCCCACCGCGCTCGCGCTGGCTTGGACGGCGCACCACTCGATGGCCGCGGGGCCTCTCCAGAGTCACCTGATCTGGGCACTGAGCCTGCGGCGCCTCGCCGCGCTGCCGACGACCGTGATCGGCTTCCACGGCCAGCTCGCCACCGCCGCCTGCTTCTTCGTCTTGATGACCTTACCCGCCTTCGGCGGCCTGCGCTTCGTGCGATCCGCGCGTCGGCTCGCGCCGCTGGCCTTGCTCCTGGCCCTCTACCTGTTCGTTCCGGACGCGTGGGCCGCCGCCGGCGGGGGGCTCGGCAGCGGCTTCCTGTACCAGCGACTCGCCATCTTCTTCGTGCCGTTCGTGCTGCTCTCCTTCTCGTCGACGGCGACGCCGGCGCAGCAGAGGTGGGGGCCCCGACTCACCACCGCCGCCGTGCTCGGCTGGAGCGCCATGCTGGCGGTGCAGTTCACGCGCTTCGACCGCGAGGCCCGCGCCTTCGACGAGATCGCCGCGGAGCTGCCGCTGGATGCGAGCTACCTGTTCCTCACCTTCGACAAGTGGAGCCCCGCCGTGCCCGGCGTCCCGGTGTTCGATCACTTCGGCGGCTGGGTCCAGGCCGCCAAGGGCGGCACGCTGGGGTATTCCTTCGCGCAGGCGGATTTTCAGGCCGCCCAGCTCTGGCCCCGACTCTCGCCGAAGGATCTCTACCGTCGCATGCTGCTCGACGTGGAGCCGAACCTGTTCCAGTGGGAGGTGGACGGCCCCTACGGCTGGTTCTTCGTGCGGGCCCGGGAGGACGAGAGCGGCCTCTTCCCCCAAGGGAAGGTGGGGCTCGTGCGCCACGTGGGAGAGTGGTGGCTGTACCGGGCCACCGGCTTGACGGCGGGCTCCCCCGCCCACTAGCGTCCCCGCGCGTGCGCCGCTCAGTTTTCGTCGGAATGCCCCTCGTGCTCGCCGCCTGCCTCGGCCCGGTTCACGAGCCGCCAGCGCCGAGCTACCACAACCCGCTCGACGTGCTCGACGCGGGGCCGGTGAAGAAGCCGGGCGACGGCGGCGTGCATCCCACGGGGGACGGGGGCTTGCCGCCAGGCGCGACCGTCTCCCTGGGCAGCGTCGACGGGCGCGCCTTCGAGCTGACTTCGGCCATCTACCAGGTGCTCGGCGGCGACGACGCAGGGCCGGAGCGCACGCTGATCTACCTGTCCGATGCCCCGCGGTTCTGTGCCCAGCTCGCCGACGGCGGGCCCACCGCACCCTGGAACGTTGTCGCGCTCCACCTGGCGGGCGATCTGCCCGCGACCTACCCGATCGCCACGCCGTTGCCGCCCGAAGGCGCAACGGCCGAGTTCGACTGGGAAGACGGCGACGGCGGCGGCTTCGGCTTCGAGACGGGCCTGTCCGGTCAGGTGCAGCTCGAGGCCGTCGATCCACTCAACGCGCAGACGACCCTGGGCACCTACACCGTGGGCTTCGGGGACGCGGGTTCGATCGTGGGGCGCTTCACGGCCTCGCCCTGCGCAGGGACGCCGCCGCCGCCGGGCGCGTAGAAGACCTCGTCGTCCCACGGGCACGAGCAGTCGCGCACCTCGGGCTGCGGGTAGTCGTAGCGCTTCCCCAGGAAGTTCTCGAAGGTCCAGGCCCGCTCGCCGCGTTCGACCACGTAGTCCGGCTGGAGCGTGACCTTCCCGCCCCCTCCCGGCAGGTCCACGGCGAGGTGGGGCACGGCCAGGCCGCTCGTGTGGCCCCGCATCGCCGAGAGGATCTCGAGTCCGGCTTCCAGCGGCGTCCGCAGATGCTCGAGGCCCTCGGCCACGTCGCCCTGGTGGAGGTAGTAGGGGCGCACGCGGAGCATCAGCAGCCGGTGGTTGAGGTCCAGGAGCGTGCGGGCGGAGGAGTTCACGCGGCGCAGCAGGACGGTCTGGTTCTCGACCGGTACGCCTGCGTCGACCAGCCGCTCGCAGGCGAGCGCGGCTTCAGCGGTGACCTCGCGCGGGTGGTTGAAATGGGTCACCACGAAGAGCGGCGCGAAGCGGCGCAGCAGCGCGGCGAGCGCAGGGGTGACGCGCATCGGGCAAGTGACCGGGATGCGCGTGCCGATGCGGATCATCTGGATGCTGGGGACCGACGCCACGTCGGCGAGCAGCTCCTCCAGACGGCCGTCGGAGAGCAGCAACGGATCGCCCCCGGAGATGAGGACGTCGCGGACCTCGGGGTGGCCGCGGAGGTACGCCACCGCCTCGCGCAGCGCGCTCCGATCGAGCTCGCCTTCCCCGCCCCCGGTGATGCGCCGGCGGGTGCAATGGCGGCAGTACACGGTGCAGCGATCGGTCGCCAGCAGCAGCACGCGGTCGGGATACCGGTGAACGATGGCCGGCGTGGGCCGGGTCTGGTCCTCGCCGAGCGGGTCGCGCAGCTCCCCGGGGCGGATGCGCGCCTCGTCGCGCACCGGGATGGCCTGGCGGCGAATCGGGCAATCGGCCCGCGCGGGATCGACGAGCGCCAGGTAGTAAGGCGTGATGCCGAGGCGGAAGACCTCGGCCGTGGCTCGCACGCCTTCGCGCTCGTCCTCGGTCAGCGGGATCTTCACCGCCAGCGCGTCGAGGCTCGAGACCATGTGCCGCGCCTGCCAGCGCCAGTCGCTCCAGTCCGCGTCGGCGGCCTCGGGGAACAGCGCGGCCCGGCGATCGGGCAGGCGGCAGATGGGCGAGGGCCGCGCCATCGCGCGGCCCTCCATGGGCCATCGCGCCCGCAAGAGCGAGCCCTCGACCTGACCGGACACGCCGCCCTTGTACTGGGGCCCGCTCGCTTGCGTCAAACCGGCTCAGTTCGGGCCGGGTCCCCGGAACAGCTGCATCAGGCCGCCCGAGTTCATCTCGAGGTAGAAGCCGAAGCTGAAGCGGATCATGCCGCTGTCGTCGACGAGGGCGGGCGGCGGGTTCAGGAACGGCTGGGCGCGCTTGAAGGCGCTCATCGCCTCTTCGTCCAGGAAATCGACCCCGCAGCTCTTCTCGACGGTGAGCTCCTCGATACCGCCGGTCTTGTTGAGCGTCACGCTGAGGATCGTCCGACGGTCGCGCCAGCCGTAGATCTCGCCGGAGGGGTCGCGTCGCCGCATCACGCTGCCGGGATCCCAGTGCTCCGCGACGTTCTGCTTCACGCGGTTGAAGAAGCTCGCGTACTTCCATTCGCGGGTGTTCAGGTAGGTGCCCTCGCCCTCGTCCACCCCCTCGAGGTGGTCGTTGGCGGGCGCGCCCGTGATGCGGTCGAGCACCGACTGCGAGGGCACGAGCGTGAGATGCGAGCCCGTGCCGCCCGTGCCCGCCGCCTCGGCCGCCTGCTGCTGCCCCTGCCCGGCCTCGAGGCGCAGCCGGTCGGAGTTGCCCTTGATCTCCTCGCTGCCCTCGCGGTCGCGAATCTGCCCTCCCTTTCCCGGCTCGAGCGCCAGCTTGGTGGCCTTCTGGACGCTGGGTATTTCCATGCGATGGCCGAGCTTCTGCGCGACCTTCGGCTTCTGTTCCTTGCCGACGCTGGGCGAGCCGATGGCCTGCACCTTGTCGGCCATGTCCTTGCCCGGAAGCTTCTGCGGCTTCTGGGTCGTCGTGTGCTTGGGCATGGCGTTCTTGTAGAACGCGGTCTTGTCGCGGGCCTGCGTCTCGTGGTCGACGTGGGTGTTGTACTCGGAGTAGCGGTGGGTGTCGGCGGGCGGATTCTGATCCGGGGTGGGAGCGACGTCGACGATCTGGCCGGGGATGCGCTCGTGCGGCTCCTTCTTCGGCTCGGGCTTCTGCTCCTGCTTCTGAGCCACGGGGCCGTTCTCCGGCCGAGCGGCCTGGGCCTGGGCCGCTCCGACCCGGCGGTTCTGTTCCCATTGCGTCGACGGCACGTCGAGGAGCGCGACCTGGGCGGGTGGCCGCTCGAGCTCCATCGGTTCCTCGGGGAGCAGGGCGACCAGTGCGCCCAAGCCGACCAGCAGGACGGCGACCGGCAGGGCGAGCGCACAGGCGGCCAGCAGGCGGCGCCGATCCTGGGACCGGTGGCGATCGCGGTAGCGCGGGTACGGAGACATCGAAAGCGGCAACCTGGCGCTCCACACGATGGCCCGCTTGGGCCATCCGTCATCTCCGAAGTCTAGCAGCCCCAGTCACTTTATTCACGGGCGCCCGCCTCTTGGCTGCCGGCCGTCCTAGTAAATCCGCGTGATCTCCGCGCCCCCGAAGTAATGACGAAGAATGTCCCGGTAGGTTTCCCCGCGCTGCGCCCTCCCGATGGCGCCGGTCTGGCACATGCCCACCCCGTGTCCCCACCCAGCTCCCCGGAAGACGAAGGCCTGGGGCTTGCCGTCGGGGCCCGTCTCGACGTCGACCACGAAAGCCGAGCTGTTCAGGTTTCCGAGGCGGCGCCGGATGACCAGCTCGCCACGCAGCTCGGCCTCGCCCTCGTCGCCGACGATGCGCAGGGCGGCCGCCCGGCCTGATGACCCACGCTCGACCGGGTGGAGCGCGACGACGTGGCCGACTCCCATGGTGCGAAAGGCGGCGTCGATCTCTTCGGCGGTGAAGCGCTTGACCCAGCGGTACTTCCCGGGCGCGGCCATGCCAGAGAGCTTGCAGTAACCGGGCGGATCCGCGGCGATCCAGCGACGCACCTGCGCCTCCGTGCGGCCAGGCTCGCGCGGGTCGCCGTCGGCCAGGTCACTGACGCCGCGCAGTGAGGGGTCGGGGGGCCCGCCCCACACGGTCTCGTTGTCCTCGGTGTGGCCGCCGCACACCGCCGAATAGACCGAATCGACGAGGAGCCCGGCCTTCGAGAACAGCGCCTCGCCCCTGGTCTCGGCGACGGCGCGATCGGTCGTCGGGCGCTCCCCGCCCAGGCCGCCATAGACCTGGCAGTGCTGCTCCGCACAGAGCAGGTAAGGGTCGGCCAGGTGGCGGGCGCCGATCTTGGCCAGCACCTCGCCGCGGGCGGTGACCGCCTGGGCCTTGAGCGCCTCGAGCGGCGCATTCGCGAAGATCTCCTTGGGCACGAGGCCGCGCAGGAGCTCCTCGAGCGGCAGCGCCTCGATGAGGGCCAGCTTGCCGTCCTTGTCGAGCGTGGCATACAGCCGGCCGCGGTAGCGACGGTCTTCGAAACCGTGGAACGAGTAGCCCATGCCATACTCGACGCGTTTCACGAGCGTGGCCCCGCCCGCCTGCGGCTCGATGATCACGAGGTCCTGCGCGACGGCGACCACGCCGCCCGCCCCGTCGGCCACCTGGATGACACCGTGCGGCCTGACGACCAGGTCCTCGTGGAGCGTCGCCGCCGTACCGAACTTGCGGCGAATCTCGTCGGCGAGCGCCTGCGCCCCCGCCTGGTCCTGGGCCGGCCCGATCAGCACGAGGGAACGGCGGTTGTCGAGGACCCGACCCGCGATGCCGTAGACGGTCCCGATCGTCCGCAGCTCCACCGGAAAGCCCCGACCTGCCCAGAGCGCACGCGCCTTGGCGATCCCGTCCTTGTCGCGGGAGGCGAGGTCGTCCACCTGCGCGTGGTAGCGGAGCTGCGCCGGTTGCGAGGCCCCGAGCCTCAGGCTGAGCGTCGTGCCCGCCGGTACGCCGATCTCCTTCGCCCCCCCTCCCCGCACCGTGACGGCGAGCGCTGCCTCGCCGACCATCTCCAACCGATCCTGCCCCTCCATGAGCCGGATGGTGACGAGCGGCGCCCCCTCCGCCGCGAAATTGATGCGATGCGCGTAGAGGAATTCGAGCGGGTCGTCCGGGGCGGGCGGGACGTTCGCTGCGCCACCGTCGGGCGCCTGCTCGAGTGCGTCCGGAGGGGGCAAGGGGGGCGGAAGCGCGGGGGCCTCCGGGAGATCGAGAATGGGACCGAGCGGCGAGCCTCCGTCCGCGGCCGGCGCCGCCAGCGCGACGAGGAGCACGCCGAGAAGGTGGCTCAACGAGAGGCTCCCGAGGCTCGCCGGCGGAACGTCTCGAGGAGGCGCAGCGTCGTGGGCCCCGGTGTGCCCGCACCCACGCGCCGGCCGTCGACGCGCACGATGGGCACCAGCTCCCGCAGCGTGCTCGTCAGGAAGAGCTCGTCGGCCCGGCGGAGGTCCTCGGGACGCAGCGGGCGCTCGCGGGCCTCTAGACCCAGCCGACCTGCCAGGGCCAGCACCAGCCCGCGGGTCACCCCGGCGAGGATGCCGTCGAGGGGCGGGGTCACCACGCGCGCCCCGAACACCGCGAAGACGTTGGAGGTGCTGCCCTCGGCCACGCGGCCCCGCGCATCGAGCATCAGCGCCTCGTAACCGCCCCGGGCCCGCGCCTCGCGCAGGGCGAGCACGTTGTTCAGGTAGTTGCCTGTCTTGGCGGCCGGGTCGATCGCCTGGCGAAGGTTGCGCCGCACGTCGACGACGCTGACCGAGACGCCGCGCCGGTAGATCTCCGCTGGTGGCGCATGGAGGGGGCGAACGATCACCAGCACGTGGGGCCGCACGGCGAGCGCAGGATCGAGCCCGATGGGCCCTTCCCCGCGGGTGACGATGACCCGGACGTAGGACTCGCGGTTGCGCGCGGCGTGCAAGGCGGCCCCGATGCGCCGCCGGAACGCCGCGGCCCGCAGCGGCAGACGCAGGCCGATCAACCGCGCCGAGCGCCCGAGGCGCGTCAAGTGGGCCGGGAGCTCGAACGGCCGCCCGCCGTAGGTGCGCAGCACCTCGTAGATCGAGTCGCCGTACAGAAAGCCGCGATCGAAGACCGAGATCCTGGCGCGCGCCGGCGGCAACAATCGACCGTCGAAAGAGACCAGCGTCGGCACGCGCGAACCCTAGCGGTCGGAAACTGCGGGGGTCAAGCGGGGCGATCTTCTCTCCGGGGGCTGCCGCCCCCGGTGCCCCTGCCGCTGCATGGACTTTCGAGATCAGAGGATCGGGTGGGCGAGGGATGGAACGCGGGGCGGCGGGTCGGGTTCGGGGCCGGCCGGTCCACTCGCGGCTCGGCCTCGCCTGTCTCGATCCCGCAGCGTATAGAAGCTCGTTCGCGAGTGGCATCGGCCTCGACGCTCGGTCCCGGCCGCCCCTTCGCCCACCCCGCCTCTCCTCTCTACGAACCCCCTTCAACCCACAGATCCATGAACTTCAAACCTTGCCTGCGGCGCTGATCGAGATGCGATCGAGATCAGGTACATAGGTGGTAGAGAGGTACAGGTAATGAAAGTGGGTAGGAGGGGGGCCGACGCGCAGGGATCCGGGGGGCCCCCGCCGCACCCGCAGCGCGCCCATGTCGTTGCACGAGCTTCGGTACAACTCGGTGCCGCTCGTGGGG
>DATJNL010000277.1:0-4180 GCA_035508175.1 Myxococcales bacterium
CGCGGAGATACCACGCTGCGTACCGAAGTGCCTCCAGCGCCCGCTCCCGATCCGTTCCTCGGACCTCCGCCAGATCGAGGGCTTCCAGGACCGCACCCGCGGCCTCCGCGCCCGCGCCTCGGCTTCCGAGAATCCGGTCGAGCTGGCTGCATAGCTCCTCTCGCCGGTGCAGCGCCGCCTCGTCCAGGCGCCTGGCGCCCTCCGCGCTACCGCGGGCGAGCGCGGCGCGGAGCCGGGCCTCCTCTGGCACCATGCCCTCGGCCGTCAGCTTCGCGGCAAGAACATCGACCGGCAAAGGACCGAAGGCAATCCGCACGCAGCGAGAGCGGATGGTCGGGAGCAGGCGGTCATCCGCGTCGGTCACCAGCAGCAACGTCGTCTGAGGGGGCGGCTCCTCGAGCGTCTTGAGGAGAGCGTTCTGGCCGGCCACGTTCATTCGATCCGCCGAGAGCAAGATTGCCACCTTCTGGCGTGCCTGCACCGGTGCCAGCTGGAGCGTGCCACAGAGGACCCGCACTTGGTTCACCCGGATCTCGCGTGAGCCGTCTTCGGAGCCGCCGTCCTCCGTGCGGTCCGGCGCCAGCGTGATCACGTCTGGGTGCGTCCCACGCTCGATGCGGCGGCAGCTTTCGCACTGCCCGCAGCCATCGGGGTCTACGTCGCAGTTGAGGGCCTGCGCGAAGCGGATGGCTGCCCGTTCCTTGCCGACGCCCCGCGGCCCGGCGAGCAGGTAGGCGTGGTGAATCCGCCCAGAGGACACCGCCGCGCGAAGCTGCCACAACGTGCGTGGGCGGCCTTCGATGTCCGAGAGGGGCATCAGCGGCACCCCGCGAGGAAGACGCTCATCGACGCGGGACCGTCGAAATTGAAGGGGCCCCAGAACGACACCGCGAGGTCCGATGGCCCGCCCGCACCCTGGAAGTGCCCGGTCGCAAGGTACGCCGGCTGGCCGCGACCGACGGTCAGCGTCCGCGCGGCCTCGAAGCGTCCGGCTTCGCGTCCCAGCAACAAGGTGACGGAGTGGTCGTACCTCTCCGGCCGACCTTGGTCGTCGCTGGCGAGCACGCCGCCGTTGGCCACGGCAACGTCCAGCTTCCCGTCGCCGTCGAAGTCCGCGACGGCAACGGCAAGGGGGCAACTACCCACTCCGGCGAGCTTGGTCGAGTACGTCCGGGGCGGCGCGAACGTCCCGTCGCCAAGCCCATGCAACACGCTGACCGAGTCGTCGCCGCAGTTGCCCACCACGAGGTCGAGCTTGCCGTCCCCGTCGAGATCCGCGAGGGCGGCGGCGCGGGGCTGCTTGCCCGTCGACACGGGGACGGGTGCCGCGAAGCGCCGTCCCTTCTGCGACAGAATCGCGCTGCCGCTCCCGGGGTCCTCAAGCACGACTAGGTCTGCGCGACCATCTCCGTCGAGATCGCCCGCCGCCAACTCGTACACGTGCACCTGGTTCTCTGCGGCCACGACCTGGGTGCCCGCTCCAAAGCCGCCACGCCCGTCGCCATAGAGCACGCTGGCCGTCCCGCTCATGCCGTTCGAATCGACCGTTGCGAGGTCGATCTTGCCGTCGCCGTCGAAGTCGGCGGCCACGAGACCACGGGGTCGAACGTACTCCGAAGGCGACGACACTCGGAACGATCGCGCCGGGCCGAGGGCTCCGCGGCCATCGCCGAGGAGCACGTCGACGCGATCTTCGTCCACCGTCGTCGCGATCACGTCCGGGTGGCCATCCTGGTTCAGGTCCGCCACTACGAGCGCCTCGGGGGCGGCGCCCTTTGGAAGGGCGAAGGACCGGGGCGCGCGAAAGAGACCGCTCCCGCGGTTGAGGAAGAGCTGGATCTTGCCGTCGCGGTAGTTGGCGAGCACGAGATCGGGACGGCCGTCGCCGTCGAAATCGCCGGCGCCGATCCCGGTCGGCATTCCTCCAGAGGCGTAAGCCTGCTCGTCCCCGAAGATACGGTCAGGAGGACACCGGTTCGCGGTCGGGGTCGCGGTCGCGGTCGCGGTCGGGGTCGGGGTCGGGGTCGGGGTCGGGGTCGCGGTCGGGGTCGCGGTCGCGGTCGGGGTCGCGGTCGGGGTCGCAGTCGCAGTCGGGGTTGGCGCGCCCTGGAACATCTGCCCCACTGCGCTGGCTATCGCACCAAACAGCAAGTCATCGTGCTTGGCGGAGACGGTTGCGGCCCCAGACCCAATCACGCGCGCATGCCCGACGTCCACGAGTTGCAGGCTGAGCAGATAAGTGTCGCCGAGCCTGCCGATGGTTCCGAGCACGAGCCGCTCCGCGCCCAATGCCCCGCCGATCTCCGCCAGGCAAGCCATCTCCTCGCAGCCCAGCTTGGCTTTCTCGACCGCCACCCCGACCATCGATCGAATCTCTTCGGCCCCGAGCACGGAGGAGCCGGGGGAGCGGCGCCGGACCTCGACGACCACCGCGTCGGAGACCGTGGAGGCGACCTCGGCGGAGACGCCACCGCGGACCTTCACGTCCATCACGGCGATCCGGGGAACAGCGACGGCGCTGAGCGCGAACGACAGCAACAACGATACGGGCACGCCTGACGGCTAGCAGACGCCCCTTCCGACCGCAAGCGGTCAGGCTGCGACGGCGGCGACCCGCATCGGCCTCAAGTAACGCCTCACGGCGTCCCCGATGTTGTTCGCGTACTTGCTCTCGGTGATTGCCTCTACTGCCGAACGCAACGCGGCTCCTTCGAGCAGTCCGGCGACCGCGTCGAGGTCGCAACCGTCGGCGGGCCGGACCTCGCCGGTCCGAGCCGAATCCAGCAATACCTCCGCCAGCAGGTCGCGGCGCCGCGCTCGCAGCCGCGACACCTCGCCCTTGAGCTCGTCCTTGATCACGGCCTCGGGCAGCAGGGCGAAGAAGGCCCGGTACAGCTTGCGGCTCTCTTCTCCGTCCGGCACGAACGCGGCGGCCAGTCGGTCGAGCCCCGCGGCCGGGCCGTCCAGGGCCTTCTCTTCGAGCTCCAAGATGCGCCCGCAAATCCACTTGAAGGCGGAGGCCATCACCGCCTCCGCGCTGTTGAAGTAGTAGTAGATCAGGGGGCGGGACAGTCCTGCCACCTCGCTGATCTTTTCGCGCGTGAGCGCGCCGCGGCCGTCGTTCGCCAGGATCTCGACCACCGCCTGCGAAAGCTGCTCACAGCGGATCGCCAGCCTCTCGGTCTTCTTCGCCATCACGCGCTCCTTCGCCTCGTACCGACGGCTTCTCGTTCACAACGTCTGCAGGTACTGCACCAAGTCGGAGATCTCGCTCGACGAGAGCGCGCTCGTGCTGCCGTGGGCGTCGCCTGGGTTGTTGATCAATCGGTCCGTCAACGTCGCGGCGCTCCCGTCGTGCAGATAGGGGGCGGCCCAGACGACACCCAAGAGAGAAGGCGTGTTGAAGCCGTGCACCGTGTTGGCGGGGTTGGCCTGGGGGTGGGTGCCGTTCACGCCCGTGCCCACGCAGGGACCGTCGTTCGGATTGAGCCGGCACGCGTCGTCGGGTTGGCCGTTCGGGTTGGAGCTGACGAACGTCCCCACGTCGTGGAACGAGTTGTCCGTGAAGTCCGGCCCGCTGTGGCACGCAATGCAGCCGGCCTTCCCCTGGAAGAGCGCCTGCCCGCGCTGCTGCGCGGCGGTGAGGCCGCCGCCGGCCTGGCGGAACGGGTTGTCGAGCGGCATGAGCCCCTGCATGAAGGTTGCGATCTGGCTCTCCTGCTGCTCGGAAACTCCCAGTCCTCCCATGCGCACCTGGACAGTCTCGGCGAAGAAAGCGTCGTAGGCGCTGTGGACCCCGTCCACGTCGAACTCGGTCCCATCCCAGTGGTAGGGCGCGGTGTCGGAAACGTGGCGGCCGACGAGGCTGATCGTCTTGCGGGGGCCATGCGTGAACTGCCAAACGTTCGCGTCGCTGCCCGCCTCGAGGTGACAGGACTCGCAGGCGACGCCGCCGCCGGGCACCGTCATGATCGGATCCGCGGCGGAGAAGAAGAGGCGCCGCCCCTCGACCGCGTCGGACGACAGGCTTCCGGGGTTCGAGACGGTGATACGCGCGACCTCGGTGAGCGCGCTGCCCACGCTCTGCACGACGGAGATGCTGTAGTCGAGCGAGTTGTGGACGAACAAGGTCTTGCCGTCGGCAGAGAGCGCGAGGCCTGTCGGGGCATACCCGACCTGG
>DATJNL010000278.1:0-3275 GCA_035508175.1 Myxococcales bacterium
AGCCTCGACGAATCTTCACCTCAGGCTGAGGTCGAGGTGAATTAGGGGGTTTTGGCTTGATCGGATGCCGGTGGCGTGTAGACTCGCCGCCCATGACGACGGCGACTGGTACGACGCCCTCCAGCGCTGCGACCGCGCCGGAGCGCTCGCTCAACCAGCGTATGGATGCCCTCGCGCGGGCCAACCAGATCCGCATCCAGCGTGCCCAGCTGAAGCGCGACCTGAAGTCCGGCCGGCGATCGATCCACACGCTCCTGCTCGACCCCCCGGAGTACGTCGAGACCGCGAAGGTGTTCGACATGCTGTTGGCGGTGCCGAAGTACGGCCGGGTGAAGGTCAACAAGATCCTGGCGCACTGCCGGATCGCCCCGAGCAAGACGATCGGCGGGCTCTCCGAACGTCAGCGCAGCGAGCTGATCTCGCTCCTGCACCGCTGAGCCTCGGCGCCGATTACGTCTGAGGGCACCCAATAGGGTGTCGCCGTTGAGCGACGTGTTCGTGATCACTGGACCATCGGGGGTCGGCAAGGGCACGCTGATACGAGGCCTGCGCGAACGCATCCCGCAGCTCGAGCTGTCGGTGTCGGCCACCACACGGGCCCCACGCCCGGGAGAGCGTGACGGGGTGGACTACCACTTCCTCAGCGGGGAGCGCTTCGACGAGCTGGTCGGGGCGGGCCAGTTCGTCGAGCACGCCGACTACGCCGGGCGACGCTACGGGACGCTGCGCTCCGAGCTCGAGGGCCGCGTCGAGCGGGGCGTGCCGGTGGTGCTCGAGATCGAGGTCCAGGGCGCCCGCCAGGTGCGCGCCGCGATGCCCCGGGCGGTGCAGGTGTTCATCTCGCCGCCGTCGCTGGAGGTGCTCCGCGAGCGGCTCCAGGGCCGGGGCACCGACGACCCCGAGGAGGTGAGCCGGCGCCTGGGGGTGGCCGAGGCGGAGCTCGCGGCCCAACCCGAGTTCGCCCACGTGGTCGTCAACGACGACCTCGAGCGGGCCACCGACGAGCTGTACGAGATCGTCGCCTCGAGGCTTCCCTCCGGGCGGCCCCGGGAGGCGCCGCGCAGCTCCGCGGGAGGCGGGAGCGGGTAGCCGCTGCGGCTAGACTCCTTTACAGAGACAACGACGAAAGGCAGACCCGCAAAGTGATCTCGCCCCGCATCGACCGGCTGCTCGAGCAGGTCGACTCCAACTACGCCGGAGTGATCGTCGCCGCCAAGCGGGCGCGACAGATCAACAGCTACTACCACAACCTCGGCGAGGGCACCTTCGACGAGTTCCCCCCGCCGATGATCGAGACCGCCTCGAAAAACTACCTCACGATTGCCCTCGAGGAGGTAGCCGGCGGGAAGATGAAGTACCACTACCGGTAGGCCGATGCGCATACTGCTCGGCGTCAGCGGCGGGATCGCCGCGTACAAGGCGCTCGAGCTCGTCCGCCTGGCGACGGGCGCCGGCCACGTGGTGCGCGTCGTGCAGACGCCCACCAGCCGGCGCTTCGTCGGGACCGCTTCCTTCGCCGCCCTCAGCGGGGCGCCGGTGCTCGTCAGCGAGTTCCAGCGCGACCCCGCCCGGGGAGCCTTCCCCGACCAGCAGCCCCCCGGCCACGACCCGATCGGCCACCTCGAGCTGGTGGCCAACGCGGACCTGTACCTGATCGCCCCGGCGTCGGCCAACACGATCGCCAAGCTCGCCGCCGGCCTCGCCGACAACCTGCTCACGAGCTGCGCGCTGGCGGCCGGCTGCCCGCTGGTGATCGCCCCGGCGATGAACTCGCGCATGTACGAGCACCCGGCCACCACGCACAACCTCGACACGCTGCGATCCCGGGGAGCCCGGATCGTGGAGCCGACCGCCGGGCGCCTGGCGTCGATCGGCGAGCACGGGGTCGGGCGCATGGCGGAGCCCGCCACCCTGCTCGCCGCCTGTGAGGAGCTGCTCGCCGGGAGGGGCCCCGGCGAAAACGGCGACGGCGCGGGCGGGACGCTGGCCGGCACGAGGGTGCTCGTCACCGCCGGGGGCACCCGCGAGGCGATCGACAGCGTCAGGTTCCTCGGCAACAGCTCATCCGGGCGCATGGGGCTGGCGCTCGCCGGGGCGGCCCGGCGCAGGGGCGCCGAGGTTGTGCTGCTGTGCGCCAACGTGGCGCTCGAGGCTCCCCCCGGCGTGAGGCGCGTGGACGTCGTCAGCGCCGAGCAGCTGCGGGCCGCCTGCGAGCTGGAGTTCCCGGCCGCCGACGTGCTGCTGATGGCCGCCGCGGTGGCCGACTTCGCGCCCGCGGCCGCCAGCGAGGGCAAGATCAAGAAGGACGGCCGCGAGGGGCTGACCCTGGCGCTGGCCCCGACCGTGGACATCCTCTCCGAGCTGTCTGGGCGCCGGCGCGACGGTCAGACGCTGGTGGGGTTCGCCGCCGAGCACGGGCCGGCCGGCCTGGCCGGGGCGGAGGGCAAGCTGACCGGCAAGCGGCTGGACGCGCTCGTGGTCAACGACATCTCCCGCGCCGACGTCGGCTTCGACGTCGAGGACAACGAGGTCACGATCCTGACCGCCGCCGGGGGCGGTGCGATCGAGCGCCTGCACGTCGAGCGGGCGCCCAAGGACAGCGTCGCGGAATCGATCCTCGAGGCCGTCGAGCGGCTCAGGGGCGGCGCAGAATCCGTCTAGCCGGCTCACCCACAGGGGCTAACATTTCACGATGGACAGCGTGTACGACCTGTACCGGCGCGGGATTTCGCTGCTCGACCACGGCGACCACCAGGCCGCGATCGTGCCGCTGAGCAAAGCCCGCGACCTCGAGCCCGACAAGGCCTCGATCCGCGAGGCGCTGGGGCGCGCGCTGTTCCACGCCCGCCGCTACGCGGGCGCCGCCGCCGAGTTCGAGGCGGTCGCCGCGAGCGCCCCCACGAACGACTACGCGCTCTTCTGCCTGGGCCGTTCGATGCAGCTGCTGGGACGGCATCGCGAGGCCTGCCAGCCGCTCGCGCTGGCCTGTTCGCTGCGCCCCGAGCGCGAGGATTACCGGCTCTACCGGGACCGCGCCCGCCGCGACGCCGGGCGGGTGTGAGGGCGCCCACGGGGACGTGGGCGATGCTATCCTCGAAGCACAGCTTTCGGCCGTGGCGGACAGCCTCGGCAGCAGTACCGAGAGTGGGCGCACGCCCGCTTTTTTTACGTATGGAGACAGTTCAGATGAGCACATTGCAGGCAGACATCGAGCAGCGGCTGGCGACCAGCGAGCCCGACATCGAGGTGCTGCTCGCCGAGGTCGTCGGAGGGCG
>DATJNL010000279.1:0-5534 GCA_035508175.1 Myxococcales bacterium
CCGGTCCACTCGCGGCGCGGCCTCGCCTGTCTCGATCCCGCAGCGTATAGGCCCTTGGTCGCGAGTGGCATCGGCCTCGACGCTCGGTCCCGGCCGCCCCCTCGCCCACCCCGCCTCTCCACTCTACGAACCCCCTTCAACCCACAGATCCATGATCTTCAAACCTTGCCTGCGGCGCCGATCGAGATGCGATCGAGATCAGGTGCATAGGCGGTGGAGAGGGAGAGATAGAGATGGAGGTAAAGTAAATGAAAGTGGGGAGGAGGGGGGGCCGACGCGCAGGGGTCCGGGGGCCCCCCGCCGCGCCCGCAGCGCGCCCATGTTGTTGCACGAGCGACGGTACAACTCGGTACAGCGCGTGGGGAGCGCGAGGACGGACGGGGGTCCGGAGCCCGAGCAAGCGGCTCCCCCTCCGTCCCTCGTTGATCCCCCGCTCACGTGCAGCGCGTCTCGAGATCGAGGCGGGGGCACGGGGGCGAAGCCCCCGGTAGAACACATCCCGAGTCTTGGGCGCACCCGCCGCGCGTGGTACGCTGCCGGCGCTCGATGATCCGGCGCGCGTTCCTCTGTCTCCTCCCCCTCTGCCTGGGCTGCTCCTTGTTCTGTCCCATCGGCGGGGCGCAGCCGTGCGACGAGGAGGGTGTGTGCCTCCCGGGTTATGCCTGCGTCCAGGGACTCTGCGTCGCGTCAGGCGATGGGGGGGGGTCGCCGGGGAGCGGCTGCAGCGACAGCTCGCAATGCCTGGGCGGCGCCTGCGTCGCGGGTGCCTGCGCGAACGTGCCCTGGGCCTGGAGCGACGCCGGCGCTGCGTCGGCCTCGCTGGCCTGCTACCCGTTTCCACCCGCGTCGCTCGCGGGCAATGCCGACGTGACGCTGGCTGGCTGCGTCGACGTTTTCCCGGTGGACGCGGTCTCGCCCTCGACTCCCGATGGAGGCACGGTGCAGCTGCTCGAAGACGGCTATCCGCTCGGGGCGGCGACACCGCTGCGCGCCGATGCCACCTGTGCGAGCGGCGTGGGGTACCAGATCCAGGCGCCCCCGGGGCAGCTGCTCCAGATCGCGGTCGCCTCCTCGGTGTGGGCCGGCGCGGCCGTCCAGCAGGGGGTCATCGCTCCCGCCTTGCCCGATGGGGGCCGGCGGGACGTGCAGGCGATCTCCATCGACGGTTGGTCGGTCGAAGCCGGCGATCTGCAGAACGCACTCCACGTGGGCAATCGCTCCACCGACGGCCTCTTCCTGGGCATCGTCCGCGACTGCGCCGGCCGACCGCTCTCGGGCGTTCAGCTCGCAGCAGGAGACGGCGGCATCGTGTTCGGCTACCTCGACGACACGGGCGCGCCCCTCGCCGGCCGCACCGCCACCAGCCCTTCGGGGCGGTTCGCGGCCGTGGCGCTCGCCGGTTCGTACGACCTTTCGTTGCTCGCTTCGCCCTCGGCCGGTGCCGCGCCCGAAGCGATCGCCACCCTGTCGGCGTCGGTGGCTGCCGGGGGCACCGCCTTCATCGACCTCGCGCCGTCCGGTCCCTGAGCCTTGTTGCCGCTCCTGCTCGCCGCGCTAGCGGCGCCCGGCCCCGACGCCGGTTCGCTCGCCGCGCCGTTCTTGCCCGGAGAGCAGCTCTCCTACCAGGTGAGCATCTTGGGGGCGACCGCCGGCACGGCGCAGCTGGCGGTCGGCGCGGCCACCTCCGTCGAAGGTCTGTCCGCCTGGCCGATCGTGGCGCAGGCCAGCAGCCTCGGCGCAGTCGACCGGGTGTTCCCGATCCATGACCACGACGTCTCGTGGTGGAGCCCACCGGCTCGCCGCGGCGTGGTGAGCCGGCTCGTGGCCGCCGAGGGGAGCAACCACTACGGCTTCATCATCCGCTTCCTGCCGGGGGCGTCCGGCCTGACGGCGGACTACCGCCACTGGGACGGCAAGGGCGCGGTCCACAAGACCGTGCCGCTGCCCGCGGGCACGCTCGACTTCCTGGCCGCGGTGTACTGGCTGCGCACCCGCCCCCTGGCGCTCGGAGAGCGGGACTCGGTCCCCGTCTACATGGGCAACGACGTGTGGCCCCTGTCGGTCCACGTGCTCGGACGCCAGACGATCGCCACGCCGGCCGGCGCCATTCCCTGCGTGCACGTCAGCATCGGCGCGCACATGACGGGCCCGTTCGGAAACCGCAGGGATCTCGATGCCTGGTTCTCCGACGACCCCCGGCACCTACCCGTGCTCCTCGATTCCGAGATGCTCATCGGCCACCTGCGCGCCATGCTGACCAAGGTCGAGGGCGCACCGCTGAGCGGTCCGTCGATCGGCGGGGGGGCCGGCTTCCAGGCGGGCGGGCGAGGCGCTACACTCCCTGCCCCATGAAAAACGCCCTCGGCTCCCTCGGCCTCCTGGCCTTCGCTTTCGGAACGATCGGTGCAAGCGGGGGCGGCTGCGGTGGCAGCAAGGCGCCGCCTCCGCCCGCGCCGACCGGCCCCACGCTGCGGCACTACTCCTTCCGCGCCATCGGCGGGGTCAGCATGGGCGGCATGGGCAGCTCGTTCATCGGCACGACCCATCCCGACCTGTTCGACGGGATCGGCTCGCTCGGCGGGCCCATGGATTTCAACTACCTGCTGCACTTCATCGAGACCAGCGACACGGGCGGCTTCTGCACGCTCTCGCAGCTCCAGGGGCTTCTGTCCCAGGACCCGACCGGCGCGATTCTCAACAATCCGGAGGCGCTCGGCTGCATGCAGCAGGCGACGCCGCAGGTGCTGCCCTACGAGCACACCGCCACGTTCAACCACTGGCGCTACACCGACAACGGCGGCAACTTCGACCGCGACTCGTACATGGACCTTTTCGAGGACCTGTCCGAGGCTTTCGGCAACCCCGGGACGTACAACCCGAACGACAGCTTCTTCGCCCCCGGCATCACGCAGGCCCTGTGGTCGCAAGGATCGGCGCTCTGCCAGACACCGCTCGTCATCAAGGGCACGGCGAACGGCGGCACGCAGCCGGTCTACAACGCCGAGTACAACCCGACCGGGCAGTACGACGTGATCTCGTTCTGCGACGGGCAGCGGCCCATCTACTACTGCGCGAACACGCCGGCCCAGGAGATCGACTGGTGCCAGATGACGGCGAGCGAGACGGCGGCGACCTTCCCGCAGACCTTCTGCGCGAGCCAGGGCGGCGCGCTGCAGGCCTCGACCAGCACGAACGAGCCGCTTTATCTGGAAGAGGTCGGCACGGTGAACCCCTGCTGGCCCGCGACGCGGCCGATGTACGTGGCGCTGGCGGTGGACCTCAACGGCAACGGCAAGCGCGACTACGGCGAGCCGCTGGTGATCAACGCGCACGAGCGCTTCCAGGACGTGGGCGTGGACGGCTGCGCGGATCCCATGGAGGACGGCCAGGGGGGCTGCGTGAGCGACCCCTCGCAGTCGCCCTACGACGCGGTGAAGAACCCCGACCCGAACGGCGACGACTACGACTTCCGCCAGAACGCGTTCGGCACCGAGAACGACTGGCGCTGGGAGAAGGGCGAACCGTTCCAGGACGACGGCCTCGACGGCGTGCCGAACACCGGCGACTACGGCGAAGGCAATGGGCAGTTCGACCAGGCGCCGGCCATGGCCAACTACTTCGGCGTCGACCCGCGAACCAACATCATGACGAACTGGCTCGCCCCCAACCCCGACGGCCTGCACGTGTCCGAGCTCTTGCGCGTGGACTACCTCATCGACGGCGGCGTGCGCGACGTCTTCAACTTCGGCGTCTCCGGAGCACAGATCTTCGGCTTGCTGTCCGCGCTCCTGCCGAAGGCCCAGACGCAGCTGTACGCCGATTTCACCTCCTGGCCGAGCGCGAACGCGCCGTTCGAGAGCGACGACAACTTCGTGGCCGCGGATGCGAACTGGGATCTCATCCCTCGCGATCTCATGACGTTCTACGGCACCATGGAGCCCACCGCCGAGGAGCTCGCCGCGGGCGATGGCGATCACGTGGGAACGGTGGGCCAGGCCATCGACCGGTTCGACGCGCTCTACCACTGGTTCAGCCATCGCTGGGACGGCGTCGAGGCGGTCGATCCCCCGCTCGGCAGCAATCCGGAGGACTTCCCGACGCGCTCGACGTACACGACCTTCTACTCGAACGCGTTGCAGGCAAACCGCGATTTCGGGATCGTGGTGCCGCCGGGCTACGACTCGCCCGAGAACGCCAACGCGCGCTACCCGGTCATCTACATCCTGCACGGCTACGGCATGAGCGCCGACGACATGCTGGGCGTGGACGTGGTCTTCGACAGCGACATGGTGGCCGGCGACCTGCGCAAGATGATCGCGGTCTTCCCGAGCGGCCGCTGCTGCTTCACCAACACCCAGACCGGCGAGCACGAGTGCAGCGAGGACGACGCCAACGGCAACCCCTACACGGCGCCCTGGCAGCGCGAGTGCCACTCCGGCAACTTCTTCGTCAACTCCCACGGCGGCCCGATGGGCCCGCCCCGCGCCTACCTCGACTCGTTCATCGACCTGGTGAACTACGTCGATCAGAACTATCGCACCCTGTCGTCGCAGGGCGGGCAGGACGTGAAGATCTCCAACTGACGGCCCGCCGGGCCGCTTTCGCGCGCAGAGCTTTCGAGGAGGCGCCGCCGCGACGCAGCGCTTGCGCCGCCGCTCCAGGGTCGCTCCCGCCGGCACGGCTTCGCGAGGCCGGCACGAAGGTTGCTCATCCTCCGAGACGCGGGTGATCCACGCCCGCGGAAGGAGTGTTTCGATGACCAGCGAAGGGAGTTGGGACCTCGCCTTGCGCGTGTTGCTCGGCGTCGGCCTGCTCTGCCTCACGATCACCGGCCCGAAGACGATGTGGGGCCTGCTGGGGCTCATCCCGCTCGTGACCGGCCTGTGGGGCTTCTGTCCCGCGTACCGGCTGTTCGGCTTCTCCACCTGCCCCATGCACCGGACATGAAGGACGACCTCTTCGAGGTCGTCTTCCCGGGCGGCAAGCGCGTGGACGTGAAGGTCGGCGCCCACGTGATCCGGACCGATCAGCCGGCCTCGGGGGGAGGCGGCGACACCGCGCCCGCGCCGTTCGACCTCTTCCTCGCTTCGATCGGCGCGTGCGCTGGAATCTACGTCGTCGGCTTCTGCGGCGCACGCGGCTTGTCCCCGGAGGGGATCCACATCCTCCAGCGATCGACCTCGGACGACTCGGGGCGGCTGCGCCACGTCGAGCTCGAGATCGTCGTGCCGACCGGTTTCCCGGAGAAGTACGTGGAGGCGCTCGCGCGGGCGGCGGAGCAGTGCAAGGTGAAGCGGACGCTCGCGAGCCCGCCGGACATCTTCGTGCGGGCCCATCGCCAGGAAGCGGCGTAGGGGTCGTCTCAGCCGAGCGCGGCCTCGAGCGCGTCGCCGGTGATCCGTTCGAGGCGGTCGAGGGCCTCGCCGTCGAGATTCAGTGGTGGCAGCCAGTAGAGCGTCTCGCTGAGGGGGCGCATCAAGGCACCGCGCGCCAGCGCCTCGCGGGCCGCGCGCTTGGCGGTTCCCGGGGCAGCC
>DATJNL010000280.1:0-10109 GCA_035508175.1 Myxococcales bacterium
CCGCGGTGGTGCTTGACGCGGATGGGAGCCTGCTCGGCTGCTACCGGAAGATGCACATCCCGGACGACCCGCTCTACTACGAGAAGTACTACTTCACCCCTGGCGACCTGGGCTTCCGCGGGTTCCAGACGCGCTTCGGCCGGATCGGCGTGCTGGTCTGCTGGGATCAATGGTATCCCGAGGCCGCGCGGCTCACCTCGCTCGAGGACGTGGCGGTGATCTTCTATCCCACCGCCATCGGCTGGCACCCGGCGGAGAAGGCCGAGTTCGGCGCGGCGCAGGCGTCGGCGTGGGAGACCATCCAGCGCTCGCACGCCATCGCCAACGGCGTTTACGTGGCGGCGGCCAACCGCGTGGGGCACGAGGGGCCCAAGGACGGCGGCCTAGAGTTCTTCGGCGGCTCGTTCGTCTCCGATCCCTTCGGCCGGGTGCTGGAAAAAGCGGGTGCCGAGCGCGAGGAGATCGTCGTCGCCGAGGTGGATCCCGCGCTCCAAGAGAGCATCCGCCGCAACTGGCCTTTCCTTCGGGACCGCCGCATCGACGCGTACGGCGGCCTCACCCAGCGTTTCGGGCGTTAGCGGCCGCGATGCAGCGACAGCCGGCGCAGACCCCGCGCGCGCTGGGGTACAGGATGCCCGCCGAGTGGGAGGCGCACGCGGCCACCTGGATCGCCTGGCCGCACAACAGGGCCGACTGGCCGGGAAAGTTCGCGCCGATCCCCTGGGTCTACGCCGAGATCGTCCGCTGGATCGCGAAGGGCGAGCGGGTCTGCATCTTCGTCAGGGACGCCAAGGAGCGCGCCGCCGCGGCCGGCATGCTCGGGAAAGCTGGCGCCGACCTGGCACGGATCGAGTTCCATCGCCAGCCGACCGATCGAGTCTGGACGAGGGATTCTGGACCGATCTTCGTCCGCGGCTCGGGCCGAGCCCTGGGCGTCTGCGACTTCAAGTTCAACGCGTGGGCCAAGTACGACGACTGGCGGCGCGACGACCGGCTTCCTGCCTACGTGGCGAAGAGGCTCGCGCTCCCTTCCTGGCAGCCGACGGTCGTCCGAGGGGACGGCAAGCCCCAGCGCGTGGTCCTCGAGGGAGGGAGCATCGACGTCGACGGGCAAGGGCTCTTGATGACGACCGAGGAGTGTCTGCTGTCCGAGGTCCAGCAGCGCAATCCTGGGCTCGGACGGGAGGCCCTCGAGCGCATGTTTCGCGAGTACCTCGGCATCGAGCGGGTGCTCTGGCTGGGCCGCGGGATCGCCGGCGACGACACGCACGGCCACGTCGATGATCTCGCACGCTTCACGCCCGAGGGTGCGATCGTGATCGCCACGGAAGACGAGGCGTCCGACGCGAACTTCGACCCGTTGCAAGAGAACCTGGCGCGCCTTCACGCCACGAGGGACCGTGGCGGCGAGAGCCTCGAGGTGGTTCCTGTGCCGCTGCCCGCGCCCGTCCTCTTCGCCGGCCAGCGGCTGCCGGCGAGCTACCTGAACTTCTACGTGGCCAATGCCGCCGTGCTCGTGCCGGTCTTCAACGATCCGAACGACGAGCAGGCTCTGCGCACGCTCGATGCGCTCTTTCGCGACCGCCCGGTGGTGCCGATCTACTCCCGGGACCTCGTGTGGGGTCTCGGGACCCTCCACTGCATGACGCAGCAGCAGCCCGCCGTCTGACTCGGGTTCACCTTTCTCATTCTCGGAGCGTCGAAGCGAGGCCGAGCCCCCTTGTGCGCGGGGGCGGGCCGTTCTCCCGCCGCCCGAACTACTCGCCCATCGCGGCCATCGCCGCGCCGACGCCGGTGCCGAAGGGCTTGGCCTTGTAGCCGAGATCGGCCAGCGCGCGCTCGATGGCGGCCACTGCTACTACGATGTCGAGGTCGTCGAAGTAGCCGAGGTGTGCGATGCGGAAGATCTTGCCCTTGGCCGCGTCCTGCCCTCCTACGAGCGTGACGCCGTACTTCGTCTTGAGGGTCTTCACCAGCTTGTCGCTGTCGATGCCCTCCGGTGCCCAGACGGTCGTGAGCGAGACGACTGGTCGCTCGGCGTAGAGCTTGCAGCCGATCGCGGTCATGGCCGCGCGGCTGGCCCGCGCGAGCCGCTCGTGCCGCTCGTAGACGGCGGGCAGCGTCAGCTCACGGAGCCAGCGGATCACCTCGGCCAGCCCCATCAGGAGCGAGATGGATGGCGTCCAAGCCGTCTGGTTCTTGCGCTGCATCTCGCGCTCGCGCTTCCAGTCGAAGTAGAAGCGAGGCAGGGTGGCGGTCTCGTTGCGCTTCCAGGCCTTCTCGCTGGCGGCGCCGAAGGCAAGGCCGGGAGGCAGCATGAGCGCTTTCTGTGAGCCGGTCACGAGCACGTCGATGCCCCATTCGTCCATCGGTAGCGGCATGGCGCCGAGCGCCGATACCGCATCGACGATGCAGAGCGCCTCGCCGCGGCCGGTGATCTGCGCGATCTCGCGCACGGGATGGGCCACGCCGGTCGAACTCTCGCTCGCCTGTACGCACACGGCGCGCGCGGTCGGGTGATCGCGCAGCGCCTTCTCCACGGCCGCCGGGTCGACGGCCTTGCCCCATTCGACCTTCAGCTCGTGAACCGTGAGGCCGTAGGCCTTCCCGATCTTGCCCCAGCGCTCGCCGAACTTGCCGCCGTTGACGGTGACGATCTCATCCCCGGGCTTGAAGAAGTTGACGATCGAGCCCTCCATCGCGCCGGTGCCGGAGCAGGCGAAGGTGAGGACGTCGCTCTTCGTGTCGTAGAGCCACTTGAGGCCGTCGCGCACCTCGGCGAAGAGCGCCTCGAAGGCCGGGGCTCGGTGGTGCGGGATGGGATGTGCCATGGCGAGCGCGACGCGCTCGGGGACGGGCGTGGGGCCCGGGGTCAGGAGGTAGTGCTTGAGGGGCATCGGTCGTCTCCGCGGCGGGCAGGCCCGCCGCCGCTACGGGGAATCGGGGGAAGTGGGCTGATCGAGATCGCCGCTGTTCTGGTTCGGCGTTCCCTCGTCGAACTCGTACTTGTACGTGGTCTTCTCCCCCGCCGCGAACTTCACGCGCTCCTCGTGCTCATCGCCCTTGCTGACGAGCTTCACCACGTGAAAGCCCGCGGTCACGTCGAGCACGCGCCCGGCGCTGGCCTTGCCCATCGCCTTGCCGTCGATGAACAGCTCGGCCGTCGTGGGTTTCACCTCGAGGACGATCTGCGCCCTCGTCTTGCCGCGTGCGAGGGCGGGCGGCGCGAGGAGGAGGATCAGAGCTGCGATCACGCCTTGGGTTCTCATGCTCGCCGTCTACCGCTTTGCCCGGGGCCGGTCAACCCGCGCGGCGAGTCGAGATGTTCAACGAAGGCGACGCGCTTCCGCGAGGTTGGCCTCCGCAGCCTGCGTGGCGGCGAGAGCGTCCGTCCATCGGCGCTCGCCCAGGGCGGCACGGGCCAACGCGTTCTGACGCAGGAGATCGTCGCCGAGTGCCAGCCCTGCGGCTCCCCGCCACCGCAAGCTACGTGAGACCCGCTGCACGATCAGGTTGCAACGGCGCGCGGTCGAATCCGCCATGCCGTCGCGCTGCCGCAACTCGGCCGCCAACCGTCGCTCCAGCGCGTCCAGCGAACGCAGAGCTCGCGGCGGTCCGGCGTGGGCCAGCACGACGGTCATGGCAATGGCGCCGAATCCCGGCACGTCGCTCCCCTGGCCGGAAGGGTAGCCACGCTGTGCCCAGGTCGCGCGGTCTAGGCGGGAGCCGGGAGGCCCCGCCAGAATGCGCGGAAGTAGCCCACGGCCGAGGCGATCGATGCCACCAGCGAGAGGTAGAGCAACCACGTCCCCACCGCGTTGAAGTCGATGGACTGGACCGTGAACAGGAAGTCGATGCGGTGCGTGTAGTGGATCAGCAGGGCCACGATCCCGATGACCTGCAACGAGGTCTTCCACTTTCCGCCCTGGGAGGCCGAGATGACCATGCCCTCGCTGATGGCGATCGTGCGCAGGCCGGAGACGATGAATTCGCGCGAGAGAATCAGGATCACCACGCCCGAGGCGACCCGGCCGAGCCTCGTGAGCATCACCAGCGCCGCCATGACGATGAGCTTGTCCGCGAGCGGGTCCATGAACTTTCCCATGACCGTCACTAGCCCGAGCCGACGTGCCAGCCATCCATCCAGCACGTCGGTGGCAGCGGCGGCGGAGAACAGGATGGCGGCGAGGAAGCTGTGCAGGGGGTCGGCCCAGTAGGTGAATAGGACGAAGGGTGGGATGACGGCCACCCGGCCCAGGGTGAGGACGTTCGGGAGGTTCCACAGCTCGCGCTTCAGCGAGCCGCGTCGCCGCGGCGACCGGGCCTCTACTTCGGGGGCAGGGTCCACAGCGCCCAACCGTCGCCCTCGAGCCGCAACCAACGTCCAGGGGCCTCTCCCGCCGGCGCAGGCTGGCCCGGAGCGGGCGCGCCGAGCTCGGCGAGCACGCTCGGCGTAAGGCCCCCGGTCCAACCGACCAGCCGATCCATCGGCAACACGAGTGGATCCCCGGCCCGGACGGGCAGGCTGCGTAGCTCGCCGCCGAGGCGCAGCAACGCGGCCCCTTGGCCCCGCAGATGGACGAGGAAGAGATCGGGAGGAACGGGACTCGAGACCCGGCCATTCTCGTAGGAGAGAGTGTCCTCGAAGGCGAACAGAGCGTCCTCGAGCAGATAGAGAGCCTCCTCTCCCATCTCGAGGGCCGTCAGGCCGCGGGCCGCGACGAAGATCTCTCCGCGGCCCCCGAGCGCATACAGGCGGTCCGCTCCGTCGCCGAACGCCTTGTCCGTGGCGCGTCCGCGGAAGCGCTTCTGCTCCGGGGTCCGCTGCATCTCACCCCGCAGCCAGCAGAGGCCGGCCAGGCGGGCGTGCAGGTCCCCGCGAACACGGATGAGGGCGCCGTCGGCATCCACATGGAACGTCGCGTGCTCCGGGCCCAGGGTGGGGATGCTGCGGCGGAGGAGCTCACCGATGCCACCCGCGGGCAACGGCGGCGGCGCGCTTCCCTCCGTCTCACGTTTTGCCTCCTCGGCCGGGCGCACGTCCTGCGTGCGGGCGGTCGCGGTCGGCGGCTCGTGAGGCTGTGGTGCTGGAGGCGCCTCAGCAGGCTCTTCGCGCTGAGCAGGCTCCGCCTCGACCGCGTCTTGCGGAGGAGGTGGCGGACGGGCGCGTTGAGGCGGCGGCGCGGCCGCCGCTTCCACCCCGACGTCCAGGCTGCGGTCCTCGCTGATGCCCTCGTCGATCTCGACCTCGATGCCGACGTCTTCCTGCACCGGCTGCGGTGGAGGCGTCGCGGGTACTGCTCGGCGGTAGCCGTCCGCGGGCAGCGGCACCGGCTCGTCGGACCCGACCGGCTGTGCGCTTGGTCGAGGCAGCGCGGGCGCCGCAGGACCGTCGGTGGGTGCTGGCGGGGCCGAGGCCAGCGCGCGCTCCATCTTGTCCACCATCGACTTATTGCCGGCCCGCTTGAAGGTCTCGAGCGCTTTGGCATGTTGGCGCGCTTGGGTGTACGCAAGGCCCAGGTAGTTCAGCGGCTTCTGCTGTTCCGGAGACAGGTCGACGGCGGTCTCGAGCTCGCGAATCGCCCGGGTATGATCGCCCGACTTGAGGTGCACGAGGCCGAGGTTCACCCGGAGCGTCGGGTCGGTCGGGTTGTCCTGCACCAGCATCTCGTAGACCTCGGCGGAGCGTTCGAGGAGCCCCAGCTTGAAGTAGACGAGGCCGAGCAGGTTCTGCGCCTTCTGGTTGCGCGGCTTGAGGTGGAAGGCGCGCTCCAGCTCGTCACGCGCTTCCTGGTTCTTTCCGGCCGCCAGCAGCTCGCCGCCGCGGTACAGGTGATAGAGGAAATCATCCTCGATGCCGGCTTCGTCGGCCGGCCGGAGCGAAGCTTCCGCCATGATCTAGCCGTTGCCGCTCGCCGCCGAGGCCTGCGCCTTGAAAGACTGGTACGCGCGCACGACGCGGCGTACGTAGTCGATCGTCTCGGGGATGGGCGGGACGCCGACCACGCAATTCGCGGTGCAGCGATCGACGGCGTCGGGGCCCGCGTTGTACGCTGCGAGAACCTTGTTCAGGTCGCCGTCGCCGAAGCGGTTGATGAGGATGCGCAGGTAGCGCGCGCCGCCCTGGATGTTCTGCACCGGGTCGTAGGGGTCGTCGACATACATCTCCCGCGCGGTCTGCGGCATGAGCTGCATCAGGCCGATGGCGCCCTTGGCGCTCACCGCGGAGGGATTGTAGTTGCTCTCGATTGCGATGACGGCCTTCACGAGCTCCGGGGGCAGGTTGTATTGCTTGGCGCTCTCGGCGATGACCGGCTCGAGCAGGACCATCGGGAGCTGGAGCGCGCCGGCGGCGCGAGCCGCCGCCCCGTGGCGGCGGTGCGGCACATTGTAGAGGTGCACGATCCCTTGCGAGTCGGTGTAGCTGCGGACGTCGCCGGCGCGGGCGAGGCCGCCGCACAGCAGGGCGGCAACACAGACGACCGAGAGCCCGGCCGCCCGGCAGTGGCACGGGCCGACAATCACATGCCGAGGATACCAACCCCAAGCCCATCCCCGCAACAAATGGACCGGGCGGACGGCTCCCCGGCGAACGGGGGCACCAGCGGCGGGCCCCCCAAGCGCTCTTGCCAGCGCAGCCGTCAGCCCCGCAGGTCCCTCAGCGTGCGCAGGAAGTTTTCGCCGAGGACCTTGCGGACGCGCGCTTCCGGCCACTTCCGGTCGAGCATGCGCTGCACCAGCCGGGGCAGCTCGAGGCAGGTGCGCATGTCCCGTGGGCCCACGATGAGGCCGTCCCAGTCGCTGCCGAAGGAACAGGCGTCCTCGCCACCGACCGCGATCACGTGCTCCATGTGTCGGACGACGGTCTCGCTGCGTCCCGCCCAGGTGCGATCGCCCAGCATCTGCGACTGGCACATGATTCCGATGGCCCCGCCCGTGTCGGCGACGGCCCGGATCTGATCGTCGTCGAGGTGGCGCCAGTGGCGGAAGACGCCGGAGACGCCCGTGTGAGTGACCAGCAATGGCAGCTCGCGGTCGTGCACCGCCACCGCGTCGAAGAAGCCCCGCCGCTCCACGTGCGCGAGGTCCACGAAGATGCGCTTCTCGTCGAGCTTCCTCACGAAGTCGCGGCCGCGTTCGGTGAGGCCCCCGGCGCCGCGGGCGAAGGGCGAGCTCGTCGCTCCCAGCGACGAGTTTGTGAGGTGAACCACCGTGACCCGGAGAATCTGACCCTCGGGGAGGCGGTCGAGCGCGCCCTCGGCGTCGAGCGCGTTACCGCCCTGGACCACCAGGAAGGCCGCGTGCTTGCCCGCCGCACGGGCGGCGCGGTACTCGGCGAGATTCCGGGCCAGGGCGACGTCGTCGGTGCACGACTCGAGGATGTCTCGCAAGCGCGCGAGGTTTTCGAAGAAGACTTCCGCCCGCCGCGCCTCGTTGCGAAAGGGGTTCGTGGTGATCGACCACATGGCTCCCGCGAGCTGGGCCTCCCTCACGCGGGGGAGGTCGACCTGGCTCAGCCACGCGCCGCCGAGCCCTGCGCCGTGACGCTTCCTGAGGTCGTAGCCGATCTGGCGCGTCCAGAGGAACGAGTCGATGTGCAGGTCGACCACCTCGCTGGACAGGTAGAGGTCGACCGCCTCCCGGCTGATGTCGAGCTCCTGCGCCCACGCGGCGGGATCCTGGCGGTGGTCGCGGAAGGGCAGCGGCATCGTTCACCCGAGGAAGTTCTGGCCCAGGCCACGGTAGGTGGGAGCGCGGTCCACGATCCGGTCACCGCGGACGAGGAGCAGCTCGTTCACGTGCTCGGCCAGCTCGCCGGCCTTGGCATGACGGAAAAAGATAGCCTCGCCCAGCTCGACGCGCACGCCCTTCGGCACCTTCACCGGGGTCTGCACCTCTCCGGCTCCCTCCAGCGGCAGCAGGCGGCAGCCTTCGGGTAGCGCGGGCACCGGGAGCCTGTCCGGTCCCGCTTCGCCGGACGCGACCCAGCCGCCCCCGTGGCAAACCACCATGTCCGCGCGGGGACGGCGCACGACCTGGAGGGCGAAGTAAGCCGCGGGCTGGAGCGTGAGCCCATGGAACCAGTCGAAGAGCCGGCTGTCGAGAAGGCCGGATCCCGCGGTGACCTCGGTGAGTGAAGGATCGCGCGCCGAGATCGCGAGACTGCCCGTCCCACCGCCATTCACCAGGCGCAAGGAGATGCCGCGCGCCCCCAGCGCCGCGACGATCTCGCGTCGCACCCGTGCGACCTGGGGGACCGAGGCGCGCTTCATCGCGCGTTTCGCCGGGTTCAGCCACGGGTGGAACGGGCTCGCGTCCGGTACGCCTGCGATTTGGGCTTCGTACGTGAGCAGGCCGTCGAGGAGCAAGCGCGGCTCGCGCGCGATGCGATCGGCGAGCGCGAGCACGTCTTCCGGCTCACGGAGCGGGCTCCGGCGCACGCCGAGGGTGAGGCCGGCCCCGCGGAAGGCGACGTCCACGTCCAGCGTCACCCGGGCACGCACGCCCGCTCGGCCCGCGGCGGCGGCGAGTGCATCCAGTTGCTCGGGCGCGTCGACGGCGGTGCTGACGATCTTGCCCATCCTGGCGATGCCAGCGAGCAGATCGACGTCGCTGCCTTGGAGCGTGGGATAGGCGAGCAGCAGATCGTCGAAGCCCTGTGCCGCGAGGAAAGCAGCTTCGGTGGCCGCGTACACCATGAGGCCCCGTGCGGTGTCGGTGCCCAGCTCTCGAAAGCGGCGTACCAGCGCCGGCGTGCGCAGCGACTTGGTTGCGACCCGCAGCGTCTTGCCACCCTGCCGCGCCAGATCGAGGAGCCGGGCTGCGTTCGCGTCGAAGGCATCGAGATCGACGAGCGCCGCGGGCAGGGGAACGCCCGTGATGGCGCGCCGATAGCGCTCCCACGCCCCCGCGTCCACGGGTCAACCTCGGGATCGCGCGATCAGCGCGTTGGCGTCCGCCGGGTGCGCCTTGCACTCGAGCAATGCTTCGAGCATCAGCGGCACGACGATCGTCGCGTCGGATTCGACGACGAACATGGGGGTCTCGGCCGTGAGCTTGTCCCAGGTGATCTTCTCGTTCGGCGTGGCACCGGAGTAGGAGCCGTAGGAGGTCGTCGAGTCGGAGACCTGGCAGAAGTAGGCCCAGGGCTTCACCTGCTGCTCCAGGTCATACTTGATCGAGGGCACGACGCAGATGGGGAAGTCGCCGGCGATGCCGCCGCCGATCTGGAAGAAGCCGACACCCTTGCCCGCGGAGAGCTCGCGGTAGCGGTCGTAGAAATCTGCCATCACCTCGATGCCCGACTTGACGATGGTGGCCGGTACGTCGCCGAGCTTCACGTGAGAGGCGAAGATGTTGCCGAAGGTCGAGTCCTCGCAGCCGGGCACCACGATCGGGAGCTTCGCCTTGGCGGCCGCCAGCAGCCAGCACTCCTCGGGGTTGCCCTCGTGCAGCTTGGGCGGCACGGCCTGGATGAGCTCGTAGAAGTACTCGTGCCAGAACCGGCGATCGTTCCTCTCGGCAGCCCGTTTCCACATGGGAACGATGATCTTCTCGACGGCGCGGAAGGCCTCGTCCTCGGGGATGCTCGTGTCGGTCACCCGCCGCATCCGCTGATCGAGAATCTTGGTGTCGTCCTCCTTGCGGAAGTAGCGGTAGTCCGGGAAGTCCTTGTAGCCGTGGTGCGCCACCAGCCGGAACAGCGACTCCTCGAGGTTGGCGCCCGTCACCGAGAGACCGTGGATCAAGCCCGCGCGGATGGCCGGGGCGAGGCTGATGCCGAGCTGCGCGGACGACATCGCGCCGGCCACCGCCCAGAACATCCGGCCGCCACCCTCGACGTGCCGCCAGTACGCCAGCGTCGCATCGCGGGTCGCGCGCGCGTTGAAATTCTTGTAGTGGCGAAGGATGAGCTCGAGGGTCGGGGTCGTCGTCATGGGCGCGCTGTCTAGCAGCGCGCGCGCCGGGCGACAAGCCCCTCAGTTGCACAGGAGGCAGCAGCTGCTCGCCGGGCAGATGCACGCGGGGCACTGGTGGGGGACGGACGTGAGCGCGCACCCCTGAAAGCACTGCTGGGGGGGTTGGTTGCAGACCACCGGCTGGCAGGT